>NZ_JAKSYR010000022.1:0-43418 GCF_022829705.1 Methylobacterium sp. E-025
GCCATGAGATCCTGCGGGGAACTGCGCAAGGGCGGAGTAAGGACGATGGTACCTCGGCGCGTATCACACACGCTTGCTACCAGACGTAGGAAGCCACCGCCGATACCTGACCGCTGGGGTAGAATTGCAGGCTATCGCGCACGAGCGTTAATGATATTTCACAAGCCTGGCAGTTACATTTAAAAATATCGCACTGATAAAATGGTCGAACGCTAAGATTGTTGCGCGTCGAACCTGAACGATCGAGATCGCTTGGGCGCGCCGGTCGATAGTTGACGGCCACCATGAGATCACGCGGTTGCACGTCCGCTCACAGGCACTCTTTGAGCCCTTCTCTCCCTTTTCTGGTCGGTGGCTTTGTCGCCCTGAGGCCCGACGCGACGGTGGCCGGTCGTGAGGTGCTGTCGAGCAGGTTGAGGACCTGCGGACGATCCTCGAGCGCCGCCGGATGTTTCATCTGCTTTGGCGTCGCGTCGCGGCTGGCGCCTTGATGCTCGTCAGCCTGCAGGCGACAGCTTCACATGGCGTCCGACTGCTCTGTCTCCTGATGCAAACACGCCTACAGGTCCGCATTTTATGGGACGCTAGGTTCGGCTGCCAGCCCAAGCCGCCACACAGGACACCCACGGCTCGGGAGACCGGGCGCAGTTAGATCAGCGCGTATCCCCCCACGAGTACGCTTGATCTGGCTATGAGCGGCGAGATGCATCCCCGTCAGGCCAAAACCCGCTGCCGTAGAAGGGCTGCCACCGCAAGCATGAGAGGCACCGAGACCTAAGCGAACGTGGCGGTGAATGCGGGATGGCGCCCGTCCGGAACTTGCCGGCCCTCGTCCACCGTGGCGGGAGACGAAGGCCCCTTACGTCAGAAACCCTGACAGGCGCCGGCCTCTCTTTCTCGGCCGTATCAGATAACCCGTCTTGCGGGTTGCCGATGCAGCGCAGGCGGCATGGCGAATGGCGACGGGGCGACGGCGAGGATCGACCGCCAGCTCTCGCTCCAGGCCACCAGAGATGCCTCTTCGCCGCCGAGTGCCAAGTCGAGGAAGGCCAGGGTACCTTCCGCGGTCGCCTGTTTCACCTGCGGGTTGAGCGTGGCACCGCCGGTCAGGGGACGGTCGGTGAAGATGCTGTGCGACCCGCCCCGGAAGACGGCCAGTGCCTTCCTCGGGGACTCTACCGCCTCGAACACGTCGAGGCGGTCCTGCACGGACGAGTACCGCCCGGGAAGCTGGATCTCGTCCTCGGTCGCCGTCACGTGGAAGGTCGGGATGGTGACGGAGGCGAGAACGGACCGAAGGTCGCGTTCTCCGTAGAAGGGCGGCGCCGAGATCACGATCCCGGCCTTGAACCGGGCGTCCCGGCGGTCGAGGGGCCGACCATCGCGGACGACGCGCGCGCCTGCGATCAGCAGGGTGGTGTTCGCCCCGTAGGAATGCCCGGCGGCGGCGATGCGTCCACGGTCGATGGAGCCAGCGAAAGCGCTCTGGCCGGCATCCAGGATGCGGTCGAGCGCGAAGCTCAAGTCCGCAGCCCGCGCGATGGCCTCCCGTTCGTTCGCCGCATCGTTCAGCCGGTCGAGGATTTCGAACGGGTTTCCCGTCCAGACGGTGCGGTCGCTTCCAACGTGCTGCACGTGAAGGCTCGCATAGCCATTGGCGGCCCAGTGCCGCCCAAGATAGCTGTATCCCGTGCGTGACTGGCCGAGACCGTGCGAGAACACGATCAGGGGCACCGGACGCGCCGGCAATCCCGACGCCGGCCAGTACAGGCGTGCTGGTACGGATCGGTCCCGGACCACATCGACCCAGTCGAAATCGGCGTTGCGGACGTCCTCCGCCTTCGCCCGCGCCGGGGCGACGGCGCCCGGGACGGCGCTCGCCGCGAGGGTGCCGGCAAGCAGGGCGCCGAACCGCCGACGGTCGAGGCTGGGCTTGGTCATTCTTTCATCGCTCAAGACGGCTCGACCCTTTGATGGTTGTCATTGCGCTGCGGTCCGTCCGGTCCCGGCAGCGCGGAAGGTGTCGCGCCACGGTGTCTGGATCAGGACGCCGGGCGACCGATAAGCGCCCGCCGCCCCGCCTCGTCGAACATGTTGACAGCTTTCTGTCAACATGTTAGATAGCTGCCATGATTGGTCTCCAGTCCCTGCCCGACGACCCGTTCCAAAGGCTCGTCATCAGCATTTTCCGCTTGAACGGCGCGCTCATCGCCAAGGGTGACCGTCTCGTGTCCGACCTCGGGCTGACGAGCGCCCGCTGGCAGGTGCTGGGCGCGGCCGCCGCCGCGCCGGTGCCGCTCACGGTCGCCTCCATCGCGCGCAACATGGGCCTGACCCGGCAGACCGTGCGCACTACGGTCAGGGAGTTGGAGGCTGCGGGCTTCGTGCGGCTTGCCCCCAACCCGCACCATCAACGGGCCCACCTCGTCGTGCCCACAGCCGCGGGAGAGCACGCCTTCGGCGCGGCGATGGAGCGTCAGGTGGCCTGGGGCGAGGGCTTGGTGCGCGACCACGATGCCGAACGCATCACCGCCGCGGCGGATCTGCTGCAGGCGCTCCTCGCGCAAATCCACGACGCGCGGATCGACGACGAAACGGCGGAGGAAGCATGATGGCCGGGGCGATGTCGCAATCCCGATACGATACCGACGTCGCCATCGCCGGGGCTGGTCCCGTCGGTCTGACGCTGGCCTGCGCCCTGGCGCACCACGGTGTCCGCTTCCGCATCTTCGAGCGCAAGCCGGGTCCGTCACAGGACTCGAAAGGCCACGACATCGTCGCGCGCGTTCAGGAGCTGCTTCAGTCGATAGGCGTCCTCGACGTCATCGCGGCGAAGTCCTACCCGTCGCTCGACCACCAGATCCTGCTCGACGGCAAGCCCTTGGCGCGCGTCGACCTCCGGGGTTCGGGCAGCCCGTTCGAGGCGTGCCTGTTCAACAGCCAGGGCGTGATCGAGGAAGAGCTCACGGCGGTGCTCGACACCCGCGGCATCCCGGTCGAGCGCGGGTGTGAGATCCGGGACATCGCCGCCGATGACGACGGCGTCTCGGTTACGGTCGAACGGACGGGCGACGACCGTCGCTCCGAGCGCCTTCGCTGCCGCTACCTCGTCGGGGCCGACGGCGTGAAGGGAACGGTGCGCAAGGCGGTCGGACTCGACTTCGAGACCGAGCCGATGCCGGACCGGGCGACGCGGCAGGTCGATGCGCGCCTCAGTTGGCAGCGCTCCACGACCTTCGACCAAGCCTGGTTCTTCCTCTACCCCGGCGGCCTCGCCGGCGTGATGCCGGTCTGGGAAGGCGTCCACCGGCTGTTCTTCATCGAGGATGAGAAGCTGGTTCCCGACCGCGACCCGACGCTGGACGAGATGGTCGCCCGCGCCCGCGAGGTCCTGGGCGACCCGACCTTCGAGATGTCCGGCATGGTCTGGGCCAGCCACGGCAAGTTCGAGCACGGCGTCGCCCCCGGCTACGGGGTCGGACGGGTCTATCTCGCCGGCGATGCCGGCCACACCACGCTGCCCATCGGCGGGCAGGGCATGAACGCGGGCATGGTCGACGCCGTCGGCCTCGGCTGGCGGCTGGCGATGACGCTCGCCGGCGCGGCCGGGCCCGCGGTCCTCGACAGCTACGGACCGGAACGTCAGGGCGCGCATGCGGAACTCGGCGACGAGCAGGTGCGTGGCTTCAAGCAGCTGATGTATCGGAGCCATCTTGCGGACGTGGCGGTCGGGGCGGTCGCCAGCCTGGTGCCGAACTTGGCCGAGCGGGTGTTCGGAGGAATGGACCTGACGCAGCTCAGCGTCGCCTACCCTGACAGTCCCCTGAGCGAGGACCACGGCCCGGGCACGCTGCCGCTGGTCGGCAAGGCCGTCCCGGCCGGCGCGCGGGCGCCCGACGCCCGCCTCGTGTCCTCGGACGGAGCCGACACCCAACTCTTCGATTGGATCTACAACCCGGACGGGATGAGCTGGGGCTGGCGGCTGCTGATGTTCGACGGGCGCGAGACGGAGGCGCACGCCGGTCTCGCACGGGCCGCCGCGCTGGCGTCGCCCTGGCCATGGATCAGGCCGCTGCGGGTGCTCGCGGAACCCGGCCACGACGCGGGTGGGATCGACGGGGAGCCTTTCCTGCGCGACCTCGACGGTGTCGCCCACCGCGCCTACGGGCTGGATGGCAAGCCGACGCTGGTCCTGGTTCGTCCGGACGGGCACATCGCCTTCCGGTGCGACGCGACCCGTCCCGAGCGCCTTGCCGCCTATTGCCGGACGGTCGGTGGCGATGCGTAGGCAAGCCAAGGTCTCCAGGGTCGCGGCCGGCCTGCACCGGCTCGACCTTGGAGGGGTCAACGCCTACCTGATCGAAGACGGGCGTGAGCTCGCCCTGATCGACACCGGCTTCCCCGGTCAAACCGGGGCCATCCTGTCAGCCGTCGAGGGCCTCGGACGCCGTCCGACCGACCTCAGGCACATCGTTCTCACCCACGCCCATCCCGACCATGTCGGCTCGGCCGCCGCCCTGGTGACGGCCACGGGTGCGCGGACATACATGCACCGCCTCGACGTGCCGATCGCCGAGGGACGTATCGAGAACCGCCCCCTGGAGCCGGCCCCCGACCCGCTGATGCGGGGCCTCTTCGTGCTTCTGTCGCTGTCGAAGCCCGACGTCGATCCGGTGCGGATCGACGCTCCCGTCGGGGACGGGGATGTCCTGCCCATCGCCGGGGGCCTGAGCGTCGTCCATGCCCCCGGCCATTGCGCCGGCCAGGTCGCACTGCACTGGCGTTCCCGCGGCGTGCTGTTCGTCGCGGACGCCTGCGCCAACCTTCTCGGCCTGCGCCACCCCCTCGGCTACGAGGACCGCACGCAGGGCCTCGCAAGCCTGCGTCGGCTCGCCGAACTCGACTTCGCGACGGCCTGCTTCGGACACGGCCGGCCCCTCGTGGCGAACGCGGACGAACGGTTCCGCCATCGGTGGCGGAACGGCATTCCAACTTCGACAAAGGTGACATCATGAAGATAGATGGCAAGCACGCGCTCGTGACCGGCGGGGCCGTCGGCATCGGGCTAGAGATAACCCGCGCGTTGAGCGCGGCGGGGGCGAGCGTCCTCGTCGTCGGCCGGGACCGGGCGAAACTGGAATCCGTCGGGAGGCTCACGCCCCGGGTGACGACCTTCGTGGCGGACCTCACGGTCGCGGAGGAGCGCGAGCGGCTGATCGAGCATGTCTCAACCGGTGCGACGCCGCTCGACATCCTCGTCAACAACGCCGGGACGATGCAGTATTTCGCGCTCACCACCCCGGACGCACAGGTCCGGATCGACCGTGAGCTCGCCCTCGACCTGCAGGCTCCCATCCACCTTGCCACTGCGTTGCTGCCGCGGTTGCTGGAGCGTCCCGAGGCCGCCATCGTCAACGTGACGACGGGGCTCGTCTACGCACCGTTCGGGAACACGCCTGCCTACAGCACGGCCAAGGCCGGGCTGCACGCGTTCACGCGTTCGTTGCGCTGGCAGACGCGCCTGAGCCGCTTGAAGGTCATCGACCTGTTGCCGCCGGCGGTCGCAACCGAGCTGACCGCACGCTACGACGGTCCGAAGATCGGTCCAGATAAGGTCGCCGCCGATCTCTTGGAGGGCCTTCGCACCGGACGGGACGAGATTCGGCCCGGGCAGACCAAGGCCCTCTACGCCCTGTCGCGCATCGCACCCGGTTTCATCTTCCGCGCCCTCAACAAGCAGGCGGACAAGGTCCCTTTAGACCCATGAGCAACAGGCATTGAGGAAGCTCCGTTCGCCGGACACGGGGAACCAGAGGGGGAATGCACCGTGGCCCGTCGCATCCTGATCACCGGCGCCAGCATCGCCGGGAATGCCGCCGCGTGGTGGCTGGGCCGTCACGGCTTCGACGTCACGGTAGTCGAGCGGGCTCCCGCGTTCCGCAAGGGCGGGCAGAACGTCGACGTGCGCGGTGTCGGTCGCGAGGTGCTGCGTCGGATGGGGTTGGAGCGGGCCGCGCTGGATCAGGGCACCGGCGAAGAGGGAACGGCCTGGATCGACGGTCGCGGCCGGGTCGCGGCAATGTCCAGGGTTTCGAAGGACGACCGCGAGGGATCGACCGCGGAGATGGAGATCCTGCGCGGAGACCTCGCATGCCTGCTACACGGGCCCGCTCAGGAACACGCGACGTTCCGCTTCGGCGACGCCGTTGAGCGCGTGGAGCAGGACGTGGATGCCGTGACCGTCGTTTTCGCAAGCGGCCGTACGGAGCGTTACGATGCAATTGTCGTCGCCGAGGGGGCGGAATCATCGACTCGCGAGCGCGTCTTTCCCGGGGAGGATGCGCCTCGTTGGATGGACCTGACCATCGCTTACCTGACGATCCCCAGGACGGCGTCCGACGACCGGATGTGGCGGTGGTACAATGCGCCTGGTGGGCGCGGCGTGTCCCTGCGCCCGGACCGATACGGCACCACCCGGGCGATGCTGATGCTTCAGAAGCCTCCGGGCGGGGAACAGGACTGGAACGTCGACCGACAGAAGGCGTGGCTCCACGCCCGGTTCGCGGATGCCGGTTGGGAGGCACCCCGCGTGCTGGCCGCGATGGACGGCAGCGCCGACTTCCACCTCGACGCACTCCGCCAGGTGCGGATGAGGCGTTGGTCGAACGGTCGGGTCGTCCTGCTCGGCGATGCGGCGTGGTGCGCGACGCCGCTCGCGGGCATCGGCACGACCCTGGCCGTGACGGGTGCCTACATCCTGGCCGGCGAGATGTCCCGCAGTGACGACGTCGGTAGGGCCTTTGCCGCCTACGAGGGGGCGATGCGCCCGATGGTCGAGCGGGCGCATCGGATCCCGAAGGTCTTTTCGCGAGTGATGAACCCGCATAGCAGGGCCGGCATCCGCCTCCTCCATGCCGTCCTTCACCTGGCCAGCCGACCCGCAGTTCGCGCCTTGACGAGGAAGCGTTTCGCTGGTCCCCGTGCCGAGCCCGAGCTGCCGCGATACGACTTGGCGTGACGGCCCGCTGCCGGGGTCGCTCAGTGAGGGGCGACCACCGCCGGCGGATGAATACGAGCAGGAAGCCGGTTCAGGGCAGGCTGAGGACGGGATGGAACATCCGGTCTATGCCTGCGCCGCGGCGAGGAAGGACGCGATCCTCCGCCGGCGGGTCTCGGGCCTCCGAGCGGTCGCGAGGTCGAGGAGCAGGGCGTACCGCTCTGCCCGCTGCAGGCCGTCGAACCGTGCTGCGGCGGCAGGGCACCCTTCGAGCGCGCCTCGGAGGTCGTCCGGGACGGTCGCGTTGCGGGAGGACGGGTAGGCGCGGTCCCAACGGCCATCGGCCCGGGCGGCATCCACCTCCATGAGGCCGCGCGGCCGGATCCGCCCGTCGGCGATCAGTTCGAGCAACCCTGGCCCGGTTGACCTCGGACCATTTGCTGCGGGGGCGGCGGGGCGTGAAGCGCACCAGGAAGAAACGCTCGTCCCAGGGCGCCGCCTGCCCGTCGATCCAGCCCTCGCAGAGGGCGCAGTCGATGGCCTCCCGTTGCGAGAGGGTCGTGGCGCCGGATCCCTTCTTCGCGAACCTCAGCCAGGCGCCCGTCGCGGTTTCGTCCTGCCCCATGAGCCAAGCGGCGAACGACGGGGCATCGGTGAACGCCACGATGGGCAGGCCGGCCTTCGTTTCCCTGGCCACGGGGTCGTCCGCGTCCATCCCGTCGACCACGGCCTGGTCAACCCACGAGGAACAGGATGACGCAGATCAGGATGCTCGATGCGAGGAAGTAGCTTGCGCTCAGGAAACCGTAGGGTAGCGGACGCGGGATGTTTGGATTGATCCCCATGTTCACGGCCGTCGACCCGAGCAGCCCGATGCCGACCAGGGCACCCAGGCCTGCCGCCTGCGGAAGGGTCGGCACGGCGAGCCACCGCATCAGGACGGCGAGCGACACCGTGGTGACGAGCATGCAGATCGACGGGCCGACGAAGTACAGCGGGGCGGGCTTCGCGGGCGGGAGATGGTCCCGTCCCAGGACGACCGCGTAGGTCCGTCCGAAGATGAGGTCGAACCAGAGCCAGCCCAGCATCATCACGGACAGGCCGGCCGCGAGGATGCCGAGCAGGTTCATCGGGGTCAGGGACGTCACGTCGGAGCTCCGGTGGTGGGGGTTGGATCGGGCGACTTGCGGGGAAGTCCGAGGGCGGGCAGCACCAGCCCGTCGATCATCGTGACCAGGAAGGCCCGGTCGAACGGCCGACGCCGGACCAGCGCCCGGTAGGCGCCCATGGACGGCATGACCTGCGCGACCATCTCGACGT
The DNA here is from genome assembly GCF_022829705.1 of Methylobacterium sp. E-025. Classification (NCBI taxonomy): domain Bacteria; kingdom Pseudomonadati; phylum Pseudomonadota; class Alphaproteobacteria; order Hyphomicrobiales; family Methylobacteriaceae; genus Methylobacterium; species Methylobacterium sp. E-025. Next base: position 8,318 of record NZ_JAKSYR010000022.1, read on the forward strand.
CCGCGTCCCGCGGGATCTCGCCGCGGTCCAGGGCCCGCCGCATCAAGGCGCGGTTCGCCTCCACCCAGGGGGCGACGAGGGCGTCGTGCGCCGTGTCGGCCAGGGCGGGATGCTGCGTGAGCAGGGCGGCCATGCCGGCCATCGCCCGCAGCTTGCGCTCCGTCTCCTCCATCGGCTGCGGGCGGAAGAGGGCGAGCAGGTCGTCGCGCAGGTTGCCAGTGTCGGGCAGGTTGTCGAGGTCGACCTGCTCGCGCTTCATGCGGGCGACCGCCTCCAGCACCATGTCCGCCTTCGTCGCCCAGCGGCGGTAGACGGTGGCCTTCCCCGCCTTCGCCCGGACCGCCACCATGTCCATGGTCATCCCGTCATAGCCCACCTCCGCGAGGATCGAGATCGCCGCGTCGAGGATGGCGGCGTCCCGTGAGGCGTCGCGTTTCCGCCCGACCGTGATGCTGGCTCGTGCGGCGGCGTCGGTGCCCGCTTCAACATCGATGGGATCCTGGGGGACTTCGCTCGTCATAACATTTCGATACTATCTGGTTTCGGAACTTGCAAGTCTCGATATTGGCTTGTAGGTGGGGGGCAACGGAAGAAGGAGCTCCCCATGCGCTACAACCCCCTCGGCCGCACAGGCCTGTTCGTCTCGGAGCTATGCCTGGGCACGATGACCTTCGGCCAGGGCGGCGGCCGCTACGCCGCCGCCAGCGGTGTCGGCCAGGAGACCGTCGACGCCATTCTTCGTCGCGCGGTCGATGTGGGCATCAACTTCGTCGACACCGCCAACGTGTATGCCGACGGGCAGGCGGAGGAGATCGTGGGCCGGTCGCTGAAGTCGCTCGGCATCGCCCGCAAGGACGTCGTGATCGCGACCAAGTTCGAGCACGCCGCGGGGACCGGTCCCAACGACGGCGGGGGTTCCCGGGCCCACATCATGGAGGCGGTGCACGCCAGCCTGAGGCGGCTCGGCGTCGACCACATCGACCTCTACCAGATGCACGGCTGGGACCCCGCGACGCCGGTCGAGGAGACCCTGCGCGCCCTGGACGATCTCGTTCGGCAGGGATTGGTGCGGTATCTCGGCGTCTCGAACTGGGCGGCCTGGCAGGTTGCAATGGCGCTCGGCATATCAGACCGCATCGGAACCAGCCGCTTCCAGTCCTACCAGGGCTACCATTCGCTCGTCGGGCGCGACATCGAGCGCGAGGTGGTGCCGATGCTGGAGGCGCACGGGCTCGGCCTCGTCGCGTTCAGCCCGCTCGCGGGCGGATACTTGACCGGCAAGTACCGAAACGGAGCGAACGCCGGACGTCGCGCGACCGTACCGTTTCCGCCGGTCGACGACGCGTGCGGAACCGCGGTGCTCGCGGCGATGGACGGGATCGCGGAGGCGCACGGCACGACGCACGAGGCCATCGCGCTCGCCTGGCTCAGGCAGCAGCCGGGCGTCGCCAGCATCATCGTCGGCGTCAAGGGCGTGGATCAGCTGAACGCCAACCTCGCCAACCTCGACGTCACACTCAGCCCGTCGGAGTTGGCCATCCTGGGCGAGGCGGGGTCCCTGGCACCGGAATACCCCGGCTGGATGCTGGCGCAGTCCAGTGCAGCACGGGCGGGACTGCTGCGCACCGGCAAGGTGCCGGTGGCCTAACCGGACAGTCGGGCTCCTCTTCGGCGGTACGGATCAGCGTCCCATGCGGCCTTCCAGGGCGCGGGCTATGACCTCGCCGAGGGCGTCGGCGGTCAGCGTCCCTTCCTGGCGTTCCTCGCCGACGTACACCGTCGGCGTGCTTCGGACTCCGAGGGCCGAGGTCGCACGCTCGTGAACGATCCTGACGCCATCGTAGAGGCCCTGGTCGCTCAGCGTGGAATGGAAACGCTCGGCGCTGAACCCGGCCTGCCGCATGAGGTCCCGCATGGCATCAAGCGGCTTCGGCACGAAGGCCCATGCCGGCTGGCGTTCGAACAGCAGGTCCGTGACCGCATAGTAGTTCCGGCCGCCATCGGCCCGGGCCAGCATGAAGCCGGCGGTGTCGAGGGGGTTCAAGGGATAGCCACGCAGGGTGAAGCGCACCTGCCCGGCGTCGATCCAGCGCGCCTTGAGGGCGGGCCATGTCTCCGCGTGGAACCTCGCGCAGTGCGGGCAGGTCACGGCAGCGTACTCCACCAAGGTCACCTTCGCCTGGGGCGAACCGACCCAGACGTCGCCGAGCGGACCGGCCAGGGAGGCGTCCGCGACGGAGGCAGCCGATGCGGTGCGGGGGGATGCCGAAGAGGCCAGGCCGACGGCGAACCCTGCGAGGGCCCCACGTCGCGTGAGCCGGACCGGCGCGGTCTGTGCGACGGATGTCATGGAAAGCCTCCTCGGTGCGCTGCGACGGCGCCCGCCGGTTCGCCGGCGTCACTATCATGCAGGCATCCGGCCTGGGGCCGGACGCCCGCCCGGACATGAATGGAATTCTCAGTTCGGCCAGCAGCGGCGGCCATAGGGTCCGATGTGGAAACCCGCCGGGCAGGAGCGGCCGCGGACGTAGCCGCCCCATTGCCCACCGGTGCGGCAGCCCCCGTAGGGACCGCGATGGCCGTAGGGGCCGCAACCGCCGTAGACCTGGATGATCCGCGCGCCGTCCGATCCGGTCGAGACGGCGTCCTGAACCAGCGGCAGCGCCGTGGCCGGGACCGAGAGGATGGCCAGGATGGCGGCGGGGGCGAAGATCTTGAGCATCATCGAATCCTTCTTGGTTCCCATGCGGGCCGCGATGCCTGAGCCGGCGGTACGACCGATGAGAGCAGGATCGGCCCAGCTTGCCTCTCGGATGTGACGAACGGATGCGTTGGCGTAACGTCTTGTAACGAGGCCCGCATGGGCCTGCCGTCAGCCGATGGCGGGCAGGCTCAGCACGAGACGGGCGCCACCGAGCGGGCTCGCGTCTGCCATCACGGTGCCGCCATGGACCTCGGCGATCTGCTGGGCGATGGCGAGGCCGAGGCCGGTGCCGCCGGTTTCGCGGTTCCGGGACCGCTCGATCCGGTAGAACGGACTGAACACCGCTGCGCGCTCCGCCTCCGGGATACCCGGACCGTCGTCCTCGACGACGACCCGGCACAGCCCGCCGGTGCGCTGCACCGCGACGGCAACCGAGGAGTGTCTGAACTTGACGGCGTTCCCGATCAGGTTGGCGATGACCCGCCGCAGGGCGACCGCATCCCCGGCGACGACGGCATCCTGCTCGTCATCGTCCGCGATCTGGATGTCGGTATCCTGAACGGCATGTTCGGCTACCTCGACCGCAACGAGGTCGCCGAGGTCCACCGCCGTCCGGCCCACCTCCACCGCGGTGCCCCGGGCGAAGCCGAGGGACGTGTCGATCAGCGCGGTCATGGCGTCGAGATCTTCGACCAGTCGGTCCCGGCGCTCCGGATCCGCCACCCCCTCGGCCCGCAACCGAAGTCGAGTCAGGTAAGTCTTGAGGTCGTGCGAGATCGCGCCGATCAGCAGCGAGCGTTCGCCCAGAAGGCCGACGATGCGGTCCTGCATGTCCCGGATCGCCTGCGAAAGCCGGCGGATCTCGGGAGCGCCCTTGGGCGTCCCCACCGGCTGGTGTGCACGCCCATCGAAGCGGGTGACGGCCTCGGTGAGGCGGCGCAGCGGGGCGAGCTCGTGGCGGGTACCGACGAGGACGAGGGCGGCGACGACGGCGCCGAGGACCGCCACCCACAGGCTCAGCGGCTGGCCGAGCAGCCAAGGCATGATCGAGCGGTGCTTCTCGACGGCCGAGATGACGAGGATCCGGCCATCCGGCAGCCGATAGGTCGCCGTCGCAAGCTTGCCGATGGGACCGTTCTGATTCCTGTCGTTCACGTCCCCGGGGTCGACGCCCGGATGCAGCATGGCCGTGTCGGTGTAGGCCCGCAGCGACCCTTCAGGGGCACCGGTCATCCGCCGTAGGCGTCGTTCGAGGCGCGGCTCCCTGATCAACCCAGCCTCGTCGGGAGCAGAGTCCGCAATCTCGGCTCTCAGCGCCTCGCCGCTGACGGCTTTCAGGATCGCCGGCCGCAAGACCGGTTCCGCACCCCGCAGCAGGGTCATGATGCTCGCGGCCTGATCGACGCGCGGAAAACGCGTGGCGAAACGCGGGCCTTCCTGGCGCCGCTGCCAGCCGTCCAGCGCGACGGTGGCGAGGACCATCAGCGAGAGCGCCCCCAGGAGGAGGAGCATGATCCGCCCGAGCAGGCCGATCCGGGCCATTATGGTGCCGGACGTACCGGCGCGGCCAGGATGTAGCCTGCGTTGCGAACGGTCTTCAGCAAGGGCGCGACGGAACTGCCGGAGGCGTCGAGCTTGTGCCGCAGCCGGCTCACCTGCACGTCGATGGTGCGGTCGAAGGCATCGGCCGTGCGGCCCCGCTTCCAGTCGAGGAGCTGGTCGCGCGATAGCACCCGCTGCGGCCTGGTGACGAAGCAGTGCAGCAGGTCGTACTCCGCGCTTGTCAGCGGGATCTCGGCGGCGGCCTCGCCGACCCTGACCCGACGCGCAGCAAGGTCGACGACGAGGTCGGCCACCGCGAGCGTCTCCGGGCCGGCGTCGGCCGGTTGGGCGGCGGTGCCCTGCGTGCGGCGTAGGACGGCGCGGATACGGGCGAGCAGGACGCGCGGGTTGAACGGCTTCGAGACGTAGTCGTCGGCCCCCATCTCCAGGCCGAGGACCCGGTCGATGTCCTCGTCCTTGGCGGTCAGCATGACGACGGGCGGTCCGCCCGACCCCCGCAATCTCCGGCAGATGGAGAGACCGTCCTCGCCCGGAAGCATCCAGTCCAGCACGATCAGGTCCGGGGCCGGGCCGGTGGCCAAGTGCCGGTCGAGGCCCGCTCCCCCGTCGAGCCCGACCACGCGAAAGCCCTCGCCCTCCAGATATGCGACGAGCTGGATGCGGATGTCGGCGTCATCCTCGACGATGACGATGATCGGGCTGTCGCTCATGCGCTGAAGATACGGTCGCCGGCCGGCCGGGCAACGCGAAACATGCCGTTGTCACAAAACGTTACATGGGCTTCACGGGACGTCACACCGGGGAGGCGCCCGGGGTCGAAGGTCGATCGGTGCCAAGTGACGCATCGCATCGCGCAGCCCCGTTCTCGACACTCGCCTGTCCGTACCGACGGCTCGGCCCCAGGGTAGGCGTGCCCGGTGACGACCTCGCATCGTCAGGATTGAAGAGCCCAACGCTATCTCCATCGGCCGTCGCCACAGTCGGCATATCGTGGAGGGTTTCGTCGTGAGTACGGCCGAGATGGTCGTCGAGCGGATCGAACGCCTCGCCCGGATCATCGCCTACCCATGGAATCTGACACGGCGCGTCTTCAGCCCGAGACAGGCGGAGGCCGAAGGGCTCGTCCTCGCCTGGATGGGGGAGGCTGGCTTGTCGTCCCGGCGCGATCCCGCCGGCAACCTTCTCGGCCGGATCGCGGGGCGGATCCCGGGAGGCCCGGCCATCCTGGTCGCGGGGCACGTCGACACGCGCTCGGATGCCAGCCCGTATGACGGGGCGCTCGGCGTTCTGATGGGCATCGCTGCCGTCGAGCGTCTGGTCCGACAAGGCACTTCCCTGCACCACGCGGTCGAGGTCGTGGCCTTCGTCGACGATGCTTCCTCCCGGTTCCCCGTGCCCAGGCTCGGCAGCAGGGCCGTGGTCGGCCGGATCGCTCCGCACATGCTGGACTTCGATGACGACTACGGCGTCACGCTGCGCCAAGCCATGCAGGCGCACGGCCTCGACCCTGAGGGGCTCGCGGACGCGACGCGTTCCGTGGGAGATGTGCTAGCCTATGTCGAAGTCGCGGCCGAGGCCGGCCCCACGCTGGAGCAATCGGGCTCCCCGGTCGGGGTGGTTCCGGCCCTGACGGCGTCATCAGTCCTTCGGGTTACACTGAAAGGCGCCGCTGTTCATGCGGCGACGGTCCCGATGGCGTTTCGGCACGATGCGCTCGCTGGGACGGCGGAGTGCGTCCTCGAAGCCGAGCCCATCGGGTCGTCCCGGGATCGTGCCACCGTCACTGTTGGGCCCTTGGACGCTCAGCCGGTCCCGGTCTCCGTGGTGACGGGGTCCGTGACGTTCGGCGTCATCGTCCAGTCCTCCGACGATGCCGAGCGGCACGTGGTTGCCGCAGAACTCGTGGCGGCGTTCAACAGGATCGCAGGACGTCGCCGATTGGAGATCGCCGTCGAGCAAGGCATCGACCCCGATGCCACCCGGTGTGACCCAGGGCTCGTGCGCCTGTTCGAGCGCGCAGTCGAGGCGTCGGGACACTCCGTCGTGCAGCTGCCGCAGGGCATGCCGACCGATGCCTCCAACATGTCTGTGCTCGCACCGGTCGGATCTGCGCTTCTGCGGTGCCGGGGTGCTGCGGGGTGGGGGCCGGCCGGCATCGTCGACCCTGCCGATGTCGCGGTCGGCCTGGACGTGCTGACCTTCGTCCTGGCCGCCCTGACCACCGGCTCGGACGCGACGCCATCAGACACCCTCGATGGCCATAGGAAATCGTCCTGACCGTCCGAGGATGAATGATGCGGGTCTTCCTCGGCTAGGACATGCCAAGGAAGCAGACGAGCCGCTACCGACCCGAGCTGGTCGTTCAGATCACAGTCAGCGCCTCCCGTAAGCACCCGTTCGTCGGCCTCATCGCGAACTCGGTTCGGGGTGAAAGGCGAGCGCCATAGCTCGGCCGAGGAGCAATCCCTCGGCGACCACTGAAGGCGCACGTGCCATAAGGGGGCATGGCCCCTGAAATGTCCTCCGATGAGCCGAAGCGTGCGATCACGCCTTCGGGCGACTGCGAAAATCACGACCGTACGGTCTTCGACACCCTCAATGAGGAGTGTCACCGACCCAGCAAGAGGACGTCCGGGCGCAGCCTCTGCCGCTTCGTACGGCGTCCGCGGGGCATGACGCGGTGAGTGACGCGACGGCCTTCCTTGCTGGCGGCGGTGAGGCCGCGCGCCTCATTCGCGAGCGCGACTGGTCGGCTCATCCTCTCGGGCACCCCGAGACGTGGCCGCAAGCTTTCAAGACCGCGCTCTCGCTGGTCCTGAACTCGCCCGAGAGCATGATCCTGGCCTGGGGGCCGGACCTCCATTTCTTCTTCAACGACACCTATTCCCGCCTGCTCGGCCCCCGGGTGGCCTGGGCCACGGGCGAACGCTTCGACAGGGTCTGGGCCGACGCCTGGGACCAGGCCAAGCCCATCATCGAAGACGCCTTCGCCGGGCGCAGCCATCGCTTCGAGGACCTTCCATGGAAGCTCGATACCGACCGGGGGGCGGCGCAGACCTGGTTCTCCTTCTCCTATTCGCGGGTGCTCGATGCCGCCGGCAGGATCGCGGGCCTGTTCATCTTCGCCGACGAGACCACGCAGCGGGTGCTGACCGACGCCGCGCTCAAGGACAGCCAAGAGAGCCTGGAACGGGCACTCGGCGAGGTGCGCAGCCTGAACGCGACCTTGGAACAGCGCGTGGAGGAGCGCACGAACGAGCGAGACCTGATGTGGGACACCGCTCCCGACCTGATGCTGATCATCAACTTCGAAGGCATCTTCCAGCGGGTCAACCCGGCATGGACCCGCCTTCTCGGCTACGAGCCGCACGAATTGGTCGGGCACCACGTCAACGAGTTCGTCCTGGTGGAGGACCACGTGGAAACGGTTGGTGCTTATACCGAGGCGGCCGAGGGCGGGATGCCCCACATCGTCAACCGCTACCGGCACAAGGATGGCTCGACGCGCTGGATCTCATGGACCGCCGCCCCGGCCGGAACGCTGACCTACGCGACCGGGCGCGACATCACCGAGGCCCGGGAAAGGCAGGCCGAGCTGGAGCAGGCACAGGAGGCCCTTCGCCAATCCCAGAAGCTGGAAGCCGTCGGCCAGCTCACCGGCGGGGTCGCGCACGATTTCAACAACCTGCTGACCATCATCCGCTCGTCCGTGGACTTCCTTCGACGACCGGACCTGCCAGAAGTGCGCAAGGATCGGTATCTCAACGCCGTCTCCGATACGGTTGAGCGCGCGGCCAAGCTCACCGGCCAGCTGCTCGCCTTTGCACGCCGGCAGGCCCTCAAGCCAGAGGTGTTCGACGTCGGCGAGAGGATGCGCGGGATCGCGGAGATGCTCGATACCGTGACGGGCGCACGCGTCCACGTGGTCGCGGAGGTGCCCGATGCACCCTGCTTCGTCCGAGCGGATCTAAGCCAGTTCGAGACCGCGCTCATCAACATGGCCGTCAACGCGCGCGATGCCATGGACGGGGAGGGAACGCTCACCCTGCGCCTCGGATGCCGGACGGCCCTTCCCGTCATCCGCGGCCATGCCGGCTCGCGCAAAGCCTTCGCCACGGTCTCCCTCGTCGACACGGGTTCAGGCATCCCCCCGGACCTGCTCAGCCGGATCTTCGAGCCGTTCTTCACAACCAAGGAGGTCGGCAAGGGCACGGGGCTCGGCCTGTCGCAGGTATTCGGCTTCGCCAAGCAGTCGGGCGGCGACATCGACGTTGCCAGCACCGTCGGGGAAGGCACAACCTTCACCCTCTACCTGCCGGAAGTCGAGCAAGAGGAGGTCCAGGACCGTGTCCGTGGGCCCGACGGGGGTCAGACGCCGCTCGGCACGGGGCAGCGCATCCTCGTCGTTGAGGACAACATCGGCGTCGGTCAGTTCGCGACCCAGATCCTTGAGGACCTGGGTTACCGACCGACCTGGGCAGCCAACGCCGAGGAGGCGCTGGACCGGCTAGGCGGCAATGGCGCAGGCTTCAACCTGGTTTTCACCGACGTGGTGATGCCGGGCATGGGTGGCGTAGAGCTTGCCAAGGCACTGCAGCGGCGGTTGCCGCACCTGCCGGTGGTCCTGGCATCCGGCTACAGCCACGTGCTGGCGCAAGAGGGCACGCACGGGTTCGAGCTGCTGCAGAAGCCGTACTCGGCAGTGCAACTGGGCGACATCCTGCACCGGCTCCTCGGCCTTCAAGCGAGGGGTTCGGTCTAAGCAGGCTCGGCTTCCGGCTTGGTCGGTGTGTTCAAGACCCCGCTATGTCCGCTTCGATGCACCTGTCGTCCGAAAGCGGACGGGCAGAGAACCACCTACCCCGGACGTTGGCCTCTACCTCAACAGCCTGGAGGCGGACCTTCCGAAGGTCGCCAAAGGGTCAAGAGTTCGCGTCAGGATTGATCGGTGGAGCAGCAGCAGTGAAGCCGAGCCACCGCCTCGGTCGACAGCAGCGGCCAGCTCGACGTCGTCGGCACCGGCTCGGACGCGATCACCCTGGCCGCCGGCCTGACCACGGTGGGCGAGTTCACTGCCGACGCGACGGAGACCGCCAAGCTCACGGGCGGGGCCGCGTTCACTACGTCCGGCGGCGCCTCGGTCCAGCGCTCGGCCCAGATCGACCAGTTCAACAACCTCGGCACGCAGGTCGACCAGGCGGCCAAGGATGCCGGCTTCAACGGCACCAACCTGCTGGCCGGCGACAACCTGACCATCGCCTTCAACGAGAAGACCGGTTCGGCTCGGTCCAAGCTCAGCGCCCAGGGCACCGCCCTGTCGGCGGCCGGCCTCGGGCTCGGCAGCTTCGTGGATTCGGCGACTGCCCAGGGCGGGGCGAACTTCGGCGTGCAGAACAACGCCGACCTCGCCAAGGCGTCGGACGCGCTGACCAACGCGCTGACCAGCCTGAAGTCGCTGAGCTCGACCCTGGGCTCGAACCTCTGGGGTTCAGACGCGGCAGGACTTCACCAAGCAGATGGTCGACGGGCTCAACACCGGAGCGGCGAACCTCACGGATGCGGACATGAACGAGGAGGCCGCGCGCTCGCAGGCGCTGTCGACGCGCCAGTCCCTAGCGATCTCGGCGCTGTCGCTGGCCAACGCCGCCAACCAGGGCATCCTCCAGCTCCTGCGCTGAGCCGGGACTGGCCGGCGCGGCCGTGCCGTCGCGCCGGCTGCCACGTGGGAAGGCGCCCAGGCGGTCGGGGGGGCGCAATATACGCCGGTGCGCCGATACCGACGATCTCGTGGGTTATGACGTCGCCATCACCGTCGTAGGACTCCACGCGACGTCCGGAGGCTCGACCGTGTGCTCGCACGCCCGAGGCAGCTGAGGAAGCGGCCACGCCGACAATAAGGCCCGCCGTGGAGACGAGCCCGACATCGGCACCGAGCACGGCGACACGCAGCCAGCCGATGCGGTTGACGAGATGCTTTTTCATATGGATTGCGCGCATCGGCTTCAGGGTCTCTCGAGGGGACGCTCGCCTTTGTCCGGGAGTTCGAGGGACGGGGGTCAGCAACAGCAATCGGACCCCGATCCACTCTTCACGAAGTCCCCGTCGGGGAGCACCGGCTTACCGGTCTTCTCGCCCTCAAGCTCGCGTTCGGCCTGGAGCCAGAACTCGACCTCGTAGCCATGAGGGCGGCCACGCATGTTCCAGAGCTCAAAGGCTCTGAGACGGATGTCGCCTTCGGTCTGCGTCGTATCGGTGGGCATGCTCTGGTCCTCGCGATGGTCGGGATCGATGGTCATGGGCGCCGCCACGCCTATGCCGGAGGCGTCTCCGGCGATGCCCTGTGCAAGGCGGCATGACGCTTACTCATCGCTCCCTGGATCAGGGTCGCGATGGCGTAGCCCATGGCGCCGACGGCCAGGGCGGTTGCCAAGGGCGATGTCAGGCCGCGCTCCTTCCGTCCCGGATGTCCGCCGCGGCTCGACCGTTCGGCCCTGCGGATGCCAGCCCGTCCGCGGTCGAGGGTATCCTGTGCCAGATGGCTCGCCCGCTTGGCGACGTCTTCAACGGCGTCGCTCGCGCGCCAGAAGATCTCGTCGGCGGCACCCTCGATGCGGCGGCCTCCATCGGTGCCGGTATCCTCGTCGTCCGTGGACTGGCGATGCTCGTTGTGGGGCTTCGTCATGGTCGATTTCCTGTTTCGGAGGTCGGAATCCCTGCCGGGCCCACGAGGACCGGCAGGGGCTTCGCGTCGCTCAGACGACGCTGATGCGGTTCTCGACCGCGGTGGTGCCAGGGGAGGCCCACGCGGCCCCCATCGCCTCCCTGCGCTCCTGCATGGTGCGCACGGTCCCGCCGAGGTAGACGGTCCCGCCATCCGCCTTGACGGTCACGGTCTTCGGGTCGAACAGCCAAGAGCGATCCAGCGCCTCGCTGATGCTGTCGCTGACGGCCTCGACGTCGACCTGGGGCTTGAGCACGATCCGGTTGTTCACGGCGACGACACCGGACAACTGCCGAAGCTCGCGCTCGGCGACCTCGGACTGGAAGCGATGGTCGACGTCGCCGGTCAGGATGACGGTCCCCTTCGAGACCTTCACCATGACGCGATCCGGAGGGACGGCGACGTTCCAGGCGAGACGGGCGATGGCGGTCGCGGCGATGTCCTCGTCGGACCGCTTGCGGGCGTAGGGCACCACGACCTCAATCTCCTGCACGAGGGCCCTGACGCCCCTGACGCGGCATGCGGCGGCCTCGGCGGCGATCTTCTCGTCGTAGGTCCCCACCTGACCGGACAGGGCGACCACGCCGTCCCTGGCTGTGACGCCGATCTCCGAGGAGGTCACCGCCGGATCCCAGATGAGTTCGGCCGTGACGCGGTGTTGCAGGCTGGTGTCGTGGGACATGACGGTCTCCTTGAGGCTGCCGGGATCGCCGATGCGCGGAAGGGCTCGGCGACCCCGACCCATGTGAGGCTGTCCGGCGACGACGTCGAAACGTGTCCCGGCATCCGGTGAACGCTAGGTGGCGGAACCGGAGCAGTCCTTGATCCAGCGCAAGGATCAGGCATCACCGGAATTGTTCATGACCGAACGAGCGGCTCGGGCGGCGAGCACGGGTCCACCGAGAACACCGAGGTTGATCTCGATCAAAGACCGGGCCCGACAACGCGGCCATCCCTGGGTCGTGGTCGGCCGTAATAAGGCGCGACCGGAAATCAGGGGTCCATCGGTCATGAGCACGTACGTCGCATCGTTGACCAATGCCGCCGTCACGCGAGCGACGCCGACTGCGGCATCGCTCGATCCATTGACGGAGAGCCTGCGGATGCTGGGGGTCGCCGTCCTCGGATCGGCAACCGCCGTCTGCCTGATGTGGCTCGTATCCTGAGCGACGTCCCGGTCGCCGCCCTACCGTCGAGCCGACCCGCCGCCTGGACCTTCCACGTCGATGGGGGCCTGCCGGCCTCGCTTCTCGGATGCGTCCGGCGCGAGGCGCGTCATGGCATCAGCCGAACCCGGAGCCATCCCATGTCCATTCGCCTTCCCGTATCCGCGCTGCTCATGACCGGCCTCCTACAGGTCGCGGCGGCGGCCACGGATGGACAGGTCCAACGTGGCAAGACCTTCGTCGGCGCGAACTGCGCCACCTGCCATGCCGTCGGCCGGATCGGGGAAAGCCCCCTGGCCGTCGCACCCGCATTCCGGGAACTCCATACGAAGTATCCGGTCGAGGACCTCGGCGAGGCCCTGGCGGAGGGTATCACCACGGGGCATCCGACCATGCCCCAGTTCGAGCTCGAGCCCGACCAGATCACGGACGTGTTGGCCTACCTGAAGTCCCTGGAGCAATGACCGTCCTGCCATGGAGGCTTCCAACCTGCATCCCTAGGAAGCGGACATCGAAAACCCGTCAGGGACGCGTCGCCTTCTCGGCGCCGGCACCGACCGCCTTGGCGAAGGCTTCGATCCGGGTCGACTGGTCGGCCAGCATGCCCTCGAGACGCGCCATCCGGATGCGGTCGAGCTTGTCGTGCGAGGCCATGATCTCGACCTCGGCCTTCAGGTTGATCTTGTAGTCGAGACCGGCCGCCATGCGATCCCGCGCCGCCTGGCGGTTCTGCGACATGAGGATCACCGGCGCCTGAAGAGCGGCGACCATCGACAGGATCAGGTTCAGGAAGATGTAGGGGTAGGGGTCGAAGGCGCCGGCGCGGGCCAGGACGACGGTGTTCACGACGACCCACGCGACGAGCATTCCCGTGAAGACCAGGATGAAGCCCCACGAGCCACCCAACTGGGCGACGCGGTCCCCGAGGCGCTCGCCGAAGGTCTGGTGCTCGACGACGACGCGGTTCACGTCCCGGGACACGTACCGCCGCTTGGCGACATGAAGGATCACCCGCCGCTCGCGTTCGGAAAGCCCTTCCAATCCGGCTTCCATCAACTGCCGGGCAAGCTGGGTGACCGCACCGTCGACCGGCGGCTTACCGCCGTCATCGGCATTTCGCGGGAGGGATCATGCCGCTCGTCGGGGCGTGCTCGGTCATCAGTGGCCCAGGAAGCTGCAGACGGGGCAACGGCGCAGGACATCCCGGGTGACGCCGCGAGGACGGCCTCCCGCAAGCGCCCATGACCGTAGGCTCCCATGACGATCAGGTCGGTCGCGCCCTCGGACGCCAGGTCGAGCAGGGCTTCCGCATCGCCTGCGAGATCGACGGACACCATGATGCTCGCGAATGTCATGGACGGGACGGCTCGCTCGGCTGCGGGAAACCGGACGATGCCCGTCCGCCAAGGTGCCGGCTTTGACCCAACGCAAGGGCGGGGCCGGAAATCGTACCGGGCCATCGTCGACGGACGACGATGCCTGGCCTTTCGCCGCCCGGAACGGGTTTGCGCTGGATCAACGATGGATGCCCCGCCAACAGGCATGGTCCTCCCCTCGTCACCGGAGGTCCACCATGTCGTATGCCAGCATCATCGTCGCCGTGGATCCCGGGGAGCGGACGGCTCGGCGGATCGGTGTGGCCGCGCATCTCGCGCGACGGCTCGATGCACGCCTTATCGGCGTCGCGGCCTGGGCACCGGACTACCCGCGGGGGTTCGGGGAGACGTCCGTGCCGACCGGATACGGGATCGAGGACCTCCGCCAGAAAGCCTTCGGTGAGTTGCACCGGGCGGAAGAGACTTTCCGTCTTGCGGCTCGGCCGGCGGAGCGGATCGAGTGGCGTTCCGAGCTCAGGGAAACGCTCACGTTCCTCGCGGAGCAGTCGCGGGCGGCCGATCTCGTCGTGGTCGGGCGTCAGGGGAAGAACGACCTGCCGCATCACGCGGCCGCCGTCGGACCCGGTGACACACTGATGACGGTGGGCCGGCCGATCCTCGTCGTGCCGCACGGCGTGGAGCGACTTTCGGCGACCCGCGTGGTGGTGGCCTGGAAGGACACCCCGCAGGGCCGGAGGGCGATCTCCGATGCGATGCCGTTCCTGACGCTCGCCGAACAGGTCCAGGTCGTCCAGGTCGCGGAGGGCACCGACCGGACCGAGTTGGAGGACGTCGTCGCCTATCTCGGCCTGCACGGCGTCAAGGCCGTAGGGGTTCTCAAGGTCCCGAAGGCTGGCGGGACGGCCGGGACCCTGCTCGACGCCGCCGAGATGTTCGGGGCGGACCTGATCGTCAGCGGAGCCTTCGGGTACAGTCGCCTGCGGGAATGGTTCTTCGGCGGCGTGACGCGCACCCTCCTCGACCACAGCCCTGTCTGTTGCCTGATGTCTCACTGAACGCCATCCGGTGGATCGACGTCCGGCGAGGTCGTTGATCCACCGCAAGGACGACGCCGGCCCGGCATCTACGGTGATCCCCGCGCCTGCACGGTCGACGCCCCGCGTTCGACCACGGCGAGAAGGAATTCGAGATGACCTGTCCCCGCGCCGTCGAGGCCCTGATCAAGCAGCGTGACCGTCTCGTCGAGGTGCTCCGCCTGATCGACGACGGGCGGTGGTGGACCGGGGACGACGCCTGCCGGATCGACGAGGACGAGGTCTGCCTGCAAGCCGACGGGATCGGGGCCGCCCTCGACGTGGTCGAGCGTCTCGCCGGCGAGATGGCTGCGGAGGACGGCACCGGCACCGGGTCGCAGCTGGCTCCGAAAGCGACGCATGCCGTCTCGACACCGGGACATCATGTTCACGAAGGCCGCGCCGCGCCGGAAGGCCTCGGTCCGTTCTCTCCGGGCCAGGTCGGTCCCCTGCAAGACGAGATCCATCCGTCGGGGGGATACGAGCCGCGGGCCCGGCGGCTTTCCGGCGGCGTCCCGAAGCTGGCCTGATCAATAATAAGCGCCGCACCCTGGGCCATCTCGCCGTGGCGATCCGACGGGAGCCGGAGGATACTCGGGACCGGATCGCGGGTGTCATCCGCGAGGTCGCGGTACGCCTCGAACGGGACCTCTCGACCGAACAGGCTGACCCGAAGACGTATCCGGCTCGGTTCGGGCGGAGGCGCGTCGCGGCTCGCAGGGAAAGCCCCTTCATCGCGAGAGGAATGCCGGTACCTGACGTCCGATTTCCCTCAGGGCATGCGCTGTCGATCGTCCTTTCGTGAGCAACCGACGGTTTTTCGAGGTGGTCCGGACGATGTCGAGGGCGGCGACGACCGCGATACTAACACCGAGGACGAACGCCATCGAGATCGCGGGCTCGGCCATGAGCGGTCGAATGACGGCGCCCATTGGTAGGAGAGCCCGTTGAAGCATCCAGGGCGAGACGGCGACCCAGGCACCCAGCACACTGGATGCCCACCGCGTCCAGGGCTCTGGTTCGGGCCCGTCGAGGAAGGCCAAGCCCATGACGGCAAACCCGCATGCGAAGGCGTTCAGTGCGGCGGGGGAGTTCCCGGTCTCCAAGAACAGGAACGGAGTGAGGACCACGAGCGCCCCCAGCACCGCCGAGATGCCGTCGAGCATGGCCCCGACGTCGCTCCCATCCTTCGGGAACCTTCGAGTTCTCCCGCCCATGTCACCCGTTCCTCGTGGGCCGATCACGGTCGCGAGCGAGGTCCGCCCATCGAGGTGCCAGCAGGGAACGAGCCTACGGCGGGAACGCGGGCGGTATCCTTGATCCAGCGCAAGGCTTCGTCCCGAGCCCCGATCTAGGGTCTTCGTGTCCCCTCGTTCGCTCGCAGGACGCGTCCCCTCACCAGGGGCTCTCGGTGTCGCGAACGACCACGGAAGAACGTGCTTTCCGGGCGGGCATCACGAAACCGCGGCCAGCCGCGAATGCCGGAGAGATCTCGAAATGGTGGACGCGGCAATCGCCAAAGGCGATCCAAAAGACCTCTCGGTGGCGCTGCCTGCAGGTGGACGATCCGATCCTTCGCCGCCGGCCGAGCTCAAGCTCCTGTTCCTCCTTTCCTGGGTGTTGTGCGCGGTCTTCTACTTCTTCCAGTACGCGGTGCGGTCTGCGCCCGGGGTGATGCAGGCGGAACTGACCTCGGCCTGGGGTGCCAATCACATCGGGACGATGATCTCGGCCTATTACGTCGCCTACGCGGTGATGGCCCTGGTCGCAGGCGTCCTGCTGGACCGGTACGGCGCCCACCGGACCATCCCGTACGGCATCGCCGTCGTCGGCCTCGGATGTCTCGTGTTCGCGCAGGGCAGCGAGCCGGCCGGCATGATCGGCTTCGTGCTTCAGGCGACCGGGGCGATCTTCGCCTTCGTCGGTTCGTCCTACGTGGCGGCCCGGTACCTGCCGACGCGCATGCTGGCGCTGTTCATCGGCCTCACGCAATGCCTGGGCATGGCCGGCGCGGCGTTCGGATCGAAGCCCGTCCACATGGCCATCGACCCGGCCGGCGGCTTCAACGTCCCCTGGCAGCATGTCTGGGTCACCTTCGCCGCGATGGGCTTTGTCTTGGCCCTCGCGACTTGGTTCGTGATGCCGCGCGAGACCGGCGACAGCCCGAGCCACCATGCCGGGTTCTCGGTCTCCGCCCTGCTCCATCCGTTCAAGGTTATCTTCGGTAATCCGCAGAGCTGGCTCGCCGGCATCGTCGGGGGCCTTCTGTTCCTGCCCACCACCATCGGTGCCCTGGTCTGGGCCACGTCTTTCCTCCATGCCGGCGAGAACCTGTCGATGGCGGACGCCGCGTCGGACGCGGCCATGGTGCCCATCGGCTGGGTCCTCGGCTGCCCGCTCCTCGGATACGTCTCGGACAGGCTCGGCCGGCGTAAGCCGGTGCTGCTGGGCGGCGCCCTGCTGATGCTCGCCGCGGGCCTGACGGCCATCTACGTCCCGGTGGGCACGCTGCCGCGCTACTCCGTGGCCCTCATCCTCGGCATCGCGTCCGGGGCGGCGATGATCCCCTTCTCGATGATGAAGGAGACAAACCCGTCGGAGGTGAAGGGCACCGCGGCCGGGGTGATGAACTTCCTCGTCTTCGTGACGACGGGGATCATGTCGCCGTTCATCTCGCACCTGATGCTACCGCGGCAGGGCGTCCCCTTGACCCTGGCCGACTTCCAGACCGCCTTCCTGCCCCTGGTGGGCGGCGTCGTCCTGGCCTTGGTCCTCGCTCTGTTCCTCCGGGAGACCGGCACGGCCGAGCAGGGACCCCTCGCGCAGGACGGCACGAAGCCTTTCGTCTCAGTCCTGGCGCCCGCCTGAGCGGCTTCGATCCAAATGCCTTCTCCTCGACCGCCCTCACGCCCAAGGATGACCACATGGATGTCGCGGTCTTCAGCACCAAGCCGTACGACCGGCGCTTCCTCGACGCGGCGGTCGCGGGCCGCCACGCCCTGACCTACATCGATGCGCGGCTCGACCGGACCACGGCGGTCCTCGCCGGCAAGGCCCAGGTCGTCTGTGCGTTCGTCAACGACGCGGTCGACACCGCCGCCCTCAATGTGTTCGCGCAACTCGGTGTGCGCCTCGTCGTCCTGCGGTCCGCAGGGTTCAACAACGTCGACCTCGCCGCCGCCAAGCATCACGGCATCCGCGTCGCCCGGGTCCCGGCCTACTCGCCCGAGGCCGTTTCCGAGCACGCCGTGGCGCTGATGCTGTCGCTCGACCGGCACATCCATCGTGCCTACGCCCGGGTCAGGGACGGCAACTTCGCCCTCGACGGCCTGCTCGGCTTCAACCTGCATGGCCGGACCGTGGGAATCGTCGGGACCGGCCGGATTGGCCTCGGCGTCGCCAGGATCATGCTGGGCTTCGGCTGCACGGTGCTGGGATACGACGTCGAGCCGAGCCCGGCCTGCGAGGCCATCGGCGTCGTCTACCGCCCGCTCCAGGACCTGCTCGCCACCTCGGACATCATCTCCCTGCACTGCCCCCTGACGCCCGAGACGCACCATCTCATCGATGCGGCCGCCATCGGCGTGATGAAGCGCGGCGTGATGCTGATCAACACCAGCCGCGGCGCCATCATCGATACCAAGGCCGTCGTTGCCGGCCTGAACGAGGGTCGGATCGGACACCTCGGCCTCGACGTCTACGAAGAGGAGGAAGAGCTTTTCTTCGAGGATAAGTCCGACGCGGTGATCCGGGACGACGTCTTCGAGCGCCTGCTGATGTTCTCGAACGTGCTCGTCACCGGGCATCAGGGCTTCTTCACGGTCGAGGCGATGACGGCCATCGCCGAGACGACCGTCGCCAACATCGACGCGTTCGAACGGACGGGACGACCGGTCCACGAGGTCCTCTGACCCCGCCGGGGCGCGTACCCTCACCGATGGAGAACACCACGCTGCCCCACGTCACCCTGACATTCGCCCGCGGACCGGATTTTCCCAGTGGAAGCGTCGACCGCGGCTACGAGATCGATGCGCCCCTCGACGCCGGGGGAGAGCTCGATCCGGCGCTCTGGCGCGAGAGGCGGGACCATTGCCGCGTCCGCCGGTTCTGGCTCGGGGAGCCGTACCGCGACGGGCGCCTGATCCACCGGCAGGGTGGCTTCGGTGGGGGCACGTGGCTGATCGACCACGACGACAGGACGACGGATGACGACGAGCCTGGCTACCGGCTGGGCAGCCACCGTTTCGTGGAGGGCGAGTATGTCTCGATCAGCGAAGACGATACGATGCGGACCTTCGGGGTTGCAACGTTCGTCGGTCTTGACGGTGGATCGGGAGCGGGTTCCGACGAGCATGGTCGCCCGCCTGCGTCGTCGAGGGTGCCATGGCCGGGGCCGGCGTCACCCGTAGGTGGCCG
Source organism: Methylobacterium sp. E-025 (assembly GCF_022829705.1). Taxonomy (NCBI): domain Bacteria; kingdom Pseudomonadati; phylum Pseudomonadota; class Alphaproteobacteria; order Hyphomicrobiales; family Methylobacteriaceae; genus Methylobacterium; species Methylobacterium sp. E-025. The sequence goes on from NZ_JAKSYR010000022.1 coordinate 27,298, forward strand.
CCCCGACGGTCGCGCAGGCGCGATCCTGTTCCCGTGATGCCTCGCCGTAGACGCCTATGGCACCGATGAGGGTGCCATCCCGCCGAAGGGGAATGCCGCCGCGCTCGTGGAACGCCGCGGTTCCCTCGCCTTCGACGACGGAACAATAAAGGTCATCCCCGGGCGGCGGCATGATCTCGCTCGGCTCGCCCGAGATGGCCGAGGCCACGGCCTTCCCGATGGCCCCGCGGGCGCTCATGCAGCCAGCGCCGTCCATTTTCGAGAAGGCGACGAGACGGCCCTGTGGGCCACAGACCGCGACGCTCACGGTGATCCCGAGCCGGCAGGCCTCGGTGACGGCGCGCCGGACGATTGCGGTCGCCTCCTCCAGCGTCAGGTCGCGGTCGTCGACCATGGAAACGCGGGCATTCATGACCGGTCGTCCCGGGTCAGCATCCCGCGCCCGAGCGCCAGCAGCTGGCTGTCCGTCGCCGCCGAAAGGTCGATGGTCGCAGTCGCCACCACGCGTCCCTGTATCGCGTGGTGATGCTCTCGCAGGCGCTCCGAAAGGACGGCCATCGCGCTGGCCTTGCCGGTCCCGTGGCCGACGATGGCCACGCGTGGCGCTCGTGCGACGGCCTCGGCGATGCGGTCGTAGTAGCCGAGGTCCTCGGGCGCGCGCTGGCCGCGATGGTTGGCCTCCTTTTGGGAGAGATGGTGGATGTAGCCCTTCGGGTCGTAGGGCCGTAGCGTCGTCTCGGTCTCGCCGCCCGCGGTCTCGGGATCGAGGCGATAGATCCGCGCCTCGTGATGGTCGACGACGATGAGGGCATCGCTCTTCACCGGGGTTGGCGAGGCCTCAAGGATCTCGGTGGAGTAGGGCGACAGCCCGGCATCCTGCATCAGGTGGCGCAGACGCTCGACCTCGCGCGGTTCCATGTCCTTGTCCCGCGGACGGAGGAAGGTCGCGGTCCGGCCGGCCAGGGTGAAGCCCCACGTGTCGTCGCGCTTCTCCTCGGTGCTGCCGATCCTCCCAATGAAGGCCACCACCTCCCGCCATGCCAGGTTGTTGCTGGCAGGGTGGTGGAAGATCCGGCCGAGGAGGGTCCGGTCGTGACCGTGTATCCGGGCATTGATCATCGGATGGGGTTCCTGACGGACTCCGCACCGGGCGACCTGCCCGGTGCGGTGACGGTGGGGGTCGCAGTTCGCTCAGACGACGCGGATGTCGTTGTCGACCGTCGTCGCGCCGGGCGCGCCCCAGGCCGTCCATCCGGCCAACTGTCGGTCGTACCAAGTGTGGACCGTGCCGCCGAGGTGGACGACACCGCCGTGGGCGGTGACGCTGATGGTCTTCGGGTCGTACCAGCTCCGATGAAGCGCCTTGGTGATGTCCGCGCTGATGTCGGTCGCGTTCGGATGCGGGTTGATCGTGATCAGGTTCGTAATGCCGACCACGCCGAGCATCCCGCGGATGTCATGCTCCGCGGCCGCCTTCTGGTACTGCCACTCGACCCTGCCGGTGAGCGTGACCCAACCCTTCTCGACCTTCACCTTCACCGCCTCGTCCGGAACGGAGACGTTCCAATCGAGCCGCTGCACGAGGGCGGCGGCGATCTGGTCGTCGCTTTTCCTGGCCTCGAACGGAAGGCGGACCTCGATCTCCTCGGCGACGGCGCGGACGCCCTTGACGCGTCCGGCGGCCTTCTCGGCGGCGTGCTTCTCCATGTAGTTCTGCACGTGGCCAGTCAGGGTCACGACACCGTCCTTGGCGGTCACGCCGATATGGGCGGCGGTCACGCTCGGCTCCCAGCTGAGCTCGGCGAGGACGTTCGTCTGAAGCGTCTTGTCCATGGTCATGATCTGTTTCCTGGATCGTGGAGGATGCGGACCGTCTCCGGCGATGCCTGGCGAGGCCGGGGCGGAAGGGCGCGCGGCCCGTCGGCTTGGGAACCGCCGCTGGGGAGGGCCGGTAGCAGGACGGTTCCGTCGGTGCCCATGGGACGGACCCTAGTCGCCGGTCCCATGGGGTCCTTGATCCAGCGCAAAGTCCGACGGTGCCGATACGCGCATGCTGGCCATGACGTCGGGGTGGCCAAGACACTCGCCCCGGAAAGGACGGACGACGACAGGATCGATCAGGATCGCGTACGCCGCCTTCGGGGCGCTTCTCGTCGGGACGACGGTCCAGGCGGCGCACGCAGAGGAAACCCGCGCCCTGTCCGACGGCCCGAACATGCCGCGATCCGAGGAGGTGGTGCCGAGCGACATCCGCCCGCAGGATCCACTCGCCACCGGAACGAATCTGGGACCCGATGCACCGGTATTGAAGCCTCGGTGGTATGACCTCAGGCGGCCGCCTGTCCGCCCCCCGGACCTCTGACGGCATCGCTGCCGAGGCGCGGACGATTGGGAGGACGGCAGGCACCCGACTCACTCCCGGTCGTTCGCCCGTGGGCCCAGGCTCAGTGCGCCGACATCCGAGCGAGACGCGCCTGGTCAAGGAGGCGCACGCCCCCTGGCACGATCAGGAGGCAGCCGTCCCGGTCGAGGCGCGACAGGGTCCGGCTCACCGTCTCGATGGTCAGGCCGAGGTGGTCGGCGATGTCCAGGCGTCCCATCGGCAGTTCGAGGGTGACCGCGGATAGCCCGATCCGGACGTAGCGTTCCTGGAGCCCCACCAGGAACGCACCGATCTTCTCCTCCGCGGTACGCCGCCCGAGAAGCATCATCATGTCCTTGGCCCGGGACAGTTCCTGTCCGGTGATCTCGTGCAGGTGCATCATCAGGCCGGGATGTCCGCAGATCAGGTCCTTGAACGCCAGCCGTTCGAACCGGCAAGCGGTGACCGAACCGAGTGCGTCCGCGGAGACGGCGAACCGGTCGAGCAGGGAAAGCCCGAGGAAGTCGCCCGGGAACGCGAAGCCGGTGACCTGCCGGCGCCCGTCCGGGAGGATGCGGTACAGGCGCAGCGCCCCCGAGGTGACGTTGAAGACCGAGCAAGCGGGCTCGTCCTGTCCGTACAGGGTCTCTCCGTGGGCGAGCGAGACGCGTCGGCTCAACGGCTCCAGGACGTCGCGCTCCACCAGCGGCAGGGCCGCCGAGAGGCTGATGAGGCGGGCCTTTCCGACCCCGTTGCGAAGGAGCGAATTCGGGATGGGCCGGTAGGGTGCTGGAATGACCGTAAGTGGATGGATCGACATGGCTCTGTCCTTCCGGTTCGGTGAGGCTTCGTCGAACGGCCGGGGAGATACGTCGGGTCAGCGACCGCGCCAGCGCTCGGTCGCACGGACGCGCTCCGCATGCCGGGCGAGGTCGAGGAAGTGGTTCCGGGCACCCTCGTCGAGCGTGAAGGCGCGCTGCAGGGCGCCGGCGGCCAATCGGACCGTGACGTCGTCCCAGGCACGACTGTCTTCCGCTCCGTCACGCAGGGTCGTGACCGACTTGGCTAGAACGGAAAAGGCGTTGGCTCTGAACATTGTGACCTTTCGGAGCAGGCAATCCAGGTCGGTCTACGCCTAAGTATAACGTGCATGCGGCGTCAGGGTGCGGAACCAAAAGCGCCGACCGGAGATGCAGTTTTGCTTGCATCCCGAGACCAAGGATCTGTGTCCGCTACTCAATCGAACCGCAGGATCTCGCTCAGGATCGCCGTGGCCGAAAAGAGGATGCCGGCCGGGCGGTAATCGATCTCGGCGGTCCCGCCGATCTCGGCCGCCAGGGCGCGTTCGATCATACGAGACCCGAAGCCCGCCCTGGTCGGCGGGGCGACGGCCGGTCCCCCCGCCTCCTCCCAGGTGAAACGCAGCCGTTCCAAGCCGTCGACCTCGAGGATGTCCCACGTCAGCAGGACGCTTCCGGCCGCCGTGGACAAGGCTCCGTATTTGACGGCGTTGGTGGCGAGTTCATGGAGGGCCATGGCGAAGGCCAGCGCGACCCGGGAGGCGAGCTGGACGCTGGGCCCCCGGCACGTGAAGCGCCCCTCCTGGTCTGTCCCGAATGGGCGCAGCGCGACGCCGACGACCTCGCCCAGGGTCGCTCCCTCCCAGGTGTCGCGGATGAGCACGTCGTGCGCGGCCGACAACGCCAGGATGCGGGCGTCGAGGATGGTCTCGGCCTCTTCCAGGGAGGCGGACCTGCGGAGGGTCTGGCGGACGATGGACTGCACCGTCGCGAGGGTGTTCTTGACCCGGTGGGCCAGTTCCTTCGCCAGCAGGTCGCGGTGCGCCTCGACCCTCCTGCGGTCGGTGATGTCGAGCGAGATGCCGGCGATGGTCAGGGCCGTCCCGTCCATTCGGTAGGAGGCTTGCCCGCGGGCGTGTATCCAATGAACCGCCCCGTCCGGGTAGGTGATCCGGAATTCGTGGTCGTACTGCGTGTCCCCGGCGATGGCCGCCGAGACCGCTCCCTGCATGCGTCCCCTGTCCTCCGCGTGGACACCCTCGATCCAGGCCTCGTAGGTGAAGGGTGCGAGGGGATCGCGTCCGAAGTTCGCCTTGCATCCCTCCGATGCGTCGAGCGACATCGTCGCGAGGTCGAGGGTCCAGGAACCGATGCGTCCGGCCTCCTGGGTGAAGCGGAGGCGCTTCTCGCTCAGGGCCAACGCGGCCGCATGCGCCTTCGCCTCCGTGGCAAGCCGATCGAGGATCACCACCCCGTGCACGTCCCGGTCGTGGAACACGGCGGGCAGCGAACCAAGGATCGGAGGCGGTTCCACTCTTGTCCGAGGTCTCGCGCGGCGCTGTCCCAACGCGGAAAGGAACGATGTGACGGTCATGTCCGGCCTCGTTTCAGGCGGCTGCGGCGGGTGCGAGCGCGATGTCGAGATGGACCGGGTTGTGAAGGGTGTTCGCCACTGCCGACCATAGAACCGTATGCCTGACGAGCGCCGCCAGTGCCTTTCGGGACGCATCGGCGTCCATCCTCACCGACACCCGGATGCTCTCGAAGCCGATGGTCCTCGGTTGCCGGTCGCCGCCGCCCCAGACCGAGGTCATGTGGATGTCGGCTTCGACGTCGAGTTCCAGCGAGCGGATCCGGATGCCCTGGGCGAGGGCGTTGGCGTGGATACCGATGGAAAGGCATGAGCCGAGAGCCGCGAGCAGGGCCTCGGAGGCGTTCGGGGTGGCGGCCTCGCCGAGCGGGCCCTCGGGCGCGTGCTCCGTCACCGGCTGCGGCGGCAGGTCCCGGATGTAATTGAGCTGGCTCAGCCTTCCTTGCGCGACAGTGCGGCAGCGCAGGGTCCGGACGGCGGTCAGGTCGGCCTTGCCCTGGTCGATCACCGTCTGGAGTTCGCGCTTGCCGATGGGTGTGGCGGCTCCAAGACCTGGTTTGACGGGTGGTGGTGCCATCGAATTCTCCAGGAAGGAAATAGTGGCCAGGAGAATTCTCGGATGGCGAAAATATTTCCTGCGTGGTGATTTCCTGCCATTCAGCATAGGCTCATCCGCGACGAAGTCGGCCACCAAAGCTGACGAGGAGGAATGCGAAAACGGATCGCGGGGAGCACATGCTGGACTGGGACGACCTGAGATTTTTTCTGACGCTCGTCCGGCACGGCAGCCTTTCAAGCGCCGCCAAGGTGCTCCACGTCTCGCAATCGACCGTGGGACGGCGCCTGAACTCGCTGGAGGCGACCCTTGCGGTGCGCCTGCTCAACCGGACCCCCGACGGCTACGTGCCGACGCTGGCCGGGAAGGAAGTCCGCGAGAAGGCCGAGCGTCTGGAAGCCGAGGCCTTGGCCCTTGAGCGGGATGTCACCGGCCGCGACAGCCGTCTGCGGGGGCTGGTGCGGGTGACCTGCGCCGAGACGATGGCTGCGCACCTGCTGGCACCGAGCTTCGCCGGCCTGCACGCCAGGCATCCCGACATCATGATCGAGCTGATCCCCAACCCGAGGGAACTCAGCCTGGCGATGCGCGAGGCGGACATCTCGGTCCGCATGCGGCAGCCCGAGCAGAACGACCTCGTGGTGCGGCGCATCGGCGGCATCGCCTTCGGCCTCTACGCCACGTCGGATTACATCAGGGAACGGGGCGACCTGAACTTCGCCGAGGGCTGCCCGGACCATCACCTGATCACGCAGATGGAGGACAGCCAGGAGATGACGCAGTCGGCTTGGCTGACCGAGATGGCCTCGATGTCCCGTGTCGTCCTGCAGACGAGCAGCCACGAGGCCGCCGTGCAGGCCGCTGCCAGCGGCGGCGGGCTGGCCTGCCTCGCCCGTTTCCGAGGGGACGACGAGCCCAGGCTGATCCGGATGGACGTGCCGACGGAACCGCCCAGCGCCGACATCCTCCTGCTGGTCCACAAGGACAATCGCGACACGCCGAGGATACGGACGGTGCTCACGCACATCACGGAAAGCCTCCAGGCGCTCGCCCACCTCCTCCAGCCACCGGGCGCGAACGAGGAGGACGTGCGGGCCGTCGGCGCGTGACAAGGCGCCTTCACCCACCGACGTGGGCCGGACTTGATCCAGAACAAAGTATCGAGGGGGCCGAAGGGGCAAACCCGGGGGATGAACGGGGCGAGCAGTCTTTGGGCGCCCGACAACCCGGAACACGAACATGCAACGGCCAGCCAGATCCATCGCCCTCGGGGCGGTCGTTTCGCTCTCCCTGATGGCCCCGCTTCGGGCCGCCGAGGAGCCGAAGGCCGGACCCATGGCGGAGACGGATGCCAAGCCGGCGCAGGCCTGCCTCGACCACCTCAAGGCCTTCGACGCGCGGATGGAGAAAGACGGCTACTGGCTCGGCGGGTCGGGCTACGGATACGGCTATCCCCTCGGCGGATACTGGTTCGGCGGCTTGGCCGGGAACAACGGCATGGCGATGGGCGCTGCGTCCGCGATGATGGGGTACGCAAACGCCCGTCCCGGATACGAGGTCCGGGTGCTCCTCTCCGCCGCCGACATCCTGGCGCGCCACGGCAGGCAGCAGCCGTGCGAGGACGTGCTGGTCCAGATCCAGGCCAGCTACGACCGGTACAAGACCGGCATTCAGGGCCGGGACCTCCGGGTCGCGAACGCCTTGGGCTTCCGCGAGCAGGAGCTCTCGCTGGCGCGGCCGGTCGTGAGCCGGTCCGTCGCCTTCCGGTCGGACGACCTGCTCGGGAGCGAGGTGCGCACGCCGGGCAACGTGGCGCTCGGCAGCGTGGACGACATCGTCATGGGGCCCGAGGGCGGCGGGATCGCCTACCTCGTCGTCGCTCGCGGCGGCGTCTTCGGCCTCGGCGAACGCCACGTCGCGGTCCCGTGGGACCGGTTCAAGGTCTCGCCCAACCTGAACATCCTCGTCCTCGATACGACCAAGGACGCCATGGACCAGGCTCCGCGTATCGTCGAGGGCCGGTTCGTCAAGGCGGAGCCGTTCGCCCTGCAGACGGCGAAGGCGGACGCCTATTGGGGCGTCGCCTCCAAGACCCCGCAGGTCGATTGAGAACGCCCCCGTCGGCAGGCCCGCCCTGCCGTCTACACCCCACACCACGAATGGATCGCGACATGAGAACGACGACGGTACTGACTGCGACCTTCCTCGTCCTGACGACGATAACGACGGCGATGGCGCAAACGCCGATGGCACCTTCCACGGATGCCGCGGCGACGATGCGGGAGGCCGGGCGCGAGGCGAACGAGGCCGCCGATGCGGCCCGTGAGGCGGCCCGGCTCGCGATGCAGGCCTCGAAGGCGGCGGTGAAGGGTGCCCCGAAGCAATCCGCCGACATGATCGGGAAGCTCGTCACCGACGCCGCGGAGGCCGCCAACCGGGCCGAGACCAAGATCGCCGCGGCCAACAGGGCGGCGGGGGTCTCGGCGAACGCCTCGATGCGCAAGGCCGCCGATTCCGCGCAGAAGTCCGTGGAGGCGACGCAGGCGGCGGTGCGGAAATCACAGGATGCCGTCGCGGCCTCCATCAGCTCCAACATGGCGGCGATGCGTCGGGCGGCATCCGGAGCGCGTGCGTCCATCGTTCGCGCGGCGACGGCCACCGCGAACGCCGCCCGCGCCGCCCGCGAGGCGGCCAGGACGACCTGGGACCGCGACATGGCGCAGAGCCAGGTCCGCGGCCGACGAGGGCCGCACGCGGCTGATGGGCACCAATTCGGGGGAAGGACGATCGCGATGAGCAAGATGGCACGGATCTGCGAGGAAGCCGCGCACCAGCATGACCGGGCCGCCGCCCATTACCGGCATTCCGCCAGGCATCTTGCGAACGGCGAGCACGCCGCCGCCGCCAAGGAGCGGGACCTCGCCCTCGACCACTCGGAGAAGGCCCGGATCGACGAGGTCGGGCTCCGACCCGATGGCATCGTCTCCCACGAGCGCACGACGTCCGAGGCCGCCTGGCACTTCATGGGCTAAACGCCCAGGCCACCTTCGGATCCCACGCACCCCGACGAGGAAGCCCCGATGCCCCCGAGTGGCCCGACCCTGCTTTCCCGAACCCGTCACTGGCCCATCTCTCCTCAGGCCGATCGGAGCCCGCTGTCGGAGCCGCAAGGCGTGCCGGACTACGGGCCCGGACATCCGCTGGCCGCAGCTTGGCAATAATCACACCGGGCTTCGGAGACTTGGCCATGCCATCCGTTCTGCAAGTCCAAGTGCCATACCATAGGGCGGACGCTTGAACCGGTTCGGATCACGCTCGGGCAACGCCATACGCCAAACCAAGGCAACGTCCGGCGTCCTGCTCGGCCGTCAGCAGCAGGCAGCAGGCAATGGTGGGGAAGGGCGGACGAGGTCGTAAGCCCAAGATGCTTAAGCAGTTCTGAATAGCGATTCATCGTCGATGAAAGCCAAGACGTCGGTGCGGATCCGAATCGCTCGACTGACAATCGATTTGCTCGAATCGAGCAGCCATGCCTAAGCTTGACCGTCATCACTTGTAGCTGCTTGCAGACGGTCACCGCAAATGCCCGGCACCACGGACGTGCGCACCTTGATGCGCGGCGCACTCACGTCACCTTGCGAGGCAACACGGCGCGCAAAGGTCGACCGGCCGGCCGTGCTGCTACAGCGCCCGACGGAACGCTCGTTCGCACGCACCTGCGAGGTCAACGATCTCTTGATCGAGGGCACGGAGGCGGTGCTGCGCGAGAGCGGCCGCCTGCCGCCGTACCGGGACACGAGCTGAGAACCGTCGCGCCTCGATCCGAAGGGCCACGGCATCACGACGCTTCGACGTCATGACGCTCCAGCATCGCGGCGGATCGATGCGGCGCCTCACACGCGGAAGCCGGACGAAGACCGCCCGGTCCGCACCGTCTCCGCTCTCGGACATTCGGGTTCGACGGTCGCCGGGGTGGCGCTCCTGCCGCTCCCACTCGTTATCGCCATCGGCTCGCTGGTTCTCAGCGGCCTCGCGGGCCGGATCGCGTCCAGACCCCGCCTGATTGCAGGTCCCCTGGCCGTCGCGGCCGGGTTCCTGCTGCTTCTGCGTATCGGCGGACACAGCGCCCACGGGTCGACGGTTCTGCCCGGCACCTTCGTCGCGGCACTCGGCATGGCCTATGACGTGGCACCGCTCACGAGCGCGGCGGTCGGGTCCGGCGACGAACGCTACAGTAGCTTGGCCCAGGGGTTCAACACCGCCGTCGCCCGTGCGGGGGCTCGTGGCCACGAGCTCGATTGGAGGGATCCTCGCCGCCCGTGGCTCTGTGCTGGTCGATGCCTTCGTCGTCGCCGTCGTCGCGATTGTGGTCGCCTACATCGCTGCCGCCGCCGGTCTGATGCCAAAGCGCCCAAACGCCTGAATGCCGCGTCCCGGCCTAGTGCCGTCGGACCGCTCGATCAATTCAGCGCCGACGGCTTCACCCGAGCGGTGCTGTAAGCCCGTTCATGACGTCGCTCAACGCCGCCTGGATCATCTCGCGTCAGGATCACGTGGTGGCGCCCTTCACATTCCGACGGCCTCCGGACGTGACCGTCGACCGGCGTCGCCGCGGTGGTTCGTCAATTCGCTCCACGGACGAAGGCATAGCGACCGACGGAGGCGCCACCGCCGCGATGATGCACGGGCGCCGGTATACGATTGTCCGGCTTCGCGCCGGGCGCACGACGGGCATCGGACGCGTGAGTGGAGGCGGCGCGCAAGGCGCTGCGCAGGCGCAGGACCTCGTCGCGAAGCCTCGCGTTCTCGCGCTCGACTTGCCCCAGCCGCTCGACACCCTCCGGCGGCAGGCCGCCGAGCCGTCGGCGCCAGCGGTAGAACGTACCGATCGAGACGTGCGCGGCGGAGCAGATCTCCGCGATGGCGGTCCCGGCTGCGGCCTCCTTCAGGAGGAACGCCACTTCCTGGTCGGTATGCCGGGATCGACGCATGCGCAGCTTCCCTGTTCGGAGCCGTCCGGTCGCCGCGATGCAAGAGCAGTCCTCGCGGCGCGCTCGACGCCTTGGAATGCCCAATCTCTGCAAGAGCCGGACCGACGCCCAAACGGCAATTTTGACGTTTGGGCACGACCGCGCCCACAGGGCGGGCGCCATGCCGGCCATTTGCGCACGCCGCCGCCATGCCTGCAGTCACTTTGGTCTTCCGCGCACAGCGCCGCGCCCGGACAATCCGACAGCGAGGCAGGGGCATGGGTCCGATGGCAGAATTCACGAGACGGGGCTTGATCGGAACCGCCGCGGCGCTCGCCGCCCCAGCCCTGATTCGCCCAGCTTGGGCGGCAGAGACGGTCAAGCTCGGCTGCCTGTTCTCATCGTCTGGCACCATGGCCAACATCGAGGGGCGGCTCAACTATGTCGTCCGCATGGCCGCAGACCAGCTGAACGCCAAGGGCGGCGTCAACGGGCGCCAGGTCGAGGTCGTCACCTCGGATCCGGCCTCCGATTGGCCGCTCTACGCGCAGATCGGCCGGCAGATGCTGCAACAGGAGAAGGTCGCCGCCCTGTTCGGCTGCTGGACCTCGGTGTCGCGCAAATCCGTGCTGCCGGTGGTGGAGCAGAACGACGGCCTGCTGTTCTATCCGCTCCATTTCGAGGGCGAGGAGAACTCCAAGAACGTCGTCTACGTGAACTCGCCGCCGGCAAGTTCCGTGCTGCCGGCCGTGGATTACCTGATGGGGTCCGAGGGCGTGTCCGCCAAGCGCTTTTTCATGATCGGCTCGGACTACGTCTGGCCGCGGACCATCAACAAGATCTTGAAGGGATACTGGGCGTCCAAGGGCATCGCCGAGAGCGCGTGGCGCGAGGAGTACGTGCCGCTCGGCTTCTCGAACTTTCAGACGCTGGTGAACCAGATCCGCACGTTCGCCGCCCAGCCCGGCGGCCAGCCGATCGTCGTCCTCACTGTCGTCGGCTCCTCGATCCCGGACTTCCTACGCGAGTTCGCCAACCAAGGCATTCTCGCCACCGACGTGCCGATCCTCGGCCTCGACATGGTCGAGGCGGATCTGGAGGGCCTGGATACGACCAAGCTGGTCGGGCATCTCAATTGCTGGGCCTACCTTCAGGCCGCCAAGGGTGAACGCAACGCGGCGTTCCTTTCGGATTGGGCGGCCTATGTGAAGGCCAAGAACGTGCCCTTCAGCGCCGACACGGTGATCGATCCGATGGTGTCGGCCTACGACAGCGTCCAGCTTTGGGCGCTGGCGGCCGCGAAGGCGAAGAGCTTCGCGGTGCCCGAGGTGCGCAAGGCCTTTGCGGGGCTCAGCTACGAGGGACCGTCCGGTTACACGCTGACCATGACAGGCGAGAACAACTACGTCTCGCGCGGGATCTTCATCGGCTCGGTCAACGAGAAGCGCGGCTTCGACGTCTTGTGGCAGTCGCCGGATGCCCCCAAGCCTGTGCCGTTCAGCCCGTATGGCTGAGTTGCCGCAACCGGTGTCGTTTCTCGTTCGCGGGGTGCGGGTCGCCCTCGCCTTGATCCTGATGGTGTCCGCTTCGATGGCGCAGGCCGCTGCGGACCCCATCGACCGCTCGGCCCTCGCCAGGGCCGTCTGCAGCGACGGAGCCGGCCTCGCTCGCGGCGCGGAAGATGTTGTCCGATCCGCCGCCACCGCCAGCGCCGACGACCTCGCGTTCTCCGGCTCCATCCTGCGGGCGCTGCTCGACCGACGGCTCGCCTGCGTCGGGGACACGTCGGTCCTGCTCGATCGCCCAGGGGGCAGCGAAGGCCGCGATGCCGCGACCGGCGCGACGCAGTCGGCCGCCGGCGCACGCTCGCCGGTCCTCGGCCTGCGCCAACGCGGGCTCGTCGAGACAGGCGCTGGGGTCGTCGCGCTGCTCACCGGCGCCAGCACCGCCCAGCGTTCGGCCGGACTCGCCACCCTGGAGCGACGGGCCGCAGCGGTGCCCGAGGCCGACACCATCCTGGAGCGCGCCCGCGCCGCCGAGACGGATGCGGTTCTACGCGCCGCGATCGTTCAGGCAATGCAGGCCGCCGCGCTGAACGCCCCCGAGCCCGCGCGCCGCCGGGCGGCCATCGGCGCCATCGCCGACGCCCCGTCGAGCGCCGCACGCTCCCGGCTCGCGAGTTTGCGGACCGATCCGGCCTATGCCGCGGATCCGGCGTTCAAAGCCGCGCTCGATGCGGGGATCGCGCGGGTCGAACGCGCGGTCACCATCGGCGACGGACTCGCGCTCTCCTACAACGCCCTGAGCTTTGCCAGCATCCTGTTTATGGCAGCGGTCGGCCTCGCGATCATCTTCGGGCTGATGGGGGTGATCAACCTCGCCCAGGGCGAGCTCATCATGGTCGGCGCCTATGCCGCCTACGGCGTGCAGGAGGCTTTTCGGATGGTCGCGCCGGGTCTGATCGACCTCTACCTCGTCGCGGCGATTCCCGTCGCGTTCCTGGCATCGGCCGGCGTCGGCATCGTCGTCGAGGCCTTGATCCTACGCCACCTCTACCGAAGGCCGCTGATGAGCCTGCTCGCCACATGGGCGGTGAGCCTGTTCCTGATCAATCTTGTGCGCGTCGTCTTCGGCTCGCAGAACCTACAGTTCGGCATGCCGTCCTACGTCAGCGGCGGTGTCCCGCTCTACGCCGACTTCATCGTCACCTGGAACCGGCTCTTCGCCATCGCCTTCGCCGCGGTGACGCTCGCCGCGACGCTGCTGATCCTCAAGCGCACGCCGCTCGGCCTCGACATCCGCGCGGTGACGCAGAACCGCGACATGGCCGGCGCGCTCGGCATTAGGACCCGACGGGTCGACCGCCTCGCCTTCGGTTTCGGCTCAGGGCTCGCTGGGCTCGCGGGAGTGGCCCTATGCCCGATCTACAGCGTCAATCCGGGCATGGGCGCGACCTTCATCGTCGACAGCTTCATGGTGGTGGTCCTGGGCGGCGTCGGCACCGTGGTCGGGACGGTGGTGGCGGCGCTCGGCATCGGCGGGGCCAACGTGCTGATCGAGCCGTTCTACGGGGCGGTCGCGGCCAAGGTGATCGTGCTCGTCGGCATCATCGTGTTCCTCCAACGACGCCCCGAAGGCCTATTCGTTGCGAGGCGTCGGCGATGAGCGGGGCAGCCGAGAGCCTGCCGTCCCCGGTCAACGCACGTCCGCGTCGGCCGGCCGCGTGGCTTCACGAACCGCTCCTCGTCGGCATCCTGCTGCTAATCCTGGCTGCTTGCCTGGTGCTCGTCGGGCTGAAGCCCGCCCCCTACGTCGTCAACACGATCGGGCAACTCGCCGTCTTCGCGATCCTCGCCGTGTCGCTCGACCTCATCTGGGGCTACCTCGGAATCCTCAGCCTCGGTCACGGGCTGTTCTTCGCCATCGGCGGCTACGTCTGTGCCATGCACCTGTTGTCGCACGCGTTCTCCGCGACGGGGGTCGCGCCGGACTTCGTGCAGTTCATGGGCTGGAAGACGCTGCCGGCCTACTGGGCCGGGCTCACCAACGCGCCCTACGCCCTGTTCCTAGCGATGGCGCTGTCGGGGGCCGTCGCCTTCGTCTTCGGCTTCGCCTCGTTCCGCTCGCGGGTGAACGGCGTCTACTTCTCGATCATCAGCCAGGCACTCGTCTACGTCGCCATGTTGCTGATGTTCCGCAACGATACCGGGCTTGGCGGCAACAACGGCATGACCGGCTTCCCGCTGCTGTTCGGATATCCGATGGGCTCGGCGACCGTGACGACGGGCCTCGCCCTAGCCTCGCTCGGCGCGCTGGCGGCGGTTCTCGTCGGCACCCGCGCGCTGGTGGCGGGGCGGATCGGGCGACGCATGCTGGCGTGCCGCGACGACGAGACCCGGCTGCGCACCCTCGGCTACGGCACGACACGGCTGAAGCTCGGGATCTGGTGCCTCTCGGCGATGATCGCGGCGCTGGCCGGCGTGCTCTACGTGCCGCAGGTCGGCATCATCAACCCGCGGGTGCTCGCCCCCGACCTGTCGATCGAGATCGCGGTCTGGGTGGCGATCGGCGGGATGGGCCGTCTCGGCGGTGCGGTGATCGGCGCGGTTGCAGTCAACGCGCTCAAGTTCTGGCTCAGTGCGGCGATGCCGCAGGCGTGGCCCTTCATCCTGTCGGGGCTGGTGCTCGTGGTGGTGCTGGCATTGCCGAACGGCCTGCTCGACTTCGCCTCCCTCCGCACCAAGCCGATATGGCTGCGCAACGGAGGGGGCCGGTGAGCGCCCTTCTGGTCGACAAGCTCGATGTGGTCTTCGGCCGCTTCCGGGCGCTGACCGCGCTATCGCTCGCCGTCGATGCCGGCGAGGTCCGCGCCGTCATCGGCCCGAACGGGGCCGGCAAGACCACGCTCCTCGACGTGATCTCCGGAATCACCAAGCCCCTCCGCGGCCGGGTGATGCTCGGCGACAGCCTGGACCTAGCCAAGTGCTCCGAGGCTGGGATCGCCAAGGCAGGCGTGCGGCGCAAGTTCCAGAAGCCGAGCGTCTTCCCGGCGCTGACGGTGTACGAAAACCTCGACATCGGCTGCGGCGCTGGGCTCCCGGCATCGGAGCGCGCCGCGCGCATCGGGGCGGTGCTCGGCGAGATCGGCCTCGAACCCCGCGCGCACGCACTCGCCGGGGCACTTGCCCACGGCGAGAAGCAGTGGCTGGAAATCGGCATGGTGCTGGGTTCGAACCCCAGGATCATCCTGCTCGACGAGCCGGTGGCGGGGCTCTCGGACGCGGAGACCGAGCGCACCGCCGCGCTGATCCGCGCGCTGCGAAGGCCCGACCGGGCCATCGTGGTGATCGAGCACGACATGGCCTTCGTCGAGGCCATCGCGGACCGGGTGACGGTGCTGCACGAGGGCCGCACCCTCTACGAGGGCGGGATGCGCGGCGCTCGGGCAGATGCCCGCGTGATCGAGGTGTTTCTGGGCCGATGAGCATGCCCGAAGCAGCGCCGATGCGGCTCACGGTCGAGGGGCTCGACCAGCATTACGGCAGCGCGCAGGTGCTGCGCGGCGTCGCGCTCACGATCGAACCGGGCAGCTGCCTCGCAGTGCTCGGCCGCAACGGCGCGGGCAAGACCACGCTGCTGCGGTGTCTGGCCGGGCTGATCCCGGCGAGCCGCGGGCGGATCGCCTTCGACGAAGACGAGATCGCATCCTGGCCGACCGATCGGCGCGCGCGGGGCGGGCTTGCGACGGTGCCTCAGGGCCGCGAGATCTTTTCGGATCTGACCGTCGCAGAGAACCTGCGCGTCGCCGCCCGCGCTCACGGGCTGGAGCGCACCGGGGCGGTGGACGAGGCGGCGGCGCTGTTTCCTGCGTTGCGCGAGCTTTGGCACCGGCCCGGGGGCAACCTCTCGGGCGGGCAGCAGCAGCAACTCGCCATCGCCCGCGCGCTGGCGACGCGCCCGCGGCTGCTGCTCCTCGACGAGCCGACCGAGGGCATCCAGCCCTCAATCGTCTCGGCGATCGAGGCAGTGATCGCCGGCCTCAAAGGTCGGATCACCGTGCTGCTCGTCGAGCAGTATCTCGATTTCGCGATCCGCCTCGCCGACTCCGTCGTGGTCCTCTCGCGCGGGGGCATCGTCGAGCGGAGCGAGCGCGGCGCGATCAGCCACGCCGCCCTCACCCGCCACATCGCCGTCTGACATCAGGAGCGCACATGCCGACGCATCACGAGATCCCGGCCACCCCCGACAAGATGGTGCTCGGCTACTTCGACGCCGCGCTGCCGCCGGTGCTCGAGATCGCGTCCGGGGACACGGTCACCCTCCATTCCTTCCCCGCCGGCGG
>NZ_JAKSYR010000035.1:0-413 GCF_022829705.1 Methylobacterium sp. E-025
GGTTCCTGTGCGCATTACTCCACGGGCCTGGATGGGAGGAGCAGAGGGTTCAGGATGTCCGAAACCGGCCGCGAGATGCTGATCTACAAGGTCGGCGCCGGGGGGGCCTGTGGCGTCTCTACCCAGTGCCTGGTATCGGGCGGCGGCTTTCCTGCTAAGAGCGTCGCGGAGAGCCGGACCGAACTGGCGGCGTTGCCGGGCGAAACCTTCCGCCAACTGATGCGGGAGAGCGACGAGTTGCGGGACTTCGGCCTCGACGACTACACCAAGCGCCTGACCGCCGTGTTCGACCTCGTCGAGGAGGTGGCCTTCGCACCGCTGGAACAGAGGCTTGCGCGACGCCTGCTGGTCGAAGCCGATGCGGACGGCATCGTCTGGAAGACGCACCAGCAACTCGCGTCCGACGTCGGGAG
>NZ_JAKSYR010000075.1:0-339 GCF_022829705.1 Methylobacterium sp. E-025
GCATCAGGTCCAGCGCGACGCGCTCCGCGTGCGCGCGCATCAGCGCCCACGTCGGCAGCCGCTTGCCCTGGAGGTCGGCCACGAGCTCGTGCCCGTTTGTGCAGTGGAAGCGGTAAAGCGGTGTCGGCATTGGCCTTCTACACCGCCCTTCACACCAGCTCACCGCTGCGCGCGTGGCCATCGTCGCCAGGGTTGAACCGTCGTGACGCATGCTGGTTGTTCCTCACCCGTTCTTGCCGGACCCGGAGCTGCGCTGCAACACCCGCCCCCGGACGCGCATGCGGAGTGTCGGCACCCTGCCTCGACCCGGGGTAGTGTGCACTTGGTTCTGGGTGCGGG
>NZ_JAKSYR010000079.1:0-301 GCF_022829705.1 Methylobacterium sp. E-025
GCCGATGACCACCACCGGCAAGATCATCCGCCGGGCGCTGCGCGACGCGGAGTGAGGCGGATGGCCTCCCTCCCCCCTCTGCGGGGGGGGGGGGCCTCCGCGCCGCCGAGGTCGGGGGGGGGGGGGCACCTCTCTGGGAAGCCCGCCCCCCTCCCCCCGCCCGCTTCGCCGGCCCCCCTCCCCCCCCGGGGGGGGAGGGGAGGAGCCTGTCGGGGCTTCCGCGGCTTCCCCGGAACGGGGTTCGCCCCCCACGAACAACTGCTCGCCCTGCCGGGCCTTTTACAGCCCCCCCACCTGCCCC
>NZ_JAKSYR010000080.1:0-1110 GCF_022829705.1 Methylobacterium sp. E-025
CGCCTACCGTGAGTAGGCGTAGACGGAGGCTGCGGATGCGACGGGGCCTGCGACGGTGGAGAAGACGCTGACGACCTTGGAGACTTCGGTGAAGGGGGCGTTGGAGACGTAGACGAGGTCGCGGTTTCGCATGCGGAAGGCCTGGGAGGTGAACAGGCTGTTGGGGTCGCGCATGTCGATGCGGTAGACCACCGGGACCACCGGGGTGGTCAGGAGCGGCGAGGCCGGGTTGAGGCGGCGCACGACGGCGGCCGGCTCGAAGCGGAACACGAAGGTGCCGGCCGGGTCGGCCTGGAAGTCGGACAGGCCGCGGGCCTTGGCCAGGGCCTGGGCGAGCGTGATGCCCTCGGCCGAGAACGGCAGCTCGGTGGCGTTGCCGAGCGCGCCGACCGCCAGGAAGGTCTGGGGGTCGCGCACCAGGGTGAGCACGTCGTTGGGGCGCAGGTAGATGTTCTCGCGCGGGTTGGCCACCAGGGTCGTCATCGGCACGGTGGTGGTGCGGTCCCCGCGCGAGAGGCGCACGAAGGTCTCGGAGACGGGCGAGCGCACGCCGCCGGCGGAGGCCACGACGTCGAGGAGGCGGTCGCCGCCGGTCGACAGCGGCAGGCGGGCGCCGGCCACCGCCTCGCCGGTGACGGTGACGGCCTGGGAGATCGGCTTGGTGACCGAGACCAGCACCTGCGGCTGGATCGCCTTGCCGGCGAGCTCGTTCTCGATCAGCGTCTGGACGTCCTGGGTGCGGCGTCCGGCGACGTGGATGCGCCCGGCATACGGCACCGAGATCGCGCCGTCGCGGCCGACGGCCTGCTCGGGGATCAGCGCCGACTTCGAGCCGGCGGAGAAGCGGTCGGCGACGAGCGGGCCGGAGAACAGGCCGCCCGACCCGGCCTCCCAGACCGAGACCGAGACGTAGTCGCCCACGCCGATCACCGGCTCGATCGAGGGGCGCTTGTCGCCGAAGGAGGCCAGCAGGCTGTCGAGCGGGCGCCCGCGCAGGGCCTCGATCACCGCCGGGGTCACGTCCACCAGCTCGTAGCGCGCCAGCAGCCCCTCCGGCGTCGACAGCTCCGCCCCCGCCTCCACGGCACGCGCCGTCGGACCCGAAGCCGG
>NZ_JAKSYR010000199.1:0-1864 GCF_022829705.1 Methylobacterium sp. E-025
AATCGTTTTCTGTTCGCTCAGAGCTTGGTTCGATCGACGATCGGATCGAGGCCGGGTGTGCGATGACCGGCCTTGGCATACCCAGGGCGCGACGCGTCAGCCCTCCAAGCTCAGGCAGTGCCACGACGTTGGCGTCCCAGGGCGCTTCCTCTTGCAGCCTGGTGAGCTGTGCGCTGTCGATGCGCCTACGGCTGCTGCCGACACGTACAGCCGCCATGCCGCGCACGCCGTTACGGTCGGCTCGACCTGGATCGGACCGCTTCGGAGCCGGCCAACCCGTGAACAGACGTGAGCCAAGCTGTGCGCGGAGGCTCACCTACCCCGGTAGGGGGGTGTCCAATCCCTGCGGGAATTCCGTCGCGGACCGGTTGTTCAGCACGGGAAAAATGCGCGCGAAATTGGCGGAAACTTTTTTTTGCAGCGGTGGATCGAGCGCGGATCGGCGACGTCGTGCGGGCGAAGCCGGCCACGCCGATCGGGATTTCGGACAACTGCCTTGCCATCCGGTGCGTCTGTCGAAGCGCGATGGATGTGTCGGGGGCGTACTCCGGCCGCAGGGTCGCGTCGCGTTCGGTTCCCCCGTTCGCAGCCACACACCGCCGCTCCTGCCGGCTGCCCAGCCGCCTAAGTGGTCCGTCATCGCCACGATGCCGAGCCGAGCCAACACAGGCGCTGTCGCGATCGGTCTGCGTCCTGACGGCGCCTCTCCAGCAAGGGAGGGGCGAGGCTGGGGCGTCAGGGGTGGAAGGGGGGCCGGGGGTCCAAGGGGGCACCTGCGTACCGGCCGAAGACGATCCGCTCGGCTGTCGTCGAACGCAAGCCTACCGACAGCCGAGGTACGACGGGCTGCACGATACCGATACCGGTCGCACTTCCGCCGGCGCGACAGCCGGGTCAGGGGCGCCCTTGAAACAGATCGCCCATCGCTCGCCTGCGAAACAAGGTTCGCCAGCGCCGGCGGCGGTGCTCCGGCCGGTCGTGGTTGATGTGGCAGCGCTGGCAGAACGCTGCGAGGTTCGCGGCCACGTTGTTGGCGGTGTCGTGATCGCGATGGGCCGTGGCGAGCACGACCCGGGTCGAACGGATCCCCCCGAGATCCTCGATCGTCGGCAGGGTCGAAAGGGTCCGGCCCTGGCCGTCACGCCAGGTGCCGGCCGCCGCATCCCACCAGCGGCCATCGCGTAGGCAGTAGATCGTCCGCCCATGCGGGCGTCCGCAGCCGTCGCAAGCCCCGCCGGCCCGATCGAAGCGGATCGTGGTCGAGAGCTGCGGCCAGTCGATCGGGTAGAAGAAGCGGTGCTCCGGGCGGATCGGCATCGGATCAGCTGGTCTTGGCGATCGCTGCAGCCATCGCTTGGCTACGCGCGCGGGCCTGCGGGAAGTAGCTGTAGAACGTGTCACGGCTGACCCCGAGCCGCTTGGCGATCGCCGCAATCGAGATGGTGCCGGTCTGGAGGAGGGCGCGGCCGACCTCGATGTCGGCCTCGGTCAGCTTCTTCGGGCGTCCGCCCTTCCGGCCGCGGGCCAATGCTGCCTTCAGCCCTTCCATCGTACGCTCACGGTTGAGGTTGAGGAAGTACTCCGCCATGGCACCGTGCATTTGCAGAGCGAAGCGCCCATGCGCGGTATCGCTGTCGAACTGCTCGGTCAGCGAGCGGAAGTGGATCTCCTTCAGTCGCAGGCTGTCGATGGTGCGCATCATCTCGACGAGCGACCGGCCGAGCCGATCGAGCTTCCACACCACCAGCACGTCGGTGGGTCGCAGGTAGGCGAGCGCCGCCTCGAACTCAGGCCGCTTGGTCCCGGCCTTGCCGGACTTCTTCTCCTCGAACAGCTTCTCGCACCCGGCCTTGGTCAGCGCATC
>NZ_JAKSYR010000200.1:0-68784 GCF_022829705.1 Methylobacterium sp. E-025
GAGCAGGTGATGGGCGCCCTGCAGAACATCCGCCAGGCGAGCCAGCAGACCGCCGCCGGCACCCGCGAGGTCGAGGCGGCCTCGGCCAACCTCACCGAGCTCGCCGGAGCCCTCATGGCCCTCGCCGAACGCTACCGGCACTAGGCGTCGTCCGGCGCAGGCTCCGGTGGCCGGGCTGAGCCATCGGCTCGCCCCGACGCCATCTCGTCCCGCCGTCGCCGCCGGGGGTAATCGGGGTCTGCTCGAATCCCGGGCGACGGGCCCTGCCGCGTCGACGACCGGTGGCGGAGAGAAGGTCGGCGCTTTCGCCGCCCCCGGCCTTCGGGAACCTCGCGTCGCCGCGACCGGTTTTTCGCCTGGATCCGGCACGCAGCGAGATCGGGAGGCGACGATGGCAGTCAAGACGACGACGCGGAAGATGGTTCGGGCCGTGCTGGCGGCAGGCCTCATCATCGGCTCGACCGGCGCCGTGCTCTCGCGCGGCGGCGGTGGAGGCGGTGGCAGCGACAGCGGCAGCGGCCTCTCGCCCTACGCGGCACTGAACGGCAACGACCGCTCGGCCGGCGTCAACAACGGCAACTACCGCGATCCGCGGCTCGATCCCTATCTCGGGGCGTACGGCGACGGCTATGGCCGTCCCGTCCAGGACCGCTACCGCCCGGTCCGCCGGCCGTATTACGGGACGCCCTACTGATCGGGCGGCGCAACCGTCTCACCCTAAGGTCGCCGTGACCTCGATCTCGAGCTTCATCTCGGGGCGCAGCAGGCCGGCGACGACGAGGAGCGTCGCGGCCGGCCGGACCTGGGCCAGCACGCGGCCGCAGACCGCGAGCACCGCCTCGGCATCCGCCCGATCGGTGACGTAGTAGGTCGCCCGCACGATGCGCTCCAGGCCGGATCCGGCCTCGGCGAGCACCGATGCGATCGTGCGCCAGCACGCCTCGGCCTGCGCCGCGGCCTCCTCCGGCATCGTCATCGTCGCGTAATCGTAGCCGGTGGTGCCGGCGACGAACACGAAGCTGCCCGTCACGACCGCGCGCGAATAGCCGTAGGCGGCCTCGAACGGCGAGCCCGAGCCGATCAGGCGCCGGCTCACCGGTGCAACGCTTCCAGCACCTTCGCGCCCGGACGGCCGGTCTGCGGCATGCCGAGGCTGCGCTCGATCTCCTTGATCGCGTCGCGGGTCTTGGCGCCGACCTTGCCGTCCGGCTCGCCGACGTCGTAGCCGCGCGCCGTCAGCCGGGCCTGGAGGTCGCGGCGCTCGGCCCGCGACAGCGGCGGGTCGTCGGTCGGCCACTCCGCCTGGATGCCGGGCCGGCCGCGCAGGCGGTCGGAGAGCACGGCGATGGCGAGCCCGTAGGATTCGGCGGCGTTGTAGGAGTAGATCGCGTCGAAGTTCCTGGTGACGAGGAAGGCGGGCCCCTCGATCCCGGCCGGGATCATGATGCCGACGGGACCCTCGGCCGAGAGCGGGCGCCCGTCGATGCGCTTGACGCCGAGCGCGGCCCAGTGGCCGACCGGCTTCTTGTTCTTCCGCCCCGCGGCACCGGCGTTGAAGCCGGTCGGCAGCTTGACCTCGTAGCCCCAGCCCTGGCCGTTCGACCACTTCGCGACGTGCAGGAAGTTCGCGGTCGAGCCGACGGCGTCGGGCACCGAGTCGACCACGTCGCGGCGGCCGTCGCCGTCGAGGTCGACGGCGAGGCGCTGGTAGGTCGTCGGCATGAACTGGGTCTGGCCGAAGGCGCCGGCCCAGGAGCCGGTGAGGCGCCCGGGCTCGATGTCGCCGCGGTCGATGATCTTCAGCGTCGCCATCAGCTCGCCGCGGAAGAAGTCGCGGCGGCGGTTGCCGGAGCAGGCCAGCGTCGCCAGCGACTGCACCAGCGGCATCTTGCCGAGGTTCTTGCCGAAGTTCGATTCCACGCCCCAGACCGCGGCGATGGTGAAGCGGTCGACGCCGTAGCGGGCCTCGGCCTGCGCCAGGGCCTGCCCGTACTGGCGCATCGCCGCCTTGCCGTCGTCGACGCGCTCGTCGTCGACCAGGGCCGCCATGTAGTCCCAGATCGGCGTCTTGAACTCGGGCTGCGCCTGGGAGAGCTCGATCACCTTGTCGTCGAAGCTGATCCCGTCGGTGGCGCTGCGGAACGCCTGCGCCGACACGCCCTGCGCCGCCGCCTGCTGCTGCAGGCCGGCGAGGCAGGACTGGAAGTCGGCCCGCGCGCCGGTCGCCGTGAGGCAGGCGAGGGCGAGCCACGGCAGGATCGGCCTGCGGGAGGATCGCTGCCAGGAGTCTCGCCGCATCGTCGTCGCTCGCATGGTGTCCGGGGCGCCGGAGCCTGATGAGGGAACGGTTAACGCAGGCTTAAGGCCGGATCGCGGTGCGGACGCTCCCCCGCGGTCCGGCCGCGCTCACGCCCAGCCGCGCGCGGCCAGCTTGTCCTCGTAGGCGTCGATCTTCGGGGCGCGCTTGAGGGTCAGGCCGATCTCGTCGAGGCCGTTGAGCAGGCTCTCCTTGCGGCCGGGATCGATGTCGAAGTGTAGCGTGCCGCCGTCCGGGCCCCGGATGGTCTGCGCTTCGAGGTCGACCGAGAGGGTGGCGTTGGCGCCGCGCTCGGCATCCTCGAACAGCTTCTCGAGGTCTTCCGGAGAGACCACGATCGCCAGGATGCCGTTCTTGGCGCAGTTGTTAAAGAAGATGTCGGCGAAGCTCGTCGAGATCACGCAGCGGATGCCGAAATCGGTCAGCGCCCAGGGCGCGTGCTCGCGCGACGAGCCGCAGCCGAAATTGTCGCCCGCCACCAGGATCCTGGCGTTGCGGTAGGCCGGCTGGTTGAGCACGAAGTCCGGGTTCTCCGAGCCGTCGTCCCGGTAGCGCATCTCGGCGAACAGCCCCTTGCCGAGGCCGGTGCGCTTGATCGTCTTGAGGTACTGCTTCGGGATGATCCGGTCGGTGTCGACGTTGATGATCCGCATGGGCGCCGCGACGCCCTCCAGGGTGGTGAATTTTTCCATTGGTCTTGCCGTCTGTCGCGTTTCGCTCGGTGCCTGCCGGCACCCTAGCAGCGGCGTGCCACGGCCGGAAGGTTCAGGGCAGGTCCCCGGCGCGGAGGGCGCCGTCATGGATCGCCGACGCGACCAGGGCGCCCGCGACCCCGGCGCGACGGAGCGCGGCGAGGTCGTCCGGGCCACGCACGCCGCCGGCGGCGTAGATCCGGCGGCCGGGCGCCAGGCGCGCGGCGGCTTCCAGCCCGGCGAGGTCCGGCCCCGATCCGACGCCGATGCGGGCGAGCGTCATCACGATCACCTCCGGCGGCCAGTGGCGGGCATCCGCATGCAGGCCGGGCGGCCCGAGCCGGCTCGCGCCGCGGCTGTCGAGCGAGAGCACGGCCCGGTCGCCGAGGCGGACGACGAGGCCCTCGTCGGCCTGGCTCTCGCTGCCGATCACGGGGCGGCCGAGCCCGGCGGCGAGGAAGGCCTCGACCGTCGCCGCCTCGGCGAAGCCCGCATCGACCCAGAGGCCGATGCCGGGGCAGGCCCGCGCGATCGCCGCCAGCGCCCCGAGGTCGGGCGGGGCACGATCGACGATCGCGTCGAGGTCGGCGACGTAGAGCGTCCGCGCCGGGACCGCGGCGAGGAGGCCGCGGGCGATGTCGGCCGGCGCCGAGCCCTTTGCCAACGGGGTCTCGATCGGGGCATAGCTCTGTCGCTCGCCGGCGCGTGCCCGCACCACCCGCCCGTGGCGCAGGTCGATCACCGGAATCACCGCGAACGGCGTCGTCGCGCCCTCGCCCTCTGCGTCGCCCATCAGTGAGATCGCCCTTGCCCGCCGCGCATCCGCTTCCCCGCCCTGCCAGGACGATCGGATGGGATCTCGGCGGGGTGCACGTCAAGGCGGCGCTGGTCGAGGGCGGCATCGTCCGCGCGGTGGTGCAGGCGCCGTGCCCGCTCTGGCGCGGGCTGCCCGCCCTCGACGCCACCTTCGCCGGGCTGCCCAACTGGGCGCGGGGGGAGGCGGCGCACGCCGTGACGATGACCGGCGAGCTCACCGACTGCTTCGCCGACCGGACGGACGGCGTCGCGCAGCTCGCGGGTTGGGCGGCGACGCACCTGGCCGGCGAGGTCGCGATCTATGCCGGGCGCGCCGGCTTCGTCGCGCCGCGGGATGCGGAGCCGAACGCCGCGGAGATCGCCTCGGCGAACTGGCACGCCACCGCGGCCCTGCTCGGGCGGCACGTGCCCGACGCGCTGCTCGTCGACGTCGGCTCGACCACCGCCGACCTGATCCCGATCGTCGGAGGCCGCGCCGCCGCCGCCGGCTACAGCGACGCCGAGCGGCTGAAGACGGGGGAGCTCGTCTATACCGGCGTCGTGCGCACGCCGCTGCTGGCGCTTTCCGACCATGCGCCGTTCCGGGGCCGCCGCACCCGGCTGATGTCCGAGACCTTCGCGCACGCGGCCGACGTCCACCGCATCACCGGCGACCTTCCCGAGGGCGCCGACCAGCAGGCGAGCGGCGACGGCAAGGGCAAGTCGGTGCCCGAAAGCGAGACGCGGCTCGCCCGGATGATCGGCCGCGACCGCGGGGAGGGGACGGACGAGGACTGGCGGACGCTTGCCGGCCACTTCGCCGAGGCGCAGCTGCGCCTGCTCCACGACGCGGCCGCCACCCTGCTCTCGCGCCCCGACATCCCGGCCGCGGCCCCCGTGATCGCCTGCGGCGCGGGCGCCTTCCTGGCCGACGCCCTCGCCCGGCGCCTCGGCCGGCGCTGCCTGCCCTTCACCGAGGTGCTGGCGGATCGCATCGCCGGCCGGCCAGACTGGGCCTCCACCTGCGGCCCGGCGCTCGCCGTCGCGCTGCTCTCCGCCGACACGCTGGTTTCGAAGGAAGACCGATGAGCGCCCTGAAGATCCTCGCCCGCGTCCTCACCGCCCGGGTCGGCCCGCATATCGAGCTCGCGCTCGCCACCGAGGACGGCGAGACCGTCAAGGTGCTGGCGACGCCCGACCAGATCGACCGGCTGATCGACGAGCTGGAGGACATGCTGCACGCGCCGGAGGGCCCGGAGGACGGCGAGCCGCCCGAGGCGGCGTGATCGACCGCAGGACCACGCCCTCATCCACGGGGAGAGGGTTGGGGTGAGGGGCGTGACCGCTCCGGAAAACTCACGCCCCTCATCCTGTCCTCCTCCCCCTGGGAGAAGGGACCCGCGCCACGTCAGGCTTCCGCCCGGCGCGACGTCAGCGCAGAAAATCCCCGAACGCCCGCGGGCTGTCGTCGGTCTTGATCTCGCGGGTCACCGTCAGCGTCCGCGCGTCGATGACCGAGAGCGTGTTCGAGCCCCAGTTGGCGACGATCACCGAGCGCCCGTCGGCGGTGGCGGCGATGCCCTCGGGGTGGTCGCCGACTTCGATCCGGGTCACGGGGGCGAGGGTGGCAGGATCGAACACCGTGACGGTGCCGGAATACTGGTCGGTGACGAAGCCGCGCTCCCCCGTCAGGGCGATCACGTAGGGGCGCTGGCCGGTCTTCACCCGGCCGACCTCGCGCGCCGCGGCGAGGTCGATCACCGACACGTCGTCGCCGGTGACGTTGGCGGTGTAGGCGCGCTTGGCTTGCGCATCGAGGGTGATGCCGAAGGGATGATGGCCGACGGCGATCGTCCCGGTCTCGCGGCGGGTCGCGGCGTCGACCACCGAGACCGTGTCCGCCTCGCGGTTGGCCACCAGCAGCGTCGCGCCGTCCGGCGTCACCGCGATGCCCGACGGCGAGGCCCCGACCGCGATCTCGCCGTCGAGCCTGAGGCCCGCCTCACCCGGCACCAGCACGAACACCCGCTTGGCGTACCAGTCGGCGACGTAGACGGCGCCGCTCCTCGGGTTCACCGCGATGCCGAGCGGACCGCCCGGAAGGGCCAGCACCTGCGCGACCTTGCGCGCGGTCAGGTCGACGACGGCGATGCCCGGCGCGTCGGGGCAGGTCACGTAGGCGGTCCTGCGATCGGGGGAGAGCGCGATGCCGGCGGGCGAGCCGGCGACCGGGATGCGCTGCAGGATCGTGCCGGCCTCGAGGTCGATCACGTCGACGGCGTTGTCGCCCTGCACCGTGACCACCGCCTCGGCGGCGCGCGCGGCAAGCGGCACGAGCCACAGGGCGAGGGCGAGCGAGAGGCCGGCGCGCAGCCGGCCTCCGCGTCGCGGTGTGATCGAACGGCTCAAGAGCCCTTCTCGACCTGCGCCTTCAGCGCGTCGAGACCGGTGCGGTAGAGGCCGCGCACGGCCTTCTGCGAGGCCTCGTCGTTTAGCTCGGGCGGCGGATCGTTGTTCATGTAGCCGCGGTAGAACGCGCCGTCCCACGACACCTTCGACTTGCCGTCGCCGTCCGCCTCGACCTTGAGCGTGGACGAGTAATCGTTCACCGGCAGGGTCTTCACGTCGACCTTGGTGATCCGGTACGAGTAGCTCATCTTCTCGGCGGAGTACTTGTACAGGCTCTCCTCGACGGTGGCGCCGCCCTTGAGCGTGAGGACGCGGGTGGCCTTGTCGGGGGTGTTGCCCTCCTTGCCCTCGGTCTTCTCGACCAGCGGCAGCCAGCTCATGTCCTGGAAGTTGCCGATCACCTTCCAGACCTTGTCCGGGCTGGCGTTGATCTCGACGGTCTCCTCGACCTTCTTGCGGGTCGGGCCGTGGGCCTGGGCCGTGGTCGCCGCCACCGCGGCGATCACCACGGCGCTCGTGAGTGCCAGTCTTCTCATCATGGGCAGCTCGATCCTCATGGGGGTGTCTCTCCTGATCCGCCGTCTCGTGCGGCGGCGGTGTCGGCGAGGATGCGGCCGTCCGTCCCGAGATGGGCGGCGACCTTGTCCTCGATCCAGTCCCAGGCCTCCCGCTCGCGCGGGCCGGCCGTCTTGGATATCGCGATGGCGAGATAGCGCATCTCGGCCATGACCTTGTCGGGCGTCAGCATGTGGAGCCGCGTCGAGAGGATCGCCGCCTCCAGCACCGCGGCCTGCGCCCGGTTGTAGCCGATGAACGTGGCGTGCGCCGCCGCGTGGACCTGGCGCCCGCGGTAGCGCGGTCGGGTCGGGTCGGCCTCGACCGCCGCGACCTCGAACTCGGCGTGGCCGAAGCTGTCGGCGAGGCGCCGGCCCGGGATGCGGTCGCACGCCACCGTCGGCCAGTCCCGGCGCCCGGTGACCGCGCCGGCGATAACCCGCACGTCGCGCGGGCTCGAGGCGCAGAAGCAGGGGTTGGCCTCGAGGTTGAGGATCGTCGGCGAGGGCCGGAACGGCGCCAGCACGTAGTCGTCGCCCTCCGCGATCAGGCCGAAGGGCACGAGGTGCAGGGCGCCCTCTCGCGAGAGCGTCGTGACGATCGTCTCGAGGATCAGCGGCACCGGCTCAGGCCTCCCCGGCCGGCACGAGCTTGCCGCAGACGAGCTTTTGCGCGGGCGCCCGGGGCGTTTCCGACACCGACGCCTCGGCCGCGGCCGCGTCCGGCGCGATGGTGCGGGGCGCCGAGGCGCCGGCCTCGGCCGGAACCTGCGCGTCGCGCGCGCCCTGCGGCGCGTCCGGGCCGGAATGCTTGGTATGGCCGGCCTTCTTGAAGGCGGTGGTGTCCTCGACCTCGGCGTCGGCGGCGCAGGCCCAGTCGAGCGGCTCGTCCTGCACGTAGCGCTTGCCTAAGCGCCACGCGGTCTCGGCCTTGGTCAGCTCGCCCCCGAGGTAGAACGCGTGGGCGCCGTCGCTGGCGACGTCGAGGTCGGTGAAGAAGGCCATCGCGTCGGTGCCGACCTTGTGGACGTCGCGGTTGTAGAGGTGGATCCCGTCCTCGGCGACCGCGATCCGGTAGTTCGGGTCGCGGACCTGCGCCGCCAGGGCCGCGATCTCGTCGGGCGTTTGCACGAAGGGACGCTTGTCGTGAAGTGCCAGAAGTGCCCGGCCGTAGCCCTTCGGCAGCGCGGCGTCGGCCTTGGCCGCGAACATCACCCGCCTCGCGGCATCGTGTTCCTCGACCGTGCGGCGGGTGTGGTTCGAGACCTGCACGATCAGGACATTGCCGATCGACAGCTCCGAGCACATCCCGACGAGGAGCGCGGTGATCCCAAGGCTGTCGGCCTCCGTCAGCTCCGTGAGGTTGCCGGTGCCCATCATTATCGCGATGTCGGGCCAGCGCGCGCGGGTGGCGCGGTAGCGCGCGATCGAGTCGACGAAGCCGAAATGGATCGGCTCGAGGATCGGGTCGGCGATGAACGGGCGCCCCGCCTCCACCATCCGCGCGATCGCGCGGTCGAGGGAGGGCAGGTCGTCGGGCCGCATCGGCACCAGGATCGGCACCGCATCCGTCTCGAAGGCGAGGTCCAGCGTCTCCTCGTTGAGGCTGAGCAGGAAGTCGGCCCCGGCGGCCGCCCCCCGGCGCAGCTCGTCGATCGAGAAGGAATCGACGCTGACCTTGAGGCCCTGCGCCTTCAGCCCGCGCACGCAATCCTCGAGATGCGGGAAATCGGTGTCCGGCAGGCCGCCGAGGTCGATCACGTCGGCGCCCCGGCGCGCCAGGTCCAGGCCCTTGGCCACCACCTCGGCGGCCGTCATCTTCGAGGCGTCGACGATCTCGGAGAAGATGCGCAGGTCGTGGCGCGACAGGTCGACCTTGCGGCCGGCGAGCCCGAGATGGGCCGGCAGGTCGACGATCTCGTCGGGGCCGCGCTCGACCGGCAGGCCGAAATGCGCGGCCAAGGCCTCCGGGTTCGCCCGGCAGCGCCCGGGCAGGATGATGCGGGTGGCGCCCTCGGGCAGGGTGACGCGGCGCTTGATGATCTCCTCGGTCATCAGCGCGGCGACCTTCACCCCGGAATCGGCGATGCTCCAGGCGAACCGCTCCGGGGGCAGGGCGCTCGCGACCTTCTCCAGCCGCGCGCGGGCGAGCTTGCCGGTGACGAAGACCAGGTGCTCGGGCGCGGCGCTCATGCGGCGGCCCGCGCGTGGACCGGCCGCGCGCCGGCGGGGCCGAGGATCGAGACCGCGCCGCGGTAGCGGCCGGCGAAGGCCGGGAACGCGGCATCCACGAGGCCGATCCGGGCGAGGTCGCACGCGTCGGCGCCCGCCGGGGCGTCGGCGGACTTCACCAGGATGCAGCGGGCGGCCTCGATCCGCGTCGCCGCCCAGAGCGCGAGGCTGTCGGAGGTCACGTCCCAGGATTCCGGGATGTCCGGATGGCCGGCGCGGAGGGCGATGGGGTCCCAGATAGCCGATACGGCGCTCTCCCTTCCCCCCTTGCGGGGGAGGGGGAAGGGAAGGAGGCGCGGCTCGATGGCGTGGAAACACCCCGCCATCCGGCTCATCGCATCGAGCGCGCGGCGATGCGCCTCCGCGTCGTCGAAGCCGAGACGCGCCTGGTCGAGCCGCACCGCGTCGGCGAAGGCGCCGCCGCCCGGCACGACGAGGCACGGGCCGAAGGCGCCGTCGGCGAGCGCGGCGAGCAGCGCTTGCAGGCGTGCCGGGTCGGCGCAGAGGCTGCCGCCGACCTTGACGACGGTGTGCACGCTCACGCCGCGTCTCGCGCGGGCGGCCGGCGGAGCGCCCGCACGGCCTCGGCGATCCGCTGCGCGTCGAGGGCGTTGCGGCGGTCGCCGTCGCGGCAGAGGCCGCCGCGGAAGCCGAGATAGTCCGGGCGGTGGGCGGCGAGCCCGGGGATGTCGCCGACGCGCAGCGATCCGGCGAGCCCCGACAGCAGCCCGGCGGCACGGGCCGCGGCGGTGAAGGCGGCCAGGCGCGCCCCGTCGATCAGGCCGGGCAGGCGGCGCCCGTCCTTGACCGCCGTGTCAATCATCGCGCCGATGAAGCCCGCCGCCGCGAGCCGCGGCGCGCAGTCCGGCGCGGGGTCGTCCTCGGCGAACAGCACGGCGACGAGTCGGCCGGGCGCGGCCGCGCCGGCCGCGCGAAGGGAGGCGGGATCGGCGAGCCAGTCGGGGCGGACCGCGACCTTGACCCAGCCGACCCCGGTCTCCGCCATGGCGCGGATCGCGGCCTGCCGCTCCGCCGCCGCCGGCTCGCCGGCGACCGCGCTCGTGGCGGCGCGGCCGGCGGTGCGCGCGACGATGGCGCGGACGGTCTCCGGGGGGAGGGCGCCGAGCGCCCCGTTCTCCGGGTCCTTGGCGTCGATCAGGTCGGCCCCGGCGCGGATCGCGGCCTCGGCCTCGGCGGCGTCGCGGACGCTGACGAGGAGGCGGGGGAGGGGATTTGTCGGAAACGGAGGTGCGGACTCGGACACGGGCGACCTGAACGGGGATGGCTCGGGGGCGGCGCGGGCGCCGGACGACATCACGACTTGCCGGGCAGGGGCTCGGCGAGCAGGCGGTTCTTGACGATCCAGCGCATGGCATGCGTCCAGGTGTCGTCGGTGTCGGCCCGGATCACCACCTGCCCGCCGCGCACCACCTTGCCGGTGGCGGCGTCGGCGATGACGACGTTGAGGTTGAAGATCTGGCCCGACCCCTTCTCCACATAGCCGGTCACGGCGAGATCCGCACCCAGGGCCTTGGCGATCGGGGCGGCGCAGCCGTCGCACTTGTAGAGCGGCCCCTGCTTGCTCACCTCGGCCGCCTGCGGCGCGGTGTCGACGGGCTCCAGGCCGCCCTTGTCCTTGAGCGCGCCGCGCAGCTCGTCGGTGACCAGCGCGAGCTTGCGCGCCTCGTCGGGCCGGGCCTTGCGGCCGCCGACGACGCCCGGATCGAACAGCTCGACCGGGAAGACCGCGGCCTTCGACGGCTCGGCCGCCGCCGCGCCCGGAGGGCAGGCGGCGAGCACGAGGGGAACCGCGAGGCGGCAGGCGCGAAAGGCGCCGTCGCGAAAGATCGTGCCGCGAAGGATCATGACGGAACTCCGGTCGGAGGCATCGGCGCCGGCCGCAACGCCGGCCGCATCCCGGCATAAGGTCGCGCGTCGGGGAATTTTGGCAATGATCGGCGCGCGCTTAACGTTTGAGTCCGCGCCCGGAATGCTGTTACGTCCCGCCCCCATGCACGCCTCCCTGCACGCCATCCTGCACGATCCTGCACGTTCCCTCGGTGCTGCGGCGCTGCTCGCCCTGGCGCTGGCCGGCCCGGCGGCAGCCCAGGAGCCCGCCGCCGCGCCGGCCGCGCCCGCGGAACCGGCCGCCACCCATGTCGGCCTGATCTACCGGCCGCAGCCCGCGCCGTCCTCCTACGACGCGGAGGCCGCGCCCGAGGACGAGGGCCTGGCCGGCGCGAAGATGGCCATCGCCGACAACAACACCACCGGCCGCTTCATCAAGCAGAGCTACGCCCTCGACGAGATCGCGCTCACCGAGGGGGGCCCGAGCGCGGTCGACGCGGCGAAGGCGCTGCTCGGCAAGGGCATCCGCTTCCTCGTCCTGGCGCTGCCGGCCGACGAGGTGCTCGCCGTCTCGGAGGCGGCACGCGCCGACGGCAAGGGCGCCGTGGTGCTGAACGCGGCGGCCCCCGACGACCGCCTGCGCGGTGCCGATTGCCGCAGGAACGTGTTCCACGTCGCCCCGAGCCGGGCGATGCAGACCGACGCGCTGGCGCAGTACCTCACCGTGATGCGCTGGCGGAAGCTGTTCCTGATCGTCGGCCCGACCGACGCGGACAAGCTCTATGCCGACGCGATGCGCAACTCGGCCAGGAAGTTCGCTCTCAAGATCACGGCTGAGAAGCCCTGGACCTTCGGGCCCCTGGCCAAAGCGCGCGGCGACACGCCGACCCGCGCCGAGGCGATGGTCTTCACCCGCGGGCTCGACTACGACATGGCGATCGTGGCCGACGAGGAGGCCGACTGGGGCGACTACGTCCCCTATCGCACCGTCGACCCGCGGCCCGTCGGCGGCACGCAGGGGCTCGTCGCCACCACCTGGTCGCCGGTGCTGGAGACCTGGGGCGCCGCCCAGGCGCAGAACCGCTTCCGCCGCCTCTCCGGCCGGCTGATGCGTCCGCTGGACTACCAGGTCTGGGCCGCGATCCGCGTCGTCAGCAATGCCGAGACCGACCGCAAGACCGCCGACCCGGCGGTGCTGGCCGCCTACCTGAGCGACCCGGCCTTCGCCCTCTCCGCCTACAAGGGCGTGTCGCTGAGCTTCCGCCCCTGGGACCACCAGCTGCGCCAGCCGCTGATCGTGGTGCAGCCGAAGGCCCTGGTCTCGGTGGCGCCCGAGCAGGGCTTCCTGCACCAGCGCACGCCGCTCGACACCCTCGGGACCGACCTGCCCGAGACGACCTGCAAGTTCCAGTGAGCGCGCCGGGACGCACGAGGACGGCGTTCCGCCGCGTGAAGTCCGCAGCGCGGTTCCGTCGCCCTCGCCGCGGGCACGAAACGCACTACACTGTCGTCCGTCGGGATTTCGGCACCGCCAGAGTGCCAAGCTTGCCGCCAGGCCAGGGGGAGGATCGCGAATGGACCGCTGCGTGAGAGCAGGGTTGGGGCTCGCCGCGCTCGGCGCGGCGCTCCTGGCGTCGGTGCCGGCGCAGGCCTACACGGTCTACGTCTCCAACGAGAAGGGCAACTCGGTCAGCGTGATCGACACCGCGACGATGGCGGTGACGGCGACCTGGAAGGTCGGGCGCCGCCCCCGCGGCATCACCGTGAGCAAGGACGGCAAGGAAGTCTTCGTCTGCGCCAGCGACGACGACCGCATCGACGTGCTCGACACCGCCACCGGCAAGGTGGTGCGCTCGCTGCGCTCCGGCCCCGATCCCGAGCAGTTCATCCTCGATCGCAGCGGCAACCCGCTCTACGTCGCCAACGAGGACGACAGCCAGGTCACGATCATCGACATCGAGAAGAACAAGGTGCTCGCGGAGGTCCCCGTCGGCGTCGAGCCGGAGGGCATGGGCCTGTCGCCGGACGGCAAGATCCTGGTGAACACCTCCGAGACCACCAACATGGCCCACTTCATCGACACCAAAACCTTCCAGGTGATCGACAACGTGCTGGTCGACGCCCGTCCGCGCTTCGCCGAGTTCACGGCGGACGGCAAGTTCCTCTGGGTCTCGGCCGAGGTCGGCGGCACGGTCAGCGTGATCGACGTGGCGGCGCGGCGCGTGGTGAAGAAGATCACCTTCAAGATCCCGAGCGTGAACGACGAGGCGATCCAGCCGGTGGGCATCCGCATCACCCAGGACGGGACCAAGGCCTTCGTCGCCCTCGGGCCCGCCAACCGCATCGCGGTGATCGATGCCAAGACCTACGACGTGCAGAAGTACCTGCCGGTGGGCCAGCGGGTGTGGCAGCTCGCCTTCACGCCGGACCAGTCGCTGCTGTTCTCCACCAACGGCACCTCCAACGACGTCTCGGTGGTCGACGTGGCGGCCGAGAAGGTGGTCAAGAGCATCCCGGTCGGCCTGCTGCCCTGGGGCGTGGCGATCTCGCCGAACTGAGTTTTCGCAAGCACGACTGCCGCGAACGGCAGCGCGGGGGGAACAGGATGACACGAGGTCTTCGATGGGCGGCGCTGGGGCTGGCCGCGATCCTGGCGGCCGGCCCGGCCGTCGCGCTCGATCTCACCAAGAAGCGCGAGACCCTGCCCGACCTGGTCCTCGGCAACGAGGAGGGCAACGACTTCGTCGTCGAGAACAAGGACATCGAGCTCGAATCCGGCAAGGCCTACCGGCTGCGGATCATCGCCAAGGGCCATCAGGAGTACAAGGTCTACGCGACCGAGTTCTTCCGCTACATCTGGTGGAACCAGATCGTCATCGAGCACAAGGAGATCCACGGCGGCGGCCCGCCGGATCACCTCGAGTTCGACGATCCGGGCGAGATCGCGATCGAGTTCGTGGCGATCAAGCCGGGCAAGTACACCTGGGAAGCCCGCGGCCTGGAGTCGAAGGGCGTCGCCGGCACGATCACTGTGAAATGACGCACGGTGGAATGATGCGGACGCTTCTTCTCGCCAGCCTCCTGTTGAGCACGCCGGCGCTGGCCGACGACAAGGCCGCCTGCGCGGACGGCATCGCCATGATCAGGGATGCGCTCGCGCAGAACCCGCCCGAGGCGGCGCTGCCGAAGCTGAGGAAGGCATTGCGCGTGGCCGAGCGCGAGCAGGGCGAGGGCGAGTTCGACGAGTGCCTCGACGCGGTCGGCGACGCCAGAAGGGTCCTCGGGCGATGAGCGAGGGCGCTCGGGCGATGGGTGCGGGCGGGCGTCCGGCGGGCGAGGCCCCAGCGCTGGAGGTGGCCGACGTCAGCCACAGCTTCGGGGCGCGCCGGGCGCTGTCGGACGTGTCGATCACCGTCGAGCGCGGGCGCTTCATGGCGCTGCTCGGGCCCAACGGCGCCGGCAAGACCACGCTGTTCTCCCTGATCACCCGGCTCTACAACAACCGCCACGGCCGGGTCGCGATCTTCGGCCACGCCCTCGACCGCGAGCCGTCGCGCGCGCTCGCCCGCCTCGGCGTGGTGTTCCAGGCACGGACCTTGGACACCGACCTCACCGTCGAGCAGAACCTGCTCTATCACGCGGCGCTTCACGGCATCGCGCGCAAGGCCGCCAAGGCGCGGATCGCGGTGCTGCTCGACCGGGTCGGGCTGGCGGACCGGCGCGCCGACAAGGTGCGGACGCTCTCCGGCGGCCAGTCGCGCCGCATCGAGATCGCGCGCTCGCTGGTCCACCATCCGAGCCTGCTGCTGCTCGACGAGCCCACCGTCGGCCTCGACCTCGAATCGCGGGCCGACATCGTCGCGATCGTCCGCGCGCTCGTGCGCGAGGAGGGGCTCTCGGTGCTGTGGGCGACCCACATCTTCGAGGAGATCGCGGCGGAGGACGACGCGGTGGTGCTGCACCGGGGCCGCATCGTCGCGCGCGGACGGGCCGGCACCATCGGCGGGGCCGATGAAACCCTCGAGGAGGCGTTCCGCCGGCTCGTGGCCGAGCCGGCCAAGCCGGCGAGGGAGGCTGCATGAGCACGCCCATCGGCACGCCGACGGCGGTCGACGCCCGCACCGTGGCGGCGGACGCGACGCGCCCGCCCGCCCATCTCGGCCGGCTCGACGGGGTCGGCTACCTGATCTGCCTCGGCGGCATCGTCCGGCGCGAGCTGTTGCGCTTCTTCAACCAGAAGGAGCGGTTCTTCTCGGCGCTGGTGCGGCCGCTGGTATGGCTGTTCATTTTTGCGGCGGGCTTCCGCAACACCCTCGGCGTGTCGATCGAGCCGCCGTACCAGACCTACGTGCTCTACGAGGTCTACGTGGTGCCGGGGCTGGCGGTGATGATCCAGCTGTTCAACGGCATGCAATCCTCGCTCTCGATGGTCTACGACCGCGAGGTCGGCTCGATGAAGGTGCTGCTGACGAGCCCGTATCCGCGCTGGCTGCTGCTGCTCGCCAAGCTGATCGCGGGCGTCACCGTCTCGGTGGTGCAGGCCTATGCCTTCCTGGCCATCGCCTGGTTCTGGGACCTCGACATCCCGGCCGTCGGCTACCTCGCGGCCCTGCCGGCCTTCATCGCCGCCGGGCTGATGCTCGGCTCGATCGGCCTGCTGCTGTCGTCGATGGTCAAGCAGCTCGAGAACTTCGCCAGCGTGATGAACTTCGTGATCTTCCCGATGTTCTTCGCCTCGTCGGCGCTCTACCCGCTCTGGCGCATCCGCGAATCCTCGGAGACGCTATACTGGATCTGCCAGTGCAATCCCTTCACCCACGCCGTCCAGCTCGTGCGCTTCGCCCTCTACGGGCAGTTCGAGCCGGTCTCGTGCGCGGTCGTGCTCGGCGTGACCCTCGCCTTCTTCACCCTCGCCGTCGTCGCCTACGATCCCGGCCGCGGCATCATGGCCCGGCGCGGCGGCCCGGCCGGAGACCCGTCATGATCGCTTCCCGCTTCTGCTCCCTCGCCGCCCTCGGCGTCGCCCTGGCCGGCCTCGCCGCGCCCGCGCTGGCGCAGCCCAGGACCGACCCGGACTGGCCCTGCGTCCAGCGCAAGGTCGCGACCCTGAGCCCCGGCCAGTTCTGGACCGGGCCGGACATCGCCGCCGCCGGCGCCTGGGGCGACGACAACGACGCCGCGGTGCTGGCGCAGAAGCTCGCCTCCCGCCGGACCGAGCTCACCGAGGTCGATCCGCTGATCGACGCCTACGTCGCCAAGGTGCCGGCGGCCGACAAGGCCAAGGGCCTCGCCCACGTCTATGCGGGCGTGTTCGAGGTCATCAACGGCGAGCGCGACAAGGTGATGAGCGGGATCGCGCGCTACGCGCAGGGACAGCGCCGCATGGCCGAGCGCATCCGCGACGAGGCCGACACCATCAGCCAGACCAAGGACGGCCCGAGCGCGGCCGACGCCCGCGAGGTCTCGAAGGAGCAATCCGACATCGAGACCAAGTTCGCCTGGGATCGCCGCATCTTCCAGGAGCGCAGCCAGTCGCTGACCTACGTCTGCGAGGTGCCGCAGCTCCTGGAGCAGCGCCTCGGCGAGATCGCCAAGAAGATCCAGGCCAGGCTCTGACGCCGCCCGGTGACCCGGAGCCGGGCTGCCGAATCGTCCCGGGCAGCATTGCCGAACACTCCCTAAGTCTTTGATGAGACATAGAAAATCTGTTGCACGCGGACCACGGGTCATCCGTTTCCGCGCGTAACGGCCCCGTGAGCGGCGTTTTCCGCCGGATCACGGCCGTCCCGCGATTGTCCGATCTCGACGCGCCTTGCATGAGTGCTGGGCAAGCCCGCCGCAGAGGGGGCACGCTGTTCGACGGTTCGGGGTTGGGGAATGACAATGCGGGCGCTTCGCGGAAGCCTGATCGCCTCGGTGGCATTGCTGCCGGGTGCAGCCTACGCACAGAGTTCGGTGACGCTGTCGGAGATCAGCGTCGTGGCGACGACCCCGGTCGGCGGGTCGGGCTCGGGCAGCACGCTGGCCGCCCCGCCGCTCGGCGCGACCCCGGTCGTGTCGCCGAGCGCGGCGCCGCTCTCCTCCGCCGGCCTGCCGCGCCTGCGCGGCGGCGAGCAGCCGCTCTACAAGATCCCGAGCACGGTCGAGACCGTCACGGCGGCCGACCTCGACATCGATCGCGGCACCTTCAACGCGGTGGCCACGCTGGCGCGGCGCACGCCCGGCCTCAACCTTTCGGATTCGCAGGGCAACTCCAACCGCACCGACGTGAACTACCGCGGCTTCACCGCCTCGCCGGTGCAGGGCGTGCCGCAGGGCCTGGCCGTCTACCAGAACGGCGTGCGCATCAACGAGGCCTTCGGCGACACCGTCCAGTTCGACCTGATCCCGCCGACGGCGATCCAGCGCATCGACATCGTCACTGGCAACCCGGTGTTCGGCCTCAACGCCATCGGCGGCGCGGTCAACATCCAGATGAAGAACGGCTTCACCTGGCAGGGCACGGAGGTCACCGCGCTCGGCGGCTCGGACGGCCGCATCGCCGGCTCGCTCGAGTACGGCAAGGTGATCGGGCCGTGGAGCTTCTACTTCAACGGCGACGGCCTCAACGACCGCGGATGGCGCTACGAGAGCCCGTCGACGATCGGGCGCCTCTACACCGACCTCGGCTACCGCACCCTCGATTCCGAGTTCCACCTGATCGGCAACTTCGCGCGGACCTTCTTCGGCGCGGCCGCCGCGACCCCGGTGGACTTCACCCATGTCGACCCGCGGGCGATCTTCACCTTCCCGCAGACCACCACGACCGAGATGGGCACCATGCAGGTGACCGGCCGCGTCGACATCTCGCCGACCTGGGATCTCGCCGGAAACGCCTATTTCCGCCGCTTCAGCAACACCTACGTCGACGGCAACGACGGCAACTTCGAGAACTGCAGCCGCCAGTCGAGCAACCGCGGCTTCCTCTGCTTCGAGGATGACGGCTTCGCCCAGGCGCCGGGACAGTCCAATCTCGCCTTCCGCAACCAGTTCACCATCCTCGGCGCCAACAACCGGCGCATCCCCTTCACCCCGAACGTGCCCTACGGCACGCTGGACGTGACCAGGACCGAGGCGACGAGCTACGGCGGCTCGCTCCAGGCGGCCAACCGCGACAAGATCTTCGGCTTCGGCAATAGCTTCGTCGTAGGCGGCAGCATCGACGTCGCGGACTTCAGCTTCAAGTCGTCGAGCACGCTGGGCGTCATCAACCCGGATCTGCGGGTGACCACCGATCCGAACAACCCGTACTACGGCACCATCCCCGGCCTCGGCACGACGCAGCTGCGGACCGCGGCCGCGCTCGGCATCGCGCCCTCGAACGTCATCGGCTCGAACCTCTACATGGGCCTCTACGCGACGGACACGTTCGACGTGACCGACGCGCTGTCGCTCACGGCCGGGGCGCGCCTGAACTTCGCCCGCCTCACGACGACCGACCAGACCGGCTTCTCGCCGGACGTGAACGGGACCTACTACTACAACAAGATCAACCCGGTGGCGGGCCTGACCTACCGCTTCACCCCGGGCCTGTCGCTCTACGGCGGCTACTCGGAATCGAACCGCGCGCCGACGCCGCTCGAGACCGCCTGCTCCAACCCGGACCGGCCCTGCCTGCTGCCGAACTCGCTCGTCGCCGACCCGCCGCTCAAGCAGGTCACCGCACAGACCTACGAGGTCGGCATCCGCGGCCAGATCCCGAACGTCTACGAGGGCGGCCTCGTGACCTACAAGGTCGGCGCCTTCCGCACCGATCTCGCCAACGACATCATCCAGCTCGCGACCCCCGGCAACGCGGCGCGCGGCTACTTCGTCAACGTGCCGGCGACCCAGCGGCAGGGCATCGAGGTCGCGGCCGACTACACCCGCGGCGACCTCTCGGTCTACGCCAACTACGCCCTGATCGACGCCACCTTCCAGTTCAACGGAACCCTGTCCTCGCCCAACAACCCCCTGGCCGACGACGGCGCCATCGCCGTGACCCGCGGCAACCAGGTGCCGCTGATCCCCAACCACCAGTTCAAGGTCGGCTTCGACTACCTCGTCCTGCCGGGCTGGCGCTTCGGCATGAACCTCCAGGCCTTCTCCTCCGCCTACTATCGCGGCGACGAGTCGAACCTGAACCCGAAGCTGCCGGCCTACCTCGTGCTCGGCCTCAACACCACCTACCAAGTCACGCCGAACCTTCAGGTTTTCGGCTTGATCACCAACCTGACCAACAACCGCTACGCCAACTTCGGCACCTTCGCCGAGCGCGGGCCCGTCGCCGGCAACCTCACCATCAACGATCCGCGCACGACGACGCTGGCGCAGCCGCTCTCGATCTACGGCGGCATCCGCTACGCCTTCGGCCCCGATCCGGTCCCGATGGCGGAGCCGATCATCCGCAAGTACTGACCGCGCGGATCGATTTCCCCGCGGGCCCGGGAGGCGGGGGGCGTGGACCGGGAGGTCCGCGCCCCCTTCGCGTTCGGCGGGGCGCGTGCGGGCCTGCGGCCTCACGCCACCGGAACACGGTCGCGCTTCGTCGCTTGCCCCCTGCAACCGAAACGACGCGGGCCACGTGCCCGCGCGAAAAGCTTCAGGGAGTTCTCATGCGATTGGTCCACGCGGTCTCGGCCGCCCTCCTCCTCGTCTCCGCGGCGCCCGCCTTCGCGAGCTCCTGCTCCGAGGAGATCGCGACGTTGGAGCGGCGCCTCGACAGCGCCGGCGCGGAAAAGGTGACCGGCAAGGAGCCGGCGGGCGGCACGACCTCGTCGAATTCCGACAAGGCGCTGTCCGCGCCGCCCGGGGGCAAGCCCAGCGACCCGTCGACGACCTCCACCGCCGGCGGCGTGAAGGAGGCTCGCGACCTCGTCGAGAAGGCGCGCGGCGAGGACAAGGCCGGCAAGGCCGATGCCTGCCGCGACACCATCATGAAGGCCAAGGAGAAGGCCGGCGCGCTGCCGTAGCCGCTTCGCCGCGTCCGCAACGAACGGACAGGGCGGCTCTCGCGAGCCGCCCTGTCTTCGTTTTCCGGGTCCCGCCTGCCCCGGCCCGGTTAGTACGCGTTCTCGGTCCTGAAGAGGGCGAACGGCGTGGTCAGCAGGATCTGGAGATCGAACAGCACCGACCAGTTCTCGATGTAGTACAGGTCGTGCTCGACCCGGCGCTGGAGCTTCTCGCTGGTGTCGGTCTCGCCGCGCCAGCCGTTGACCTGGGCCCAGCCGGTGATGCCGGGCTTGACCTTGTGGCGGGCGAAGTAGCCGTCGACGACCTGGTCGTAGAGCGTGTTGGCGGCCTTCGCCTGCAGCGCGTGCGGACGGGGGCCGACGAGGGAGAGGTCGCCCTTGATCACGTTGAAGAGCTGCGGCAGCTCGTCGAGCGAGGTCTTGCGGATGAACCGGCCGACCGGGGTCACGCGCGCATCGCCCTTGGTCACCATCCTCGCCGCGGTGGCGTCGCAGGCGTCGACGTACATCGAGCGGAACTTGAACACGTCGATCAGCTCGTTGTTGAAGCCGTGGCGCTTCTGCCGGAAGAACACCGGGCCGCGCGAGGTCAGCTTCACCGCGAGCGCGACGCCGATCATCACCGGGGCGAGCGCGGCCAGCATCAGCAGGCCGACCGCGCGGTCGAACACCGTCTTCATCACCACGTCCCAGTCGGCGATCGGGCGGTCGAACACGTCGAGCACCGGCACCGAGCCGAGATAGGAGTAGCTGCGCGGGCGCAGGCGCAGCTTCGTCGCGTGCGCCGAGAGGCGGATGTCGATCGGCAGGACCCAGAGCTTCGAGAGCATCTGCAGGATGCGCCCCTCGGCCGAGATCGGGATCGTGAACACGATCAGGTCGAGGCGCGTGGCGCGGGCGTAGGCGACGAGGTCGCTGACGGTGCCGAGCTTCGGGTATCCGGCGACCACGTCGGTGGAGCGGTCGTCGTTGCGGTCGTCGAACACGCCGACGATGCGGATGCCGCCCTCGCTCTGCGTCTCGAGGGCGGCGATGAGCTCCTCGGCGGCCTTGCCGCCGCCGACGATCGCGGTGCGCCGGTCGAAACGGCCCTTCCGGGTCTGCGCCACGATCACGCGCGACAGGACGAACCGGCCGGTCAGCAGCAGGCCGAGGCCGCCGGCGAAGTAGGCGGCCAGCCACAGGCGGGAGTAATGGTCGGCGACCTTGGCCAGCACGAGGCCGGTCGCCACCAGGAGGAAGGCGAGCATCCAGCCGGCCGAGATCTTGATCGCGGTCTTGAAGAAGGTGCGGAACGCGCCGATCCGGTAGGTGCCGGCGGCCTGGAAGGCGGCGATCGCCAGGGCGGCCACCGCGACGACCGCCCCGGCATAGGTCAGCCCGAACGGAACCACGCCGCGCAGCAGCGTCAGGTGCAGGCCCGCGCCGAGGCAGCCGATCAGGACGAACTCCGCCGCCCGCACCAGCCCTGCGATCACCACCGGCGAGATCGCCTGCGCCGGGAGGACGGAGACCGTCTCGGCCAGCGGCGCCGCCTGCGGCGCGGGCTCGGCGAAGCGGGCCGCCGCGGTCTCGCCGTGTCCGGCGACCTTCAGAAGATCACGGACGTCGAAGGCACTCATCGGTCGCTTCCCAGCAGTCCAGCGGGCTAGTTCCTGCCGGGAAGTGTCTCAAACCGACCTATCGGATTACTTAAAGCTGCAGGCGCCGCCCCCGTCCTTCTGCGCGCCCGCGACGGACGGGAATCACGTTCGTGCGAGGGTCCGGGGCTCAGGCGGCCCCGACGCGGACCGGCTCGGCGGACGCCGCGGGGCGGCGGGCCCGGAAGGCGGCGGCGTAGCCCGAGAGCACGTCGGCGCCCATCCGCTCCATCGAGAAGCGCTGGCGCACCGAGTCGCTCAAGGTCCGGAACCGGGCGATGCGGCTCTCGGGCGCCTCGTCGAGGACGCGGGCGATCGCCCGCTGCAGCGCGATCGGATCGCGGGCCGGGACGAGATCACCCGCGGCCGAGCCGAAGATCTCGGGGATGCCGCCGACATCGGTGGCGACCAGCGGCTGGGCGGCCGCGGCGGCCTCGAGCACCACGTAGGGGAGGGACTCGGCGAAGGACGGCACCACCATGATCCGTCCGCGGGCGAGGACGGAGCGGATCGCCTGGGCCGGCTCGAAGGCGATGGCGCCGGCGAGGCCGAGGGCTTCGGCCTTGGCCTGGAGCTGCCCGGCATCCGGGCCCGAGCCGACCATCAACAGCCGGACCCGGCGGCCCTCGGCGCGCAGCAGCGCCAGGGCCTGAAGCAGGATCGGCAGCCCCTTGGCGTCGCGCAGCTCGCCCACGTAGAGCAGGTCGAACGGGTCGGCCGCCGGCGTCACGGGCGCGAACTCGGCCTCGCTCAGGCCGTTGTGGACGATGCGGCTGACGCGGCCGTGGGTGCCGACATAGGCGCGGTGGCGCCCGGCGACGTACTCGCTCTCGAACAGGAACACGTCTGTCCGGCGGGCGAGGAGACCCTCGGCGCCCATGTAGACCCGGTGCAGCAGGCTGCCGGGCCGGTAATTGTAGCTGCCGCCATGCGGGGTGTAGGCGCGGATCACGGGCCGGCCGCGGGGAACGTGGGCGAGGCGGGCGTAGGCGCCGCCCTTGGCGCCGTGCCCGTGCAGCACGTCGGCGGCTGCGGCGTCGGCGCGGGCCGCCACCGCGCGCAGGCAGGCGAGGTCGGACGGGTGCGGGTTGCGCCGCATCGGGATCCGGGTGACGCCGAGGGCGAGGCAGGGCGTGAGATCGGCCAGCGCCCGGACGGCGCGCTCGCCGCCGGTGGTCGCGTCGCACACGATCCCGACGCGGTGGCCGGCCGCGGCCTGGAGCCGTGCGAGGTCGACCACGTGGCGGAACAGGCCGCCGACGGGCGCGCGGAACACGTGCAGGATGCGGCGGGGCTCGGCATCCGAAGGGCTGACGGACGGGGTCACGGCGGACGTCTCCAGGCCGGCGCGTTCGGCCGGCCTCGCCTGCGTGCCATGCCGGCCCTGTCCAGCCGGTTAAGCGCGGGTGCCGGCCCGAATCGGCCGGGCCGCGGCGCCGCCTTTTCCCGATGCGAGGGTCAACGGTCGCCTAACGCGCCGGCTTCCATCCCCTTCGCACGAGCGGGCGCCTCAGAAGAACCGCTCCTTGATGACGATCGTGTCGCCGGGGCGCACGGGATAGGTCATCGGCACGATGCCCGAGACCAGTCCCTCGCGGCCGGCCTCGTTGGTCGGCTCGAGGCCGGGGCCGGAGGCGGCGCCGCCCTTGCCCTCGCGGGTGAGCACGGCGTAGTCGCGCGCCGCCCGCGGGCCGAACCCGGCGGCGATCGCTACCGCGGTCTCGACGGTCATGCCGTTGACGAAGGGATACTGCCCCGAGGTGGTGACCTCGCCCAGGATGTAGAACGGGCGGTAGGCGTCGACCTCGACGGTGACGTGCGGCTCGCGCACGAAGCCGGCGGCGAGCTTGGCCTCGATGGTGCGCGCGGCCTGCCCCGTGGTCTGCCCGCCGATCTGGACGACGCCGATCAGCGGCATCGCGATGCGCCCGCCGCCGTCGACCGCGTAGATGTTGGACAGGTTGTCCTGCCCGAACACGATGACGCGGAGCTTGTCGCCGGCCGCGAGCGGGTAGCGCGCGCCGATCGAGCCGGTGCCGGTGGCGTCGAGCTGGGCGGTCCGGTAGTCCGGCCGCAGGCAGCCGCCGAGCCCGAGGCTGGCGGCGAGGACGAGGAGGAGTACGCGTCGGTTCATCACCACAGCCGTCGTGATTGCCTGATCGGTCGTGGCGTAATCCGTTAAGGTTAAGAAATGCTGTCGCCCCGCGTCGGAGCAGTCCGCATCGGGCCGGCCTTAACTCTCAGGCAACCTTAACAGGTTCTATTGATCTCACGTGTTGATGCGCGGGCACAGTCGCGGCCCGGCATCGCCAAGAGATCGTGCCATGTCCCGAATCGCCCCGCGCGCGGCCGCCTTCAGCGAGAGGCCGGCTTTCGCCGAAAGGCCGGCCCCGGCCGACGGCATCAGCCTGGCCCAGGTTCCCGCGCTGCTGCGCCGGTCCTGGCACTGGATCGCGGTGCCGACGCTGGTCGTCGCGGGGCTGTCGACGGTGTTCGTCCAGGTGGTGTCGCCGCGCTACACCGGCGAGGCCAAGCTGCTGCTGGAGAGCCGCGAGGCCGCCTTCGCCCGCACCGCCTCCGAGCGCGCCGAGCAGGTCCCGCCGATCGACGAGCAGGCGGTGGCGAGCCAGGTCCAGGTGATGATGTCGCGCGACCTCGCCCGCGAGGCGATCCGCCGGCTGAATCTCGTCGGCAACCCGGAATTCGATCCGAGCGCCGGCACCATCGGCCCGGCCCAGCGCACCCTGATGATGCTCGGGCTCGCCAAGAACCCCCTCGACCGTCCGGCCGAGGACCGGGTGCTGGAAGCCTATTTCGAGCGGCTGCTGGTCTTCCCGGCGGGCAAGTCGCGCATCCTCTCGGTCGAGTTCCGCGCGAAGGACGCGGAGCTGGCGGCCAAGGGCGCCAACACCGTCTCCGAGCTCTACATCGCGGCCCTGGAGGCGGCCAAGGTCGACACCGCGCGCTACGCCTCGACCTGGCTCGGCGGCAACATCGACAGCCTGCGCAAGCGCGTCGCCGAGGCCGAGGCGCGGGTCGAGGCCTACCGCGCAGGCAACGGCCTCGTCGGCTCCACCGGCGCCACCGGCCAGCCGCTCAACGCCCAGCAGCTCGGCGAGCTCTCGACCCAGCTGTCGCAGGCCCGCATCCTGAAGGCGGATCTCGCCGGCCGGGCGAAGGC
Source organism: Methylobacterium sp. E-025 (assembly GCF_022829705.1). NCBI lineage: Bacteria > Pseudomonadati > Pseudomonadota > Alphaproteobacteria > Hyphomicrobiales > Methylobacteriaceae > Methylobacterium > Methylobacterium sp. E-025. The sequence goes on from NZ_JAKSYR010000200.1 coordinate 24,659, forward strand.
CGTCAAGGTGATGATCAAGGACGGGCGCGCCTTCGAGATCCCGGACGTCGCCAACAACGAGGTGATCCGGCGCACCGTCGAGAACCGCATCACGATCCGCGGGCAGCTCGCCCTGGAATCGCGCACGCTGCTGCCGGCGCATCCGCGCATCAAGGAGCTGACAGCGCAGCTCCAGGATCTCGACGCCCAGATCAAGGCCTCGGCCGAGCGCGTCGGGCGCACCCTGGAGAACGACGCCAAGATCGCGGCCTCCCGCGTCGAGAGCCTGCAGGCGGCGGTCGACGGCCAGCGCGACGTGGTGGTCAAGGGCAACACCAGCGAGATCCAGCTGCGCGCCCTCGAGCGCGAGGCCAAGGTCCAGCGCGAGCAGCTCGAATCCTACCTGTCGCGCTACCGCGAGGCCGCCGCCCGCGACGGCGAGAGCGCGACGCCGGCCGACGCGCGCATCATCTCGCGGGCGGTGACGCCGGAGATCCCGTCCTTCCCCAAGAAGCTGCCGATCGTCGCCTTCGCCACCCTGCTGACGCTGATGCTCGCCGCCGGCGCGGTCATCGCCCGCCACCTCCTGTCCGATCCGACCGGCGGCGGGCGGCGCGAGCGTGAGGCGGAGGCGGCCGATGCGCACGCCACGGCCGAGCGGCCCGAGCGCTTCGCCTTCCCCGAGGCCGTCCCCCCCGCCCACTGGGCCGCGGCCGAGACCGCGCCGCGCGACGCGGCGCCGCGCTTTGCCGACCCTGCCTTTCCCGAGCCGGCATCGGCCGGGCGCGCGTCGGCCCATTCCGCGGCGGCCGAAGCGCCGGCCGAGGAGGCCGAAGCCTCGCCCGAACCCGTCCTGCCCGTCGCCGCGACGCCCGAGCCGGCGCCGCCCCGCGCCGCGGCGTTCGATCTCGCCCCGCTGATCGCCCGCCTCGAAGCCGGTCCGCGTGCCGGCAGCGGGCGCACCCTCCTCGTCGTCGAGACCGCCGGCCCCGGCCGGCCTGCAGCAGGCCCGAGCCTCGTCGAGGCGATCGAGGCGGCGCTCTCGGGCCGGGCCTCCGCGCTCTCGGTCGACCTGAACGGACCGGCCTCCGACGCCGACGCGCCGGGCCTGACGGATCTCGTCGCCGGGGAGGCCGCCTTCCTCGACGTGATCCAGGCCGAACGCGGCTCCGGGCTGCACCGGATCGCCGCCGGCTCGCTGGAGACCGAGGTGCTGCTCGAGGAGCCGGACGCGGTGGCGATCACCGTCGAGGCGATGGCCGAGGCCTACGACTGGGTGGTCTGCCGCCTGCGGGCGGAGCCGGGCGCGCACGCCCTGCTCCCCGCCCTCGGCGGCCTGATGGACAGCGTGATCATCGCCTCGAACGCGGCCCTCGACGATCCCGATCTTGGCGACCTGTTCGCCAGCGCCGAGGATTCCGGCGCGGGCCAGGTCCTCGTCGCCCAGGACCGGCCGGCTCAGGCCCGCGCCGTCCGCACCGAGCCGATGGCGCTGCGCCTGTCGGCGGCGTGACCGGAGCCCCGCCGTCTCCGCGCGGAGACGGCGGGGCCTCGAGCCGCTTCAACCGGCCTTCATCCGCCGCAGGCGCCGGACGAGGGCGAACAGGCGCGGATCGCGCTTGATCCGGCGCTTGAGCCGGGTGAGCCGCGTCGCCACGAACCCGTAGGCGTGGCCTCGCAGCGTCACCGGCAGCGTCGCCTCCACCAGCGGGATGGTCTCGTCGCAGACGCTCGCCTTGTAGCGGGCCTCGCCGACGCCGAGGTCGAAGGCGCGGCGCCCCTGCGCGGCCTGGTCGCGCACGAGGTGGTGGAGCAGCAGGTCGCCGGGGCTGAAGCGGGCGATCTCGGGGTCGGCGTCGAACGCCGTCATCATGCCGCTGTAGCGCGCCCCGTCGACCGCCCCGCCGAAGGTCGCGAGCACGCGGCCGGTCGCCTCCAGCACCAGCGCGTGGATCTCGACCGCCGGGTTCTTGCCCGCGGTGGCGGCCGTGAGGAAGGCGCGGATCGCGGGGTCGGCATAAGGGTCGGCGATGCCCATCGCGGCGAAGCGTGCCGCCTTCTGAGCGTAGAAGGCCGACAGGAACCGCGCGGCCTCGGCGCCGTCGGCGGCCTTGCGGTAGGCAAGGGCGCCGTGCGCCTCGACGAGGCGCTTCTCCTTCGAGCGCAGCTTCTTGCGCGCGTCGGCGCTGAAGGCGCGCTTGAGTGTCGATTCGGGATCGGGCCCGAGCATCATTCCGTAGCCGTCGCTCGGCGCCGCCTCGCCGCGGATCGCCAGCGGGTTGACCGCCCCGTCCCAGGTGCGGGGCTGGTGCCCGAGCGCGTAGACGTCGATGCCGGCGGCGCGCCCGACCAGGCCGAGCGCCGCGATCACGTCCTCGGCCGGCACCGCGGCGGCGTCGCGGGCGGCGAAGAGCGGCAGGTGGTAGTTGGCGTGGTCGCCGCCGAGCGTCCGGGCGATCGCGATCCCGCGGCGGCGCTCGACCGCCAGCGGCAGCAGGATGCGCGGCCGGCCGGCGGCATCGCGCAGGACGACGATCCGCAGCGCGCCGGGGGCGACGGCCGCGCCGGCATAGGCGCGGACCCAGGCGAAGCGCTGGTAGGGCGTGGCGAGGCAGGCGGGGTCGGCCTCGAGCCCGCGCCACAGCGCTTCGACGGCATCGAGCTCGGTGAAGACCTCGGCGGTCAGGCCGGATCGGGCGCCCGCGCGGGCCATGATCGCTCCTGCGAGATCCCGGTTCATCGGGCCGCGTGCCAGAACCGTCATCGCCCATCCCTCGCGCCGGCCTCTCGCGGAGGCAGCAAACCATCGGTCTCGGGCGCCAGTTCTCGTGCGCACGCTCCTAAGCCGGGGTGTACGGCGCGGTGCGATCGAAGCATCGGCGCCGCCCAAGCGACGACGTGGCTAACGCATGGTTGCGACGCGCCTCGGGTCCCGGGATCGCCGGTGAAACCTCAGCCTTTGTTTACATCGAAGCGGGACAAGGAACGGGCGACGCGGCGCGCGGCATCGCCTGCGACGTCCCGCTTCTGCTTCATCGATCTTGCCCCATCGAGGCGGTGCCATGCTGTCGTCCCGAAACCGCCACCGGCTGTTCGAGGCCGGGTTCCGGGCCGTCTCGGCGACGGGGGCCGACCGCTGGCTCGCGCCGGCCGCCTGCGGCCTCGGGGTGATCCTCACCTTCCACCATGTCAGCCCGGAGGCGCCGGGTCCCTACGCGCCGAACCGCCTGCTCTCGATCACGCCGGACTTCCTCGACGCGACGCTGCGCGAGCTCGACGCCCGCGGCTTCGAAGTCGTCGGCCTCGACGAGGTGCCCGAGCGCCTCGCCGCCGCGCGCTACCGGCCGCCCTTCGCGGTGCTGACCTTCGACGACGGCTACCGCGACAACGTCGAGCACGCCCTGCCGGTGCTGCGCCGCCACGGCGTGCCGTGGACGCTGTTCGTCACCAGCGACTTCGCCGACCAGACCGGGCGGCTGTGGTGGATCGAGCTGGAGCGGGCGATCGGCCGGCTGGAGCGGATCCGCGTCGCGATCGGCACGCGGACGGTCGACCTGCCGGCGCGCAGCCCGCAGGAGAAGGCGCTCGCCTTCGAGGCGGTTTACCGCGACCTGCGCAGCGGCTCGGAAGCGCGGCTGCTCGACGGGATCGCGGCTTTGTGCCGGGAGGCGGGCATCGCCCCCGGCGCGGTCGCCGCCGAGCTCTGCCTGTCGTGGGACGACCTCAGGGCGCTGGGCCGGGACCCGGCGGTGACCTTCGGCGCGCACACGCGCAGCCATCCGATGCTGGCCAAGCACGCGGCCGAGGCGGCGCTCCGCGAGATCGGCGAGGGTCGCGACCGGCTGGCGGCGGAGCTGGCGCGGCCGGTGCGGCACCTGTCCTATCCGGTCGGTGATCCGACGTCGGCCGGCGCGCGGGAATTCGCGCTCGCCCGCGACCTCGGCTTCGAGACCGCGGTGACGACGCGGCCGGGCCACCTCTTCCCCGACCATGCCGGCCACCTGCACGCCCTGCCGCGGGTCTCGGTCAACGGCTGCCACCAGTCGCGGGCGGCGCTGGCCGGCCTGCTCTCGGGCGTGCCCTTCCTCGCCTGGAACCGCGGCCGACGCCTCAACGTGGCGTGAGCCCGGCGGACGCGGTCACCGCCGCCGGCGGCGGTGCCGGTAGGACCGGCCCTCGCTGCTGCCCGCGGTGAACACCGCGCTCTGGCGGCCGCGGCGGACGCGGTAGCGCCCGCGCCGGCTGCCGCGGGCCTCCTCGGCCGGCTCGTCGGCCTGGGTCGCGACCGCCGCCGTCGCGGGCAGGGCGGGCGCGGGCGGGGTCTCGCCCGCCGCGTAGCCGCCGGCGACGTTCTTGGCCGCCGGCCCGAACATCGCCAGGCACTGGTTGTAGGCGAGGTCGTTCTTCAGGCGCTCGCACTCGCCGACCGAACGCGGCGTCCCCTGGGCCAGGGCGGTGCCGCCGAGCCACAGGAGGAGCAACCCGGCGAGGGCAGGGGACGGTTTCGGGAGGGGCATGAAGGACATCTGCGAGCGAAGCGGCGCGGTTCGGCCGCTTCTCGCCCCCGAGTGCGGCGAAAACGCGGGCGCCGTCAGCGGTCCGGTCGTTCCATCCACTTGATCAGCGGCATCAGCGGGAAGATCCAGGCGATGCCGAGGATGCTGTAGAGCACGGTCTGGAGCAGGGCCGGCGCCTCGGCGATGCGGCTGTCGGCCAGCGCCATCGCCAGCGGCGCGTAGACGATGACGAAGGCCAGGATCCCGATCGTCCCGATCAGGGTGCGGGTGCGGCGGCGCATGCGATTCCCTTGATGCTCGCCCCGGGGGGTAGCGCCGGCGGCCGGCGATGGCAACGCGTCGGATCGGCGCCGTCAGGGCGATCGCTGAAAGCGATCGCCCTTGTTTTCAGCTGGCCTCAATCGCCGGCGCCCGCCTCCGCGGGCTTGGGCTTTCGCTTCGCTCGACGGTCTTCACGACATTCGTCCTGAAGACCCCGCTCCGCGCGGCGCTCTTCGCGCCGTGAAGCCGCCCCGGGCGGCTTCACGCGATCACCCTGTCGACGCCGTCCCGCCGCGGTCCGCGCGCGTGCGGCAACGCCGGACGTTGCCGCGGGCGCCGGCTTTGCCTAACCCGGTGGCGCCCTGTCACCGATCCGAGCGACGACGCCCCGATGAGGCCTGCCGAATCCCCGCGCCGCGAAGGCGCCGTCCGCACGTGGCTCTACCTGCTCGCTGCCCTCGTCGTCGCGATGGTGGCGGTCGGCGGCGCGACGCGCCTGACCGGGTCCGGCCTGTCGATCACCGAGTGGCGCCCCGTGACCGGCGTGGTGCCGCCGCTCTCGGCCGCCGACTGGGCGACCGAGTTCGAGAAGTACCGCGACACGCCGCAGTACCGCATCCTCAACCAGGGCCTGGGCCTGTCCGACTTCAAGGTGCTATATTTCTGGGAATGGGGGCACCGCCTGCTCGGTCGGATCGTCGGCCTGGTGTTCTTCCTGCCGCTGATCGCGTTCTGGTGGCGCGGCATGCTGAGCCGGCGCCTCGGCCTCGGCCTGCTGACGCTCGGCATCCTCGGGGGCGCGCAGGGCGCGATCGGCTGGATCATGGTGGCCTCGGGGCTGCAACCCGGCATGACCGCCGTGGCGCCGATCAAGCTCGCCCTGCACCTCACCATGGCCAGCCTGATCCTGGCGGGCCTCGTCTGGCTCGCCGCCGGCGAGCGCAGCGAGAGCGTCGCCCCGGCCCGACTCCGCCTGCGCGCGGTCGCGCTCGCCCTGCCGGTGCTGGTGCTGGCGCAGATCTTCCTCGGCGGCCTGGTCGCCGGCTCCCATGCCGGTCTCGTCCACAACACTTGGCCGACCATGGACGGCGCCCTGATCCCGCCGGCCGAGACGCTGTTCTCGGTCAGGCCCTGGATCGAGAACTTCGTCGACAACGTCACCCTGGTCCAGCTCAACCACCGGCTGACCGCCTACCTGCTGCTCGCCGTCGCCCTCGCGCACGCGGCCGACGCGCGGGTCGCCGCCCCGGGCAGCGCGGTCGCGCGGCGCGCCACCGGCGTCGCCGGGCTCGCCGTGGCTCAGGCCGGGCTCGGCATCGCGACGCTGCTGATGGCCGTGCCGCTCTGGGCGGCCCTGGCGCACCAGGTGCTGGCGATGGCCGTCCTGGTGATGGCGACCGTCCATGCGCGCCTGAGCCGCGGCCTCGTGCGCGCGACGCGCACGACCGGCCCGGCGATCGCCCCGTTCGGCTTCGAGGCGCTCGCCGGACGCGGCGCCTGATGGCGGCTCGGAGGCCCGCTTCCCCGATTCAGGATGAATGTTGAGCCTGATCGGTGGAAAAGTCGGGACGGCTCGGCGCTGCGTGGTCTGCCGGTGGAACGAGTGTCATCGAAACGGCTTAGCCTCGATGCGTTGCAGGAGGCTGTGATGTTCCTGGCCGAAGACGGACGACCGGTTGGTCTCACCTGGCACTATACGCCGCGCGAGATCGTCGCCGACGGGGTGGTCCACGGCCTCGGCGTGCTCCTCGGCCTCGCCGGGGCGGTGGCCCTGGTGTCGATGGCGCTGACGGAGCATCTCGGCACGTCCGAGCGGGTCGCGGTGGCGGTCTACGCCACCGCCCTGGTCTCGATGCTGGCGGTCTCGGCCACCTACAACCTCTACCCGGTCGGCCCGCGCAAATGGCTGCTGCGCCGCGCCGACCACGCGCTGATCTACCTGATGATCGCCGGCACCTACACGCCGCTCGTCGCCCTGGTCGGGACCGGGCCGACGGCGTGGGCGCTCCTCGCCTTCGTGTGGATCGTGGCCGGGATCGGCATCGCGGTGAAGCTGCTGCTGCCCGGCCGCTTCGACCGGCTGTCGATCGGCCTCTACCTGCTCCTCGGCTGGTGCGGCCTGTTCGCCTACGAATCGGTGATCGCGGCGCTGCAGCCGACCGCTTCGTGGATGCTCGCGGTCGGCGGCCTGCTCTACTCGGTCGGGGTCATCTTCCACGTCTGGCGCAAGCTTCCGTTCCAGAACGCGATCTGGCACGCCTTTGTGCTCGCGGCCGCCGCCTGCCATTACGGCACGGTCTGGGCGAGCCTGACCGGCGCCGCGGTCAGCTGATCCTCCGCGAATGACAGGATCGGTCGGCGCCTCAGGGCGCCACCGTCCACGGGCTGATGACGCGCATCGAGGCCTGCTGCGGCATCAGGGTCGCGGGCGTGCGCGGCGTGGATTTCAGCCGCTCGACGAACTTGCGCGCCTGGTCGGCCGGCAGCGCCGAAGCGGGCGCCATCAGCGCCGCCAGCTGCTTGCGGGTGCCGCGATCGACGTAGGCCGAACGCTCGACCGGGGCGAAGTCGCGCATCGTGTGGGCCGCATCGGGATCGCCGGTGAACACGCGGGCTCCGCTGCTCAACACCACGATGTCGCCGGGCCGCAGCGTCTCGTCCTTCATCAGGGCGGCGGCGGCGCCGCCCGTCATGTCGATCGGCTTCTGGCGGTCGGTGATCCGCACCTTCAGCGGCTCCGCGGCGGGCAGGGCGGCGTAGCGGGTCCGCGGCCGCAGCCGCAGCCGCGGCGACATCGCCCGGCGGATGCGCGGACGGTACGCGCCGCCGGAATAGGCCGGCTGGCTCGGCTCGGGCGCCTGCGCCTGCGCCGCCGGGCGGGCCCCACCGAACAGCGCCTCGAAGAAGCCGAGCTCGGCCGCCTGCGCCTGAGCGACGCCGCCGGCGACGAGGCCACCGGCGAGCACGGTGGCGAGGACGCGACGGTTCAAGGACGACGTCATCGATCCCTCCAAGGATGCGCGGGCAGAGAAATGAGGTGAACCGCACGGCGCGTGCGATGCGACACCCCGTTAACGGCAACTTAAACGCGACAGTTCCGCGAAGTTTGCACGCGAATTCGCGGGCGGGCGCACCGGTCGAACGCACGACGGAAGGCGCGCGCCCGATCGCATCGGGTCGCGCGAAACGTCCGGACGGATGTCGGCGGTTGCTGCGTCGGGCGTCAGGCCGGCGCGGCCTGCTCGCCCTCGCCGATGCAGTCGAGCGCGCGCTCGACGGCGCTGACCGCGTCGAGCAGGTGCTGGACCGTGCGCTCGACCTCGAGCGCCGGGCGGCCCATGGCGGCGGCGCGGGCGCTGACGTCCTCGAGCTGCTCGAGCAGCGTGAGAAGGTCTCCGGCGACGGCGACGACCTCGCAACGGGCGAGCTGCTGCACGGGGGTGCGCGGGCGGAAGGGCAGGACGTTGCTCATGAAGGCTTTCGGCTCATCACGGTCGTTGTCGCCGGAACGCGCCCGCTTGGCCAGGGTCGCACCGCCGCTCCTCCACACGAATGCCCGGTTTCGCGGCCGCAAAGCCACGCCGTGGTGACTTTTCCGTGGCCGGGCGACATCACATCCCCGGCAACCGATTCACGCGATCGGCACTGCCTTGACGCGGACACACTGGCCCGACACCTCGGCCCGTCATTCCCGCGCCTTCCCTCCCGATCACGCCCCAGGACCCGCGATGCGCCTCGTCCCGACCGTTCAGACACTCGCTCCCTTCGCCCTCGCGGCCGCCCTGGTCGGCGGCCTCGGCGCCTGCAACAGCGTCGACGGCCCCGACAGCCGCAGCGGCCTGGCGGAGACCTTCAACACCGACAACTACCGGCGCTCGAACGACACCAACGGCACGCAGACCCGGCCCGACGTGAACCGCCTGTACACCCAGCCCTCGATTCCCTCGATCGCCAACCGCGGCTACTGATCCCCGGATCGCTCCGCACCCGCGGCCCGGGGCGCCCTAGCGCTTGGCCAGGGCGTCGGCGAAGGCCGCGATGCGGTTGCGGGCGTAGGTCGGCAGGCCGGCGCTGATCGAGGTGCCGGTGTTGAAGCTCGAATTGCCCATCAGCACCTGCGCCGGCAGCAGGTTCCTGAGCACGGGGACGCGGGCGTATTCCGCCTTGCGGTCGAGGACGTCGCCCTTGATCGCCAGCGCCATGTAGGTGGTCACGACGGTCTTGGTCGGGTCGCCCGGCATCGGCTGGAACACCGCCAGGAACTTGCCGAAGCGCAGGATCTGGTTGACCCAGAAGATCGTCTGCTCCAGCCCGCCCGTGACGGTGGTGTCGACCTTCGTCAGCGCCCCGAGGCCGGCCGCCCGATCGGGGGCGAGGGTGCGCAGCTCGCTCTGGAACGTCACGAACTCGGCGATCTTCTTCGCGCCGCCCTCCTCCAGCTTGTTGGCGAGCTTCACGCCGAGCGGCAGCTTGCCCTCGAGGTCGTAGCGCGACTCGATGCAGACCGTGCCCGGCTCGCACCACGGGCGGTCGGGACGGCGGGCGAAGGCCGCGGCGGGGTCCTTGGTCGGCGTCACGTCGGCGGGGTCGAGGGCCTTGTGCTTGATCGCCGGGTCCATCGCCTGCACGAAGCCGAGACGGGCCAGCGCCGCGAGGTCGATCGCCTCGGGAGGCCGCGCCACCACGAAGCGCCCCTCGGCGACGTAAACCTTCAGCGTCTCGTGCCGGGGCTTGGCCACGCCGTTCACGGTGGTGGTGTAGTCCGGCTCCTTGTAGCCGGGGAAGGGCGAGAGCGCGGCCGCTTCCGCAGGCTTGGTCCGGACCCAGTCGAGGTAGGGCGTCAAGCCGTTCTCCGGCGTCGACGGGTTGTCGCGGTGGTCGCTCACCAGGATCGCGCCGGGCTTGAGCGTCGTCGGATCGACGGCGGTGATCGAGGCGACCTCGCGGATCCGCCCGGCGGCGGCCGGCGTCGCCGCCATGCCCGGCTGCGCGGGCGACGGTGCCGGCGCCTGGGCCATCGCGCATGGGGCGCCCGAGAGCACGAACCCCGGGAGCACGAGCAAGGGCAGGGCAAGGCGAGCCGGAAGCTGCATCCGCACGAAAGGAACCTCGATGGGAAAGGGGGAGGGGCGGCGGCGTCAGTAGCGCGGGTCGTCGCCGAACAGGTAATCGGGGTCGCGCCGCCGCGGCCGGGCATCGTCGTCGCCGAAGGGCGAGCGCGCCGTCTGGCCGGGCCAGAGCCGGGAGCCGCCGTCGAGGTCGCCCTGGGCCCGGCGGCTGCGCATCGCCGGGCGCCGGTCGCCGAACGGGTCGAGCAGGTCGGCATCGGGCGCGCGGTTGCCGTAGGCGTCGCCGGCGACGTCGGCGCCGTCCTCGAGGCCCGAGAGGTCGCCGTCCTCCGCGTCCGGCCGCATCGCGTAGGCGTTCTCGCGCGGCAGCAGCTTGTACTGCGTGTCGGCCATGCGGCCGTCGGCGGCCTTGCGGAAGTGCTCGGTGAACCCGCCGCCCGAGACGCGCTGCCCGCTGCGCGGGTCGATCGAGAGGTCGACGAGCATCTGCCGCGCCTCCGGGGAGGGCGGGGCCAGCGGGGTCTTGGCCACGCCGTTGGCCCAGGCGGCCTGGAAGATCGCGGACGCGATCGGCACGGAGACGTGGCCGCCGGTCTGGCCGCGGCCCAGCGTCTTGCGGGTGCCGTCGGCATTGTCGTAGCCGACCCAGACCACCACCGTGACCTCGTTGGTGAAGCCGGCGAACCACGCGTCGTTCTCGTTCTCCGAGGTGCCGGTCTTGCCGGCCACGAACTGCGAGACCCGCGCCAGGGCCGCCGCGGTCCCGTGGTTGGTCACGCCCTGGAGCATGGTCTTGAGCTGGTAGAACGCGACCCGGTCGGCCGAGCCGATCCGCACCGGCTCGCGGGCCGCGTGGGCGTAGACGGTCCTGCCGTCGCGCTCGATCCCTTCGAGGGCGTAGGGCGCGGTGCGGGCGCCCTCGTTGGCCACCGCGGCGTAGAACCCGGCGAGGTCGATCATCCGCACCGGCTGGGCGCCCAGCACGAACGGGTAGTACGGCTCGCAGGCGGCGTAGATCTGCGCCTCCAGGGCGATGTCGCAGACCCGCTTGAGGCTGGCCGGCGCCTTGTCTGCGATCCCGCCCTGGAGGAGGCGGGCGGTGACGAGGTTCTTGGAGAATTCCAGGCCGCGCCGCAGGGTCGTCGGGCCGGAGCCGCCGCCCTCGTAGTTCTTCGGCGACCATGCGTCGCCGACCCCGCCGATCGGCGGCAGGGTCACGGGCGCGTCCATCACCAGGGTGTTGGGCTGCAGGCCGGCGTTCAGCGCGGCGAGGTAGGTCAGCGGCTTCAGGGTCGAGCCGGGCTGGCGCACCGCCTGCGTCACGCGATTGAGCTGGCTCGCCGGGTAGGAGAACCCGCCGGCCATCGCCAGGATGCGGCCGGTGCGGTTCTCCAGCACCAGGGCCGCGCCCTGCACCGACGGCTTCACGCGGATCTCGGCGCGCAGACCTTTGCCGTCCCGCAGCTTCACCCGGACGACGTCGTACGGCTGCAGCCTGCCGCGGGCGATGCCGGGGTCGAGCAGGGCGACGCGGCCGTCGCCGAGCCCGACCTTCACGCCGTTGCGGCCGGTCTCCAGCACCACGGCGAGCGGCCAGCGCACGTCGTAGAGCACCGGCCGGGCGCTCTCGAGCGCCCGCAGCCACACCGGCTTTTCGGCGGGCGCCGCCGCGGCGACCGGCTTTCCGCGCGCCGGCCTGCCGACGGCCGCCTTCGCCGCCTCGGGTTTCGCCTCCGCCCCGGTCACGCCCGGCAGCGATTGCGGCGCCGCCTCGGGGGCGGGCGTCGCCGCCCCGAGCTTGCGCACGCTGTCGGCGAGGTTGAACTCCGGCCCGGAGAAGGTCTGGCGCCCGGTGCCGCGCTCGTAATTCGCCAGCCCGTCCTGCAGCGCGCCCTCGACCGCCCGCTGGAGCCCGGCATTGATGGTCGAGCGCACGGTGAAGGACGAAGCGGTGAGCGAATCGAGGCCGGCGAAGGTGCGGGCCTCGCGGGTGAGATGATCGACCACGTAGAACCCGGAATCCCGCCGCGCGGTCTCGATCGGCTTCAGCCCGAGGTCGGAGGCGACGGCCGCCGCCATCTCGGCCTCGGTGATCGCCCCCTCCTCCTTGAGGCGGGCGAGCACGTAGGCGCGGCGCTCGCGGGCGCGCTCGGGGTACTTGTCGGGGCTGTAGAAGTTGGGGCCCTTCGGCATGCCGGCGAGAAGCGCCGCCTCGGGCAGGGTGAGCTCGCCCACCGACTTCCCGAAATAGCTTCTGGCGGCCATCTCGATGCCGTAGGCGCCGCGGCCGAGATAGATCCCGTTGAGGTAGAGCCCGAGGATCTGCGGCTTGCCGAGGATGCGCTCCAGGCGGGAGGCGACGATCATCTCGCGGATCTTGCGCTCGTAGGTGACGTCGTCGCCCACCGAGAGGTTCTTCACCACCTGCTGCGTGATGGTCGAGCCGCCGGCCGGGCGGCCCGGGGCGGCGAGGTTTCCGATGAAGGCGCGGATCACCCCGCGCTCGTCGATGCCGTGGTGGCTCTCGAAGCGCTTGTCCTCGGCGGCGATGAAAGCTTGTCGGACCAGTTGCGGCACGTCGCCGATCGGCACGACGAGGCGGCGGCCGTTCGGCTCGAAGGTCTCGGCGAAGGGCTTTCCCGAGGCGTCGAGGATGCGGGTCATGCCCGGCAGCGCCTTGTCGCGCAGGGCCTCGGCGGTCGGCAGGTCGGTGGTCGCCTTGTTGTAGAATTCGATCACCTCGCGGGCGTCGAACGGCGAGGCCTTGGGGTTCTCGCCCTTGCAGAACTGCTTGTAGCTCGTGTTCAGCTCGCCGATGTCGAGCCCGTGCAGGATCTTCGGCGCCGCCGGCCCCGCCACCGCGCTCGGGTCCTCCATCGCGGTGGAGATCAGCTCGTCGAGGTTGATGTCCTCGATGTCGAAGGCTTTTCGCATGTGCGCGCAGCCGTCGCGTAGGATCTGCACGACCTGCGGACCGTCGACGGCAGGGTCGAACCGGGTCCTTACCGCATCGGGCTTGGTCGTGACCTGGCTCAGCGTCAGGGCGGTCGCGAACAGCTTGATCAGGATGGTGTTCATGAAATCCGGGGCACCGGGCTCTTCCACGTGCGCCCCGAACCTGCGGGCGTCGCCCTGAACAGGGCGTGCACAACGCGGCTGTTTTAAGGAGCGTGCCTCGCCCCGGGCTTGTGCGCGGCTGCGTATTGACGCTTCGTATGGACACGTTACGGTGCGCTGCGATGTTCGAGTGGGACGAGGCCGAGCGGCTCGGCAACCTTGCCAAGCACCGGCTCGATTTCGTCAGGGCGGACCTCCTGTTCGACGGTCGCGCCCGGCTCGACCTGCCGTCGACGCATGCGCCCGAGCCGCGCATGATCACCGTCGCCGAACTCGACGGGGTGTTCGTCGCCCTGGTCTGGACATGGCGCGGCGATCGGCGTCGCGCGATCTCACTCCGGAGGGCACGTCATGAGGAACGAGCCGCATATCGTCAGCTATACGGCTGAGGAACTGACCGCGATGCGGAGGGACGGCGAGGACCGGACAGACTGGGAGGCCGTGAAGGCCATGACCGATGCCGAGGTTGAGGCCGCGGTCGCCTCCGACCCCGACGAGGCGGGGCTGGAGATCGACTGGAGCAAGGCGGTGTTCCACCCCGAGTCGCGCAAGAAGCCGATGACCATCCGGCTCGACGCCGACGTCCTGGCCTTCTTCCAGGGCCAGGGACGCGGATATCAGACCCGGATCAACGCCGTGCTGCGCGCCTACATGGAGCATGCGCGGAAGTAGCGGACCGGCCGGCTTCCTCCGTCCCGCCGCGCGCGTCGGGCCCCCTTCGACCTCGCGAGGCCCGATGATCACCGACCTCTGGTACAAGAACGCCGTCATCTACTGCCTGTCGGTCGCCACCTTCATGGATGCCGACGGCGACGGGATCGGCGATTTCGCCGGGCTGGAGCGGCGGCTCGACTACCTCCAGGGGCTCGGCGTCACGGCGGTGTGGCTGATGCCGTTCCAGCCCTCGCCGAAGCGCGACGGCGGCTACGACATCGCCGACCATTACGGGGTCGACCCGGATTACGGGTCGCTCGGGGACTTCGTGGCCTTCACCCACGCCGCCAAGCAGCGCGGCCTGCGGGTGCTGATCGACCTCGTGGTCAACCACACCTCGGACCAGCACCGCTGGTTCCAATCCGCCCGCTCCGACCCGGATTCGCCCTATCGCGACTGGTACGTCTGGTCGAAGGAGAAGCCGGCCAACGCCGACGAAGGCATGGTGTTTCCCGGCGTCCAGACGACGACCTGGACCTGGGACGAGGCGGCGGGCGCCTACTACTTCCACCGCTTCTTCGACTTCCAGCCCGACCTGAACACGGCCAACCCCGCCGTGCTGGCCGAGATCCTGAAGATCATGGGCTTCTGGATCGAGCTCGGGGTCTCGGGCTTCCGCATGGACGCGGTGCCCTTCGTCATCGCCGAGAAGGGCGCCGACGTGACGGGCGCGCCGCGCGAGCAGTTCGACATGCTGCGCGACTTCCGCGAGTTCCTGCAATGGCGCAAGGGCGACGCGATCATCCTGGCCGAGGCCAACATCCTGCCCCGCCAGGACCTCGACTATTTCGGCGACGACGCCGACCGCGCGCACATGATGTTCAACTTCCAGGTCAACCAGGCGACCTTCTACGCGCTGGCGGCCCACGACGCGCGGCCGCTCGTCAAGGCGATCGAGCGGACCAAGCCCCGGCCGCTCTCCTGCCAGTGGGGCATCTTCCTGAGGAACCACGACGAGCTCGACCTCGGTCGCCTCACCGAGAAGCAGCGCCAGACCGTCTTCGAGAGGTTCGGCCCCGACAAGGGCATGCAGCTCTACGACCGCGGCATCCGGCGCCGCTTCGCGCCGATGCTCGACGGCGACCCGCGCCGCATCCGGCTGGCCTACTCGCTGATGTTCACGCTGCCCGGCACCCCGGTGCTGCGCTACGGCGACGAGATCGGCATGGGCGACGACCTGACCCTGAAGGAGCGCGACTGCGCCCGCACGCCGATGCAGTGGACGCCCGAGGCGCAGGGCGGCTTCACCCGGTCGGCGACGCCGACCATGCCGCCGATCGACCACGGCGCCTACGGCTACGCGCACGTCAACGTCGCGGACCAGCGCCACGAGACCGGCTCGCTCCTCAACTGGATGCAGAGCATCATCCGCCTGCGCAAGGAGGCGCCGGAGATCGGCTGGGGCGATGTCACCGCGCTCGAGACCGGCCAGCCGGCCGTGCTGGCGCTCCGCTACGACTGGCGCGGCAACGCGGTGCTGTGCCTCCACAACCTCGGGCCCGGCCCGACCGAGGTCGCGCTCGACACCGGCGTCCCCGCGCCGGACGGCCTGCTGCTGATCGACCTGCTCACGGGCGAGCGCAGCGAGGCGGACGATGCCGGGCGCCACGGCCTCTACCTGGAGGGCTACGGCTATCACTGGTTCCGGGTCGGCGGGCTCGACGCGCTTCTGAAGCGCAAGCCGACCTGACCGGCGCCTCGCGCTTGCCGCCGCGGCAGAGTAGGGGAGACCGGGAAGCGAGAACCCGATGCCCCGACGCCCCCCACTTTCGCCCGACGCGACCATCGCCGACGTGCTGCCCGACCTCGAGGACGGCGAGGCCTATCTCCGCGCGGTGCTCGCCACCATGCGGATGTGCCAGAAGCATTTCGGCGACGCCGTGGTGCGGATCGGGGTGACCGCGAAGGGCGGCCCGCCCTCCTACCGGATCGACCGCCCGGCGCCCGACGGCGCGGAGGCGCTGGTGCTGTTCGGCGCCTATGGCGGCCGCTCGCACGACCGCTTCACCCAGGTGAACACCGCCGAGACCCGCTGGAGCAGCCGGGCGCTGGGCATGGCGGAGATGCTGGCGCTCCACGACGGCTTCCGCCGGCCGAAGGGCGGGGCGGCCGACTGAGCGAGACCCCGAGAGCATCGTCCTCCCGCGCGCGCCATCGACCGCGCGCGACGAGGCTCAGAATCGCAGCCGCATCCCGGTCATGAAGGTCCGCGGCGGGCCGGCGAAGATCGTGCCGCTCGTGTTCGCGAGCACGGCGCGGCCGTTCTGCAGGCCGCTGACGGGGCTCAGCGTGTTCGCCAGCGGGTTGGCGGCGCCGACATAGGCGGTGTCGAGGACGTTGCGGACCTCGCCGTAGAGGTCGAGGCGGCGGACGTCGCCGACGAGCGCCGTCGCGTAGTGGACGTTGAGGTTCAGGACCGCGAAGCCCGGCACCCGCAGCAGGTTGGCGTTGTCGAGGAAGGATCCGTCCTGCGCCACCGCCTCGGCGTAGGCGCCGAGGCCGGCGAGCGGCCCGGCCGGCACGTCGTATCCGATCCGGGCGAGGAGCTGGTGCTCCGGCACGCCGACGATGCGGTTGCCGGCCCGGTCGAACGCGGCGGTGAGCGGGCCGGCCGCGAGGCGCTCGACGAACCGCGTGTAGACCTGGGCGTCGAAGGTGTAGGCCAGCGTGCCGCGCCAGCCCGAGCCGAGCGCCGCCTCCGCCCCGAGCTCGATGCCGCGGTGCTCCGAGGCCGGCACGTTGAAGGTGTAGGACAGGAGCCCCGCCCCCGGCGACTGGCCGACCAGCTCGTTGCGGAAGAGCTCGTAGAAGCCGGTGAGGCTGACGCGCACGCCCGCCGTCGGGGACCAGTCCGCGCCGAGGTCGAACCCGAGGTTCCGCTGCGACCGGAGCCCGGTGTTGTCGCCGGGGATGCCGGCCGGCGTGACAAACAGGTTGCCGACCGACGGCGTCGCGTAGCCGGCGGCGACCCGGCCGCGCAGGGCCCAGTCCGCATCCGGCCGGTAGACGAGGATCAGGTCGGGCGCGACGTTGACGTAGGTCGGGTCGACCCCGGTGACGGCGGAGGCGGCGCCGGCGGCCGTGTAGGCGAAGGTGGTGTTGCGCCCGGCGATCGCGGTCCGCGTCGCGCCGATCCCGAGCACGGCGGTCCAGCGGTCGGACACGGCGATCTCGGCCCGTGCCCGGCCGCCGAGGTTGTCCTGCATCGCCTCCTGCAGGCCGATCGGCGCGCCGATCCGCGGTCCCCCGTAGGCCGCCCGGTTGAAGGTGGGCGCGCGGATGTCGATGGTGTCGTAGCTCAGCGCGAGGTAGCCGGTGGCGGCCAGCCCGAACAGCTCGCCGCGCCGGGTCAGGTCGGCGGCGAGGTTGACCGAGGGCAGGCTGGCGCGGCCCGCCAGGGTGTAGAACGGCTGGTCGTAGCGGCGCTCGTCGTAGCCGGCCTGGACGCGCCAGGTCGTCTGCGCGTCGACGTCGTGCTCCCAGCGGCCGGCGACGACGGTGCGGCGGTCGTCGCGCCCGAAGCCGCCCTCGTCGGCGGTCACCGCCACGGTCCGTCCGAAGATGCCGTTGCGCAGGATCGCGACCGTCGCGCAGCCGGGCGCCGCCGTCGCGGCGGTCTCGCAGCCGCGCTGGTACGGGTTGAGGGTGAACTGGTTCAGCGACGCGCGCGCCGGCAGCCCGGTGGAGACCACGTTGTCGATCACCTTGAGGGTGAAGCGGTCGTCCGGGCTCGGGGTGTAGCTCGCCAGCAGGTTGACGGTCTGGGTGTCGAAGCTCGCATGGCCCTGGTAGCCGTTGCCGCGCGCGTCGCTGGAAAACAGGCTGATCTCGAACGGGCCGCTCGCCTGGCCGACGGCGAAGGACGTGTTGAGGACGCCGAAGCTGCCGGCGTCGACCGCGACCTCGGCGCCGTCGATCTCGCGGCCGGTGCGGGTGCGGAAGGCCAGCGCGCCGCCGCTGGCGTAGTTACCGAACAGGGCCGATTGCGGCCCGCGGAACACGTCGATCCGCGAATAGGCGCGGGGATCCGACAGGTCGAAGCGCGAGGCGCCGTCGGCCTGCGTCACCAGGAACCCGTCCTCCAGCACCACCATGTTGCGGGTGATGCCGGTGGAGCGGGCGTTGTTGCCGCGGATCGAGATCACCACGTCGCGGCCGCCGAGCCCCTGGCGGACGGTGACGCCGGGGCTGTTAGCGAGCACGGCGCCGATCCCCGTCGGCGGCCGGTCGTCGATCGCGCCCGCGCGCCCGATCGACGTCACCACCTGGCCGACGGGGGTCTCGATCGGGCTCGGGGCCGATCCGGGCGGAGCGGACACGCCGAAGTCGCGGGGCTCGTCGGGGCGGGCCTCGCCGACGACGGAGAGCGTGTCGAGGGTGACGCCGTCGTCCGATCCGGATCGGACCTCCGCCTCCGGCCTTGCCGCGGCCTCCGCCCCAGCCGCCGCGGATACGAGCTGGGCCAGCATCAGGGCGGGCACGATCCGGCGGAGGCGGACGCGCTCCCGCAAGCGCCGGAACGCCATCGCGGTCACCCGGTGCGGTCGACGCACGGCGCGACCGGCAACCACGCGGCGATGTCGACGATGGCGGGCGGCACGGGCACGGCGCAGATCCGCGAGACGGACGAAGGCGAGATGGAGGAAGGCGAGACGGACGAAGGATTGTGCACAAAGTTGTATCGGTTGCACCGTCAACCAACCAGCCGGCGGCGGCGCACGCGCGATGAATCGGCCGAGCCGTCGCATTTCGGATACAAGCGCTCCTGCGGTGCGGCCGCCCCCGGGGTGCGGCTCGACCCGATCGGGGTTAGAACGGGCGGCGCTTCCACCCTCCACTCGGTGAACGGACCACCATGCCAGGCACGCCCCGCGTCGGGATCATCCCGGTCACGCCCTTCCAGCAGAACTGCACCCTGATCTGGGATGCCGCGACCAAGGTCGGCGCCGTGGTCGATCCCGGCGGCGACCTCGACCGGATCGAGGCGGCGATCGCCGAGCAGGGCGTGAGCGTGGAGAAGATCCTGCTGACGCACGGGCATATCGACCATGCCGGCGGCGCGGCCGAGCTGCGCGAGCGCCTCGGCGTGCCGATCGAGGGCCCGCACGAGGCCGACCGCTACCTCCTCGACTCGCTGCCCGAGACCGGCGCCAACTACGGCATCGACGGCGCCCGCGCGGTCGTGCCCGACCGCTGGCTCGACGAGGGCGACGCGGTGACCGTCGGGCCGCTGGCCTTCGACATCCTGCATGCCCCCGGCCATTCGCCCGGCAGCGTGGTGTTCGTCAGCCGCGACGCGCGCTTCGCCCTGGTCGGCGACGTGGTGTTCAAGGGCTCGGTCGGGCGCACCGACCTGCCGGGCGGCAACCACGACCAGCTCATCCGCGCGATCCGCGAGAAGGTGCTGCCGCTCGGCGACGACCTCGCCTTCATCCCCGGCCACGGACCCACCGGGACGCTCGGCGAGGAGCGGGTCTCGAACCCGTTCCTGCAGGGTTGAGCGCCATGGAAACGCGCCCCGTCGGCCGCTCCGGCCTGTCCGTCGCCCCGTTGTGCCTCGGCGCCAACGTCTTCGGCTGGACGGCCGACGAGACCACGTCCTTCGCGATCCTCGACCGCTTCGTCGACGCGGGCCTGAACTTCGTCGACACGGCCGACGTCTACTCGCGCTGGGCCCCCGGGCATGCGGGCGGCGAGTCGGAGGCGGTGATCGGCCGCTGGTTCGCCGCGCGCGGCACGCGGGACAAGGTCGTGCTGGCGACCAAGGTCGGCATGGACATGGGCGAGGGCAGGACCGGCCTCGCGCCCGCGCGCATCGCCGAGGCCTGCGAGGCCTCGCTCCGCCGGCTCCGGACCGACCGGATCGACCTGTACCAGTCGCATGCCGACGACGCGGCGACCCCGCAGGAGGAGACGCTGCGCGCCTACGAGCGCCTGATCCAGGCGGGCAAGGTGCGGGCGATCGGCGCCTCGAATTTTTCCGCCGCGCGCCTGCGCGAGGCGCTGGCCGTCGCGGAACGCGCGGGCCTGCCGCGCTACGAATGCCTGCAGCCCGACTACAGCCTGGCCGAGCGCGGCTACGAGGCCGAGCTCGAGCCGGTCTGCCGCGAGGCCGGGCTCGGCGTGATCGGCTACTTCTCGCTCGCGGCCGGCTTCCTCACCGGCAAGTACCGCTCGGCGGAGTCCGCTGCCGGCCGCGCCCGCGAGAACCGGGTGTCGAAGTACTTGACGCCGAAGGGCTTCGCGCTGCTCGGCGTGCTCGATGCGGTCGCCGCCGAGCACGGCGCCAGCCCGGCGCAGGTGGCGCTCGCCTGGATCATGGCGCGCCCCGGCATCACCGCGCCGATCGCCAGCGCGACCTCGGTGGCGCAGCTCGACGAGCTGATCGGGGCCGCCACGCTGCGCCTCCCTCCCGATGCGATCGCACGCCTCGACGCGGCGACGGCCGGCGGGATTCAGGCCTAACCCGACGTTAAGGCGGCCGCGTCAGAACACGGGACCGAGCCAGGCCGTGCAAGCCTGGAAACGATGCAATTTCAAGGCGGAACGCCTATATGAGGCGGACTGATCGAATCGCAGGCGGGGCTGCTCCCAAGCGGGCGCCGGACCCTCGCGCTCGGACCCGCCTGCCCGAGGACCTTGATGTCTGACCAGAACCCGAACGACCTGTCCCAGGGCGCCGTGCCCCCCGCCGAATTCGTCGACGCCTACGGCGCGGAGTCGATCCGCGTGCTCAAGGGCCTGGATGCCGTGCGCAAGCGCCCCGGCATGTATATCGGCGACACCGACGACGGCTCGGGCCTGCACCACATGGTCTACGAGGTGGTGGACAACGCCATCGACGAGGCCCTGGGGGGCCATGCCGACCTCGTGACCGTGACACTGAACGCCGACGGCTCCTGCACGGTCTCGGACAACGGCCGCGGCATCCCGGTGGACATCCACAAGGAGGAGGGCGTCTCGGCGGCCGAGGTCATCATGACCCAGCTCCACGCCGGCGGGAAGTTCGACCAGAATTCCTACAAGGTCTCGGGCGGCCTGCACGGCGTCGGCGTCTCGGTCGTCAACGCCCTGTCGCAGTGGCTGCGCCTGCGCATCTGGCGCAACGACAAGGAGCACACGATGGAGTTCCGCCACGGCGACGCCGTGGCCCCGCTCAAGGTCCTCGGCCCCGGCAACGGGCGGAAGGGGACGGAGGTCAGCTTCCTGCCCTCCACCGACACCTTCACGATGATCGAGTTCGACTTCGCGACGCTGGAGAAGCGCCTGCGCGAGCTCGCCTTCCTCAATTCCGGCGTCCGGATCGTGCTGACCGACGCGCGCCACCCCGAGCACCGGCGCGAGGAGCTGTACTACGAGGGCGGGATCGAGGCGTTCGTGCGCTACCTCGACCGCTCGCGCAAGCCGATCGAGGGCGTGTCCAAGCCCGTCATGGTGCGCTCGGAGCGCGACGGCATCCGCGTCGAGGTGGCGTTCTGGTGGAACGACTCGTTCAACGAGACGGTGCTGCCCTTCACCAACAACATCCCGCAGCGCGACGGCGGCACCCACATGGCGGGGTTCCGCGCCGCGCTGACCCGCCAGATCACCGGCTACGCGGAATCGTCGGGCATCGCCAAGCGCGAGAAGATCACCCTCACCGGCGAGGATTGCCGCGAGGGCCTGACCGCGGTGATCTCGGTGCAGGTGCCGGACCCGAAGTTCTCGTCGCAGACCAAGGACAAGCTCGTCTCCTCCGAGGTGCGCCCGGCGGTGGAGAACGTGCTGAACGAGGGCCTGTCGAACTGGCTGGAGGAGAACCCGTCCCAGGCCCGGTCGGTGATGGGCAAGGTGATCCTGGCGGCCTCGGCCCGCGAGGCCGCGCGCAAGGCGCGCGAGACCGTGACCCGCAAGGGCGCGCTCGACATCGCCTCGCTGCCGGGCAAGCTCGCCGACTGCCAGGAGCGCGACCCGAGCAAGTGCGAGATCCTGCTGGTCGAGGGCGACTCGGCCGGCGGCTCGGCCAAGCAGGGCCGCGACCGCACCTTCCAGGCGGTGCTGCCGCTGCGGGGCAAGATCCTCAACGTCGAGCGCGTGCGCGCCGACCGGATGCTCGGCTCGGCCGAGATCGGCACGCTGATCACCGCGCTCGGGGCCGGGATCGGGCGGTCCTCGACCGACCGCGAGGGCTTCAACCCGGACAAGCTGCGCTACCACCGCATCATCATCATGACCGACGCGGACGTGGACGGCTCGCACATCCGCACCCTGCTCCTGACCTTCTTCTTCCGGCAGATGCCGGAGCTGATCGAGCGCGGCCACCTCTACATCGCCCAGCCGCCGCTCTACAAAGCCGAGCGCGGGCGCAAGGCGCTCTACCTCAAGGACGAGCGCGCCCTCGAGGACTACCTGATCGACCAGGGCGTCGAGGGCGCGACCCTGACGCTGGCCTCGGGCGCGGCCTTCGGCGGCCCGCAGCTCAAGACGCTGGTCGAGGAGGCCCGCACCTTCCGCGGCATCCTGCTCGGCCTGCACACCCGCTACGACCGCTCGGTGGTCGAGCAGGCGGTGCTGGCCGGCGCCTTCCGGCCGGAGGCGGCCGAGCACGCGGGCGAGGCCGAGGTCCTGGCCGACGTCACGGCCAGGCGCCTCGACGCCATCGCCGACGACATCGAGCAGGGCTGGCAGGGCGAGGCGTCGGAGGGCGGCTACGTCTTCGGGCGCACGCTGCGCGGCGTGCGCCAGGTCGCGACGCTCGATGCCGGCCTCATCGCCTCGCAGGAGGCGCGCCGCCTCGCCGACCGCGCCGACGCGCTCCGCGAGATCTACGGCGAGCCGGTCACCTTCTCGCGCAAGGGCGAATCGACGGTCCTGCACGGGCCGGTCGCGCTGTTCGAGGCGGTGATGGCGTTCGGCCGGAAGGGGCTCCAGCTCCAGCGCTACAAGGGCCTGGGCGAGATGACCGCGCAGCAGCTGTGGGAGACGACGCTCGACCGCGACATCCGCTCGCTGCTCCAGGTCAAGGTCAAGGACACCACCGACGCCGACGACCTGTTCGTCAAGCTGATGGGCGACGTGGTCGAGCCCCGGCGCGAGTTCATCCAGGAGAACGCGCTCAGCGTGGCCAACCTCGACGTGTGATCCGTCGGTGCGAGACGCGTCCGGCCGACGGCCGGACGACGCTCCCACGGACCTCGGTGTCCGCCGTATCGGATGTCAGGACAGCCCGTTCGCGCCGAGAGCCCGGCGCATGTCGAGCTTGTCGCGGATCCCGTACTTCGCGAGGGCGGCGAGCGGTCGCGCTCGGACAGCGCGGCGGGCGCCGTCTGATCCTGCGTCATCGGCCGTGCTCCGGGGGGTCGGGGGCCGGGGATGCGGTGCCGATGATCCGGCGCAGGACCCGGCCGACCTGCGCGGCCGAGTAGGGCTTGTGCAGCAGCTCGAAGCCGTGGCTGTCCTCGCGGGCGAGCACGTGGCTGTAGCCCGAGGCCAGCACCACCGGCAGGGCCGGGATGCGGAGGCGCAACGCCTTGGCGAGCTCGATGCCGCCCATGCCGGGCATGACGACGTCGGAGAAGACGGCCCGGAAGCCGGCCCCGTCCGTCCCGAGGCGCGCGAGCGCCTCCTCCGCGTTGACCACCCATTCGGGCGCGTAACCGAGGTCCTCGAGGATCTGCGAGCAGAAGGCGCCGACCTCGAGGTTGTCCTCCACGAGCAGGATGCGCTGGCCCAGCCCCGCCGGCGACAGGGCGGCGTCGGGGTCGGCGACGGCGGCCTCGACCGCCTCCGACGAGACCTCGGGCAGGTAGAGGGTGAAGGTCGTGCCCCGGCCGATCTCGCTCGTCACGTCGACGTCGCCGCCGGACTGCTTGGCGAAGCCGAACACCTGAGAGAGCCCGAGCCCCGTGCCGCGCCCGATGTCCTTGGTGGTGAAGAACGGCTCGAAGATGCGCCCGAGCACGTCGAGGGGAATGCCCGAGCCGGTGTCGGCGAGCGAGACCGCGGCGAACGGCCCGCGCGAGCCGGCATGGCCCCGGATCGTCGGCATGGCCTGCCCGGCCGCCACCCGCATCGTCAGCGTCCCGCTGCCGTCCATCGCGTCGCGGGCGTTGACGGCGATGTTCACCAGGGCCGTCTCGAACTGGTTGAGGTCGGCGCGCACCAGGGCCGGCCTGTCCGACGCCTCGACCCGGACGCGGATGCGCGCGCCGGTGATGGTGTCGAGCATCTCGGCCACGCCGTTCAGGCACGCCCCAACCTCGAACACCTCCGGCTTGAGGGATTGCCGGCGGGCGAAGGCCAGGAGCTGCCCGGTGAGCTTGGCGGCGCGGTCGACCGTGTCGGAGACGGCGTCCATGTAGCGCTTGCGCCGGTCCTCGGGCAGGTCCGGCCGGCGCAGGAAGTCGACGGACGAGCGGATGATGGTCAGCAGGTTGTTGAAGTCGTGCGCCACGCCGCCGGTCAGCTGGCCGACCGCCTCGAGCTTCTGCGATTGCCGGAGGTCCTGCTCCATCCGCTCGCGCTCGGCCGCCTCGGCGAGGAGCCGGGCGTTCGCCGCGGCGAGCTCGGCGGTGCGGGCCGCCACTTGGCTCTCGAGGAGGGCCCCCGCCTCGCGGAGGAGGGCGGCCTGCGCCTCCAGCTCCGCGTGGAGCGCCACCACGCCCCGGTTGGTGTCGGACAGCTCCCGGTTCAGGCGCTGGGCTTCCTCCTCGCGTTCGGCGAGTTCGGCGAGGCTGCGCAGGAGCTCGCGGTTCTGCTCGCGCATGGCGGTCGCCGGCTCGTCCGTCCGGGCCCGGGCGACGTCGTCGGCCAGGGTGGTCAGCCGGCGCCCCGTGAAGGTCTCGGAGCCGAACGGCAGCCGCATCCCGAACGTCACCATCGTGCCGTGGTCGACGACGGATTCGATCTCGAAGCGGTTCATCAGCCGGCGCGACCCGGTGATGCCGATGCCGAGCCCGGTGGTCGAGCGGTAGCGCCCCTCCAGGATGGCATCGAGATGCGGGATGCCGGGCCCCGCGTCGCGGACGCGGATCAGCAGGATCTGGCCGCCCTCCACCGTGTCGAGGCCGTACTCGACCCGTCCGCCGCCGGCGTAGCCGTAGGCGTTGCGGGCGATCTCGGACAGGGCCGTGGCGATCCGGGTCTGGTCCTGGACGCCGAAGCCGAGGCGCTCGGCCAGCCCGCGCACCCGCTGGCGCACCGCGATGATGTCGTCCTCGTGCTCGACCAGGCTGGAGAGCAGCGGCCACCTCATGCCGGATCCCCCCGCACGACGAGCACGGTGGCGTCGTCGCGGGCGCGGGCGAAGTCGCGCAGGATGACCCCGGCCACGAGGGTCGGGTGGGCGCCGGCGAGGCCCGGATGGGCGTCGAGGGACCAGCCCGTCGCGATGCCGTCGGAGCAGAGCACGAACAGGTCCCGCGCCTGCATCGGGTACTCGAACTCCTGGATCCGCCGGGCCGCGTGGCCGGCCGTCCCGGCCAGGCTGACCGTCCGCTTCATCGCCGCGCCGGAGACCACCGCCCCGGCGACGTTGCCGATGCCGGCCAGCGCGAGGGTGGCGCGATCCCGGGCGTAGCGCGCGACGGAGATCGCGCCGCCGCGGGTGTGGGAGAGGCCCGCGTGGATGGCGGCGAGGATCGCCGCGGGCGGCTCGTCGCGATGGCGCCGGAACAGCTTGAGGGCCTCCTCGGACGCCTTGGCGGCCTCCGGCCCGTGGCCGAGGCCGTCCGACACGATGGCGGTCCAGCCGTCGTCGCGCTCGCGCACGGCGTAGGCGTCGCCGTTGGCGGTCTCGCCCTTCAGCGGCACCGTCACCGCGCCGAAGCCGGGCACGCCGTCCGGGGTGCGTGTCCTGTCGATCGACAGGCGCGCCAGCACCGCGGTGCCGAGGCCGGGCCGGGAGACGATGTCGAAGGCGTCGGAGAGGCGACGCACCGCGCCGAGCCCTTCGCCGGCGCTGCCGCCGGTGGAATGGCCGTCGCGCAGGGCGAGGCCGAGATCCTGGCAACCGTTGCCCTTGTCGAGGGCGAGGATCTCGACCCCCGAGCCGGTCCCGTCCTCGTAGGTGCCCACCAGGACCTCGCCCGGCACGCCGTACTTGACGACGTTGGTGGCGAGCTCGGTGACGACCAGGGCCACGCGTCCGGCCGCGGTCTCGTCGAAGCCGATGCCCTGCGCCACGGCGACGGCGCGCCGCCGCGCCTCGGCCACCTGGCTCGCTTCCGTTACGGTGATCCGGTGCATGCTCACTTCCACCGCGCGATCGTCACGCGGGTGCCGGCTCCGGGGGTCGACGCGATGTGGAACTCGTTCGAGAGCCGCTTGGCGCCGCCCAGACCGAGGCCGAGCCCGCCGCCGGAAGTGTAGTGGTCGGTCATCGCCTGATCGATGTCGGCGATGCCGGGGCCCTGATCCTCGAAGGTCAGGCGCAGGCCCCTGCGCGTCCCGGCCTGGACGATCTCCGCGTGGACGTGGCCGCCCCCGCCGTAGTCGAGGGTGTTGCGCGCGAGCTCGCTCGCGGCGGTGACGATCTTGGTCTGGTCGACGAGCCCGAGGCCGATCTCGACGGCGAGCGCGCGGACCCGCTGGCGCACCCGCACGACGTCGTCGCCCGAGCGGATCGCGAGGGTCTCGGCCTTCGGGGGCTCAGCCTTCGTGGCCTTCACGGTCGCCCCCGCAGCCGTCCTCCTCCTCGGCGAGCCGCGCCTGGATCAGCGCCATGCCGCGCTCGACGTTGAGGGCGGTCTTGATGCCGGTCAGCTCCAGGCCGAGCTCGACCAGGGTGATGGCGACCGCCGGCCGCATGCCGGCCACGACCGTCTCCGCGTCGAGGACGCGCGAGACGGCGGCGATGCTCACCAGCATGCGCCCGATGAAGGAATCGACGATTTCCAGCGCCGAGATCTCGAGCAGGACGCCGCGTGCGCCGGTGCGCGCGATCATCGCGGTGAGGTCCTCCTCCAGCGCGAGGGCGAGGCGGTCGTGCATGTCGACCTGGATGGTGACGATGAGGGCGCCACCCAGCTTGAGGATCGGGATGCGGTCCATGGCGTCAGCCGCGTCCCTCGATGGAGGCCTGCTGGCGCACCACCTTGCGGCCGGTCCGCCTCAGGGCGACGGCGAAGGCGTCGGCCAGGGTCGCCTTCGAGACAACGTTCAGCTCGACGCCGAGATGGACCATGGTCTGGGCGATCTGGGGCCGGATGCCGGAGACGATGCAGTCGGCGCCCATCAGCCGCGCCGCCGCGACGGTCTTCAGCAGGTGCTGCGCCACCAGGGTGTCGACGGTCGGCACGCCGGTGATGTCGATGATGGCGATCTCGGCCTCCTCGTCGACGATCGCCTGGAGCAGGTTCTCCATCACGACGCCGGTCCGGGCGCTGTCGAGGGTGCCGATGAGCGGCAGCGCGAGGATGCCGTCCCAGAGCCGGACCACCGGGGTCGAGAGCTCGGCGATCTCCTGGCCCTGGCGCCCGATCACCTCCTCGCGGCTGGCCAGGAACACCTCCATGGTGTGCAGGCCGAGCCGATCGAGCACCCTGCTCGCGGCCCGGGTCCCCGCCGCCAGCGTCGCCGCGTCCGTCGCGTGGGCCTTCTCGAGGGCCTCGAAGACCGGCGGCTTGAGAGAATACACGAAGTTGGCCGTGTCGGTCGGCGTGAAGCCCTGGATCGCCCGCGAGCGCGAGATGTCGGCGAGGGTGTCGCGGAGCTGGGCGAAGCCCTCCGCGTCGGCGTCGAGCCCGCCCGCGGCGAAAGCGTCCCGAAGCTGGCGATAGACCGCCCTGGCCTGGGTCTGGAGCTCGGCCTCGCGGATGCGGCCGCTCTGAAGGGATGTCCCCTCCCGGAGGGACACGGTCCAGGCATCGAGGATGGCAGCCTCGTCGTCCGCGAGCGTCCGCTTCAGGACCTCGGCGCCATCGATACGCGTCATGTCTTCCCCCTGTCGTGATCCAGCATCTACCTGGGTCGTGACCGTTTCGATAGGCTGCATCGCCGCCAAGTCCGGTCTCTCTCGGGGCAATGCTTGCATTCGGATCAGTGAAAAGAAAGATTTCCCACGCCCGGAACCATCATCGGCCCGGACCGTCCTCGCGCGCCGCGAGACGGATGCGGCGAGGCGCCGCCTGGATTTGAGGTGCTGCGTGACTTTGAAGAGCTTGGCCAAGCTCTTGGCCAAGCGCTTGGCAGAGCCGGAGAAATCGCGTCGGCGACGACGTCCGGCCGGCGTGGAGGAGACGGCGCTCATGGTCGGGCGCCAGCGTCCGGGCGGACGGCGGCTTGCCCGTGGAACCCGGTGACGCCTCGGACGAAGCGGAGACCGACGGCGCGCTGCGCGGCCCGCCGGTCGAGGGCGGCCTCCGACCCGTCAGGGCGTCGGATCGGCCGCCGCGACGGCGTCGTCGAGCTTCCGCAACAGCGTGCAGAGCTGCTCGGAGGGCGGCGGCGTCGGCAGGGCCTCGTACATCGCGCGCAACGTGCGGCCGAGATGCCGCTCGGTCGCGTTCACGGGCGAGGCGTAGAGCCAACGACTCTCGAAGAAGGGCACGGTCGTCTCGCTTTCGGCGTCGGGCAGGGCTGCGTCCCGGCGACCCTGCCCGATCGACGGATTCGATCCGGCGTCGCGGCAGCCCCCGACATCAGACTTAGCCAAGCGTGCTCGTCGCCCGGAGTTCCCGTCACGGGTTCGATGACAGGCATGCGTCCGATCGATGCTTCCGCCATCTTGATGAGCCGAGCCTTCAGGCTCGACCCGACTTGGCCGAGACGCGCAGGATCCGGGCGCCGACGCTCGCGTCCCGGCGTCCGGCCGGACCTCCGATCACTCGGCCGCGCGGAGCGGGCGCTCGCCGACATCGGCCTGCGCGGCCTCGCGCTCGGCGGCTTCGAGGAAGGCGTGCGCCTCCGAGCGGCGCTCGAAGACGTGCGGGGCGAGGCCGCGGCGGCTCAGGGCCTCCTGCATCTTCAGGCGCAGGAAGGCGCTCGTCGCGTAGCGCGTCGTCGTGAGGTAGTGGTACTTCGACAGGTACTCGATCATCTCGGCGTAGTCGTCGTAGAGGTTCTCGCCGATGCGGAACCCGTCGTGGTTGACCACCGAGTTCACCCGCTGCCCGGCCTTCAGGCAGGCGGTCTCGAGCACCTGACGCAGCGCGTCGATGTCGCCCTTCGAGCGGACCTGCCAGCCTTCGAGGTTGACGAACAGCAGGTTGCGCGCCGGGTCGTAGCTCACCCGGTCGGGCAGGTTGAGGTTCAGGAGGTCGGCGAGCAACTCCATCGGCTCGTCGCGGAAGATGCGCGGGTCCATCGGGATCGGGTTCTCGATCACCGGCGTGAAGTCCATGTGGGCGAGGATGTCGCGGCCGATGTCGATGCCCGGCGCCACCTCGATCAGCTCCAGCCCGGCCTGGGTCAGGTTGAAGACGCAGCGTTCCGTCACGTAGAGCACCGGCTGCCGCCGCTCCTGCGCGAACGGCCCGCTGAAGGTGTTCTGCTCGACGGATCCGACGAACTTGCGCGAGCGGCCCTCCTGCACGATCCGCAGGCGGCCCTCGTCGATCTCGGTGACGAGGCCGCCGGAGGTGAAGGTGCCGGCGAACACCACCTTGCGCGCGTTCTGCGAGATGTTGATGAAGCCGCCGCAGCCGTTGAGCCGCCCGCCGAAGCGGCTGGTGTTGACGTTGCCGGCGCCGTCGCACTCGGCCATGCCGAGGCAGGTCATGTCGAGGCCGCCGCCGTCGTAGAAGTCGAACATCTGGTTCTGGTCGATGATCGAGTCGGCGTTGGTGGCCGCGCCGAAGCTCGAGCCCGAGGCGAGCACGCCGCCCACGGCGCCGGCCTCCGTCGTCAGGGTGATGTAGGGGGTGACCTTCTCCTCGTTGGCGATCGAGGAGATGCCTTCGGGCGCGCCGACGCCGAGGTTGACCACGCCGTTCGGCGGCAGCTCGAACGCGGCGCGGCGGGCGATGATCTTGCGCGCGTCGAGCGTCATCCGCTTCAGGCCGGTGACCGGCACGCGGATCTCGCCGGCGAGCGCCGCGTCGTGCTGCACGCCGTAGTTCATGCGGTGCTGCTCGGGCGGCGCCACCACGACGCAATCGACCAGGATGCCCGGGACGCGCACGTCCTTGGGCTTGATCGAGCCCTGCTCGACGATGCGCTCGACCTGTGCGATGACGATGCCGCCGTTGTTGCGGGCGGCCATCGCCTGGGCGAGGTTGTCCAGCGTCAGCGCCTCCTTGGAGACGCAGAGGTTGCCCGACGGGTCGGCGCTGGTGGCGCGGATGAAGGCGACGTCGATCTTGGTGGCCCGGTAGAACAGCCACTCCTCGCCCTCGACCTCCACGACCTTGACGATCTCGTCGGTCGTCAGGGTGTTCACGCGGCCGCCGCCGTGGCGCGGGTCGACGTAGGTGTGGAGCCCGACCTTCGAGAACAGGCCGGGCTGGCCGGCGGCGCAGGCCCGGTAGAGCTGCGAGATCACCCCTTGCGGCAGGTTGTAGCCGCGGATGCGGTTGTCCTGCGCGGCCTGCGCCACCTTGGGCATCCGCCCGAAGTTCGCCGCGATCACCCGCCCGAGCAGGCCCTCGTGGTGGAGGCGCCCGGTGCCGAGGCCTTTGCTGTCGCCGGCGCCGGCGGTCATGATCAGGGTGAGGTTGCCGGGCGCGCCGGTCTCGACGAAGCGCTTCTCCAGGGCCGCGTGCAGCGCCTCGGGGATGCAGCTCTGCACGAAGCCCGTCGTCGTGACGACGTCGTCGGTGCGGATGAGGGCGATCGCCTCGTCGGCGCTGACGATCTTGTTCTTCTTCACGCGACTCTCCCTGCCGACGACCGTTCCGGTCTTGCGGCCACTGCCTTGCGGCGCCTGTTGGCTCAGGCTCTATTCTTGACGGACCGCGACGGCTCGGCTGCGCGGGACCGCTCGGGGGGAGGTTAGGGCAAGCCAAGGCTGCCCTGCAAACGAACATTATTTGTCGCGACGTTGAAATTAACTCGTTCTTCCACGCGCAGAATATTGAATTCAAACCCTGCGCCTTCGGCATCCCACGGCGCTTCCGCACGCGCGCGGCTCACTGGTCAGCCGGCCGGCGCCGTGTCATGGGCTGAAGCCGTGACCGATGATCCCCACGCCCTCCGCGCCGCAGAAGCGGCCAGCCTCGGCTGGTCCGGCTTCTTCGAGGACCAGTGCGAGGCCGCCGATGCCGGCTTCGCGCCGATGCGGATCGCCCTGGTCCACCGCTCCCGGCTGACGGCGCTGTCGGCGGCCGGCCCCGTCGAGCTGATCCTGCCGGTCCATGCCAGCACCGGCGACGTCACCGTCGGCGACTGGGTCCTGGCCGATCCGCGGACGCTGACCCTGCACCGCCGATTGTCGCGGAGGACCGTGCTGCAGAGGCGCACCGAGGGCGGCAAGGTCCCGCAGGCCGCGGCCGCCAACGTCGACACCCTGTTCGTCGTCACCTCGTGCAACGCCGACTTCAACCCGGCCCGCCTGGAGCGCTACCTCGCCCTGGCCAACCAGGGCGGCACCGACCCGGTGATCCTGCTGACCAAGGCCGACCTGACCGACGACGTCGAGGCCTACCGCCGGCAGGCCGCCGCCCTCCAGCGCGGGCTGTCGGTGGTCGGCGTCAACCCGCGCCGCCCGGACGCCGCGGCGGCGCTGGCGCCCTGGTGCGGGCCCGGGCAGACCGTCGCGCTCGTCGGCTCGTCCGGCGTCGGCAAGTCGACGCTCGTCAACACCCTGGCCGGGCCCGGCCAGGACGCGCCGCAGGAGACCGGCGCGATCCGGGAGCACGACGCCAAGGGGCGCCACACCACGACGGGGCGCTCGCTGCACGCGATGGCGGGGGGCGGCTGGGTGATCGACACGCCGGGGATGCGCACGCTCCACGTCAGCGACGCCGCGGAGGGAATCGACACGCTGTTCGCCGAGATCACCGAGCGCGCGCCCGACTGCCGGTTCCGCGACTGCACCCACGCGCACGAGCCGGGCTGCGCGGTGCAGGCCGCCATCGCCGACGGAACCCTCGACCCCGACCGCCTGGACCGCTGGCGCAAGCTCGTCGCGGAGAATCGCGACAAGACCCCGGCCACGGCGCCGCGGCGCCCGCGCAGGCACTGAGCGCTCGACCGGTATTCGCCGCCTCGTGACCGGGTCGTCCGGCGCGGATCGTCTGTCCTTTCGCGCGCCGTCACCGGACCGTCACGCACGCGACCTATCCGAAGGCGTTCGAAGTCCGATCGCCGTCGAGATCCGTCATGTCCGATTCTGCCCGCCTGACACCGCACCTGTCGGGCGCCGAACCGAGGCGGCGCCCGGGTCCGACGCTCGATCGCGGCCTGCATCCGGGCGGGATCGTCGCGTTCCTGCTGATCCTGGTGGCGGGCCTGGTCTACGCCGGCGTCAGCCTGATCACCGACATGAACGCGGTCGGCCAGACGCCGCTGGCGATCGGCGCCTTCGTGCTCCTCGGCCTCGCTCTGCTGATCGCGCTGGCCTTCGAGTTCGTGAACGGCTTCCACGACACCGCCAACGCGGTGGCGACCGTGATCTACACCCACTCGATGCCGCCGCTCGTGGCGGTGATCTGGTCCGGCGCCTTCAACTTCCTCGGCGTGATGCTGTCCTCGGGCGCGGTGGCCTACGCCATCGTCACGCTGCTGCCGGTGGAGCTGATCCTGCAGGTCGGGTCGGGCGCCGGCTACGCAATGATCTTCGCGCTGCTCATCGCCGCAATCGTCTGGAACCTCGGCACCTGGGCCTTCGGCCTGCCGAACTCCTCGTCGCACGCGCTGATCGGCTCGGTGATCGGCGTCGGGCTGGCCAACCAGCTGATGGCGCCGGAAGGCTCCGCGACCTCGGGCGTCGACTGGGCCCAGGCGCTCGGCGTGTTCAAGGCGCTGCTGTTCAGCCCGCTCATTGGCTTCGTCGCGGCGGCCCTCCTGCTGCTGGCGCTCAAGCTCACCGTGCGGCGCAAGGACCTCTACGAGGCGCCCGAGGGCGACACGCCGCCCCCGCTCTGGATCCGTTCGCTGCTGATCCTGACCTGCACGCTGGTCTCGTTCTTCCACGGCGGCAACGACGGCCAGAAGGGCATGGGCCTCATCATGCTGATCCTGATCGGCGCGGCGCCCACCGCCTACGCCCTGAACCGCACCATGGCCGACGACACGACGCCGGCCTTCATCCAGACCTCGCAGAGCGCCAGCGCGGTGTTCGCGAGCCACGCCGGGACGACGGCCCAGCCCGACGCGGCGGCCGCCCGCAAGCAGGTCTCGGACGCGCTCAAGACCAAGGACCTGAACCAGCCGGCGGTCTACGGCGCGCTCGCGGCCCTCTCCACCGACATCGCCGCCAACGTGCGGAACTACGGTGCGATCAAGCAGGTGCCGGCGGCGCAGACCTCGAACCTGCGCAACGACATGTACCTCGCCGCCGACGCGATCCGGCTGCTGCCGAAGAACGGCGCCAGCTTCTCGGAGGCCGAGGCCGGCACGCTGAAGGCCTATACCGGCCTGCTCAACGACGGCACGCGCTACATCCCGACCTGGGTGAAGGTCTGCGTCGCGCTGGCGCTGGGCCTGGGCACCATGGTCGGCTGGAAGCGGATCGTGGTCACGGTCGGCGAGAGGATCGGCAAGACCCACCTGACCTACGCGCAGGGCGCCTCGGCCGAGCTCGTCGCCGCCGGCACGATCGGGCTGGCCGAGGTCTACGGCCTGCCCGTCTCGACCACCCACATCCTGTCCTCGGGCGTCGCCGGCACCATGGCGGCCAACGGCTCCGGGCTGCAGATGTCGACGGTGCGCAACATGGCGCTGGCCTGGGTGCTGACCCTGCCGGCGGCGATCACCCTGGCGGGCATCCTGTTCTTCATCCTCCGCCACGTCTTCTGAAGCCAACGCCTTTCGAGGCCTGCGCATGTCCCGCTCGTCGCCCCGGGATCGCCCGCAGCGATCACCCGGACGCGTCCGACCGGATCGTGCGCCCGGCCGGGCGAGGGCGCGCGCGGTCGGGTTTCAGGGGCGGCGCCTTGCATGCCGACGGCCGGCTCCACGGCCTCGGCGGGGCTGCAAACCCGGTCGATGTCGGCTAGGCCGGGACCGATCCGGCCTCCTCGGCCGGGCGTTCGCGAGCCGCGGCCCAGCATGCCTTCCACCTCCTCGATCGCTCGCCTGATCCTGGTGCTCGCGGCCGCGGGCTTCTCCAGCACCTTCGCGTGGCGCTCGGTCGAGCCGCTGGTCGGCGTGCTGGCGCGCGACCTGCGCAGCGACGCCCACACCGTGGCGCTGCTCTCGACCGCCTTCGCGCTGCCCTACGCGCTGATCCAGCCGATCCTCGGGCCGGTGGGCGACGCGGTCGGCAAGGAGCGGGTCATCACCGCGTGCCTCGCGGTGCTCGTGGCGGCGCTGGTCGGCTGCGCCTTCGCCGAAGACCTGCGCCTGCTCTTCGGCCTGCGGATGGTGGCGGGCGCCGCGGCCGGCGGGGTGATCCCGCTGGCGCTCGCCCTGATGGGCGACCGGGTGCCGATGGAGCGCCGCCAGGTGGCGATCGGCCGCTTCCTCGTCGCGGTGATCCTCGGGCAGCTCTCGGGCTCGACCTTCGCCGGGCTGATCGAGGGGCAGGTCGGCTGGCACGGCGTGTTCGCGATCAACGCCGCGGTCGCCGTGCTCGGCTGCGCCGCGACCCTGCTCGGGTTCGACCGGAGCGGCCGCCTTCCGGCGCGACGGCCGGAATTCGGGCTGGCGCTGACGCGCTATCGCGCGATCGTGGCCAACCCGCGCGCGCGGGTGCTGTTCGCGGCGGTGTTCGTCGAGGCGATCGCGGTGTTCGGCATCTTCCCGCACCTCGCGCCGCTGATCGAGGCGCGCGGCGAGGGCGGCCCGCGCGAGGCCGGGCTGGCGCTCGCCGGCTTCGCCGTCGGCGGGCTGATCTACTCCGCCCTCGTCGGCCTGCTGGTCCGGTTCCTCGGGATGCAGCGGATGCTGGTCGGCGGCGGCCTCGTCTGCGCCGGTGCCCTGACCATGATCGGCCTCGCGGGGCGCTGGCAGCTCGACGCGGCCGCCCTCGTCGCGATGGGGCTCGGCTTCTACATGCTGCACAACACGTTTCAGGTGCAGGTGACCGAGGTCGCCCCGACCGCCCGCGCCTCGGCGGTGGCGCTCCACGCCTTCTCGTTCTTCTGCGGGCAAGCGCTCGGCGTCGCCGTGCTCGGCGTCGCGCTCCAGGGCATCGGCCAGCTCGCGGCGCTCGCCGCCTGCGCCGTCACGATCCTCGCCGTCGGGATCGCGACCGCCGTGCTGCTGGCAAGGCCGGCGGGGCAGGGCGCAGAGTAGGTCTCTTCGCGAATCCGCTCGGTTTCGACGCCCACGCGCGCCTTCCCTTCCCCCTCTGCGGGGGAGGGAAGGCGCCACGTCACGCCGGCACGCGCGGCCGCGCCCGTGCCGCCACGGTGCGCGAGGCCGTCTCGCGCAGGGCCTGCTCGATGGCGGCGTTGGCTCGGCCGCGCAGCAGCCTGGTCGCCTCCGCCTCGTCGAACGTGTCGGGGAAGCGCCGGGCCAGCCAGAGGTAGGCGGCGGCGAGCTTGACCGTGCGTTCGAGGTACTCGAGCTCGCCGCCGACGTTGGCCCGCAGAGCCGGGACGGCGGCGCCGGCCGCGCGGGCCTGGACCCAGCGGTCGAGCACCGCGGTCGAGGCCGGGTCGCGCCGGTCGATCGGGCAGACCGCGAAGGCGAAGGCCTCGCGGATCGGCAGGTGCGCCGTGTCGACCGCGCGCGCCGCCTCCAGCGCCTCCTCCATCGCGGAGGGCTGGAACGGGGACCCCTCGTAGAACGTCGCGCGGGAAAAATGCGTCAGCACCTCGGCGAGCGAGTCGGTGCCGAGTTCGGCCGCCGCCGCCTCGATCGCGATCAGGTCCGGCCGGACGTAGAACCGGGTGTCGGCGGCGGGCGCCGTCGGCGCGCCGGCCAGCGCATCGCGGATCGGGCCGAGGCTCACGTCGTCGGTGGCCGAGACGTGGCCCTCGTCCTGATGGCCGAAGCGCCCGGCCCGGCCGGCGATCTGGCGGATCTCGGGATTGGTGAGCGGGCGGGTCGCCGTGCCGTCCCACTTGGTGACCGCCGAGAAGATCACCCGCTTGAGCGGTCCGAGGTTCAGGCCCATGCCGATCGCGTCGGTGGTGACCAGCACCTCGGCCTCGGCGTTGCGGAACCGTGCCGCTTCCGCCCGGCGCACCTCCGGCGAGAGCGCGCCGTAGATGGTGGCGACGCTGCGCCCGGCCGCCACCAGCGCCTCGCGGTTATCGTGCACGGCCCGCCGCGAGAAGGCGACGACGGCATCCCCCGGCTGCACGGATTCGAGGGGCACGGGCTCGTCGAGCGCCACCAGCGGGGTCTTGCGCACGAAGGTCACGACGTCGAGCGATTCGCCCGCGGCCTCCGCCGCGCGGCGGACATGCGAGAGCGCGTCGTCCGAGCCGCAGACGATCACGGTCTTCGCCGGGATCCCGAACAGCGCGTTGGTCCAGGCCCAGCCGCGATCGGGGTCGGACAGCATCTGGATCTCGTCGATCACCGCGACCTCGACCGGGCGGCGCAGGTCCGCGGTCTCGATGGTGCGCGCGGTGTGGCTCGGGTCCGGCTCCCCCAGAATCTCCTCGCCGGTGACCATGCCGGCGCGCAGGCCCCGCTCGAGCAGGGCCTCGTAGTTCTCCAGCGCGAGCAGGCGCAAGGGCGCGAGGTAGGTCCCGGTCGGCGCCTTCGCCAGCACCTCCAGCGCCGCGTAGGTCTTGCCGGAATTGGTCGGGCCCATGTGGAAGACGATGCGCCGGTTCAGCCGGCGGGCGGGCACGAACTTGTCGATGTAGGAGCCGAACCCGACCCGGTCGCGCAGGCGGCGACGGCCGGATTCCTCGCGCGCCACCGCCTTCGCCCGCGTCCGCACCGTCTTCAGGGTGTCGAGGATCGCGTGGGCGAGGTTCGGCGCGGGCGTGAAGACGCGGGCGCGCAGCGACCGGTCGAGATGGGCGATGTAGGTCGGCGCGTCCGCCCCGATCTCGTGGAGGTCGTCCCGGATCTGGTCGCGCAGGCGCGCGACCGTGCGGTGGAGCGTGCGCGCCGAGGCCGCCGACGTCTCGGCCAGCGCCCGGCGCAGGTCGTCGAGGCGCCAGGCCGGATCGTTGCCGAGCGCCATCTCCTCCAGGATCTCGGCTGCCGCCTCGCCCGGCGGCCCGTCGAGGCGCAGGTCGAGGCGGCCGTCGTCGAGGAGCGGCAGGTGGACCCGGAGCCGCCAGGCGAGGGTGCCGTCCCGCCCCGGCTCGGCCCGGAGCGCCGGCAGGGCGAGCTTCAGCGCCGCGACGCCGGTCTGCGAGAAGGCCTGGCGCGCCGTCCCGTCGCGGAGCGCCGCGGCGACGGCGGAATCCTCGACGAAGCCGTCCTGCTCGGGCAGGCCCATCCGGACGCGCAGGGCCTCGCGGTCGATCGCGGCCGCCGCGATCCCGAGCCGGTGCAGGGCGTCGGCCAGGATGTCGGTCGTCAGGTGGATGCGCTTGCGAGCCATGCCCTACCTTCTCGGCCGCGACGCGCCGGATCAAGCACGCCGGCAGGTTCTCAACGGTTGCGGACGAGCCAGCGGGCGATGCGGGGGCGGAGCGGCAGGAACGCGCGATAGGCGATCTCGGCGAGCGGCAGCACGACCGGGAGCCGCGCGAGCCGCGCGAGCCAGCGCCAGCGCGGCAGCGCGCTCCACAGCCGGGCGAAGCCCGCCGCCCCCGACCGGAGCCGGCCGTCGGCGT
This sequence comes from Methylobacterium sp. E-025, assembly GCF_022829705.1. Taxonomy (NCBI): domain Bacteria; kingdom Pseudomonadati; phylum Pseudomonadota; class Alphaproteobacteria; order Hyphomicrobiales; family Methylobacteriaceae; genus Methylobacterium; species Methylobacterium sp. E-025. The sequence goes on from NZ_JAKSYR010000200.1 coordinate 62,087, forward strand.
CGCGGACATGGAAGCGGGCGCGGGCCGCCGCACGGTCCAGGTCCGGCCCGAGGGGGGCGCCGTCCGGCGCCACGTCGACGAAGGCGATGCGCTCGGCCCCGCGGCAGCGGCGATAATGCCCGATCTCCGCCCGGCAGAGCGGGCAGGCTCCGTCGTAGTAGACGGTCAGCGTCTCGTCGGGCACGGAATGGTCCTCTTCGCGACCCCCCGGGAGATAGGGGGGCAGGGCCCACGCGGCAGCGCGGCCGGACGCCGCTGGGCCGGTCGCACGCCCGGGCCGCAAAGCCCTCGCGCCTCATTAGCGACCGGCGTCGCAGATCCCTCCAAGGGGCCGGGTCGAAGCGGGGGTCCCTTCCCCCAGAGGGAGCCGCGCGGCGCTGGCCACGACCCATTCGAAGACGTTCGACGCCGTGCGATCCGAACCCCCATCGGCAAGCTCAGCCGCAGCCTCCGCCCTATCGGCGGTCGTAGGGATCGTAGGGCGCGAGCGCATCCCCGAGCGCCTTGGCGGCCGGATCGCGCCGGAGATCGAGCTCCCGGTCGAGGGCGCGCACGAAGCGCTCGCGGCCGGCTTCCAGCTCGCGGCCGAGGCCGCCGAAGGCCTCGGCGACCTCGACATGGGGCGGCCCGTCGGTGACGAGGTAGTCGATCCCGCAATCCGGCTCGGCCGGGCGCTCGGCAGGGCGGAGCCAGTAGCAGATGCGGACGCGGGTGAACGGCTCGCCCGCGCGCCGCTCGACCCGGGCAGGCGCCAGTCGAAAGCTGTCTGGCCGGGCTCGCTCGGCATAGGCGAGGCTCTGGCCGACGGTGACGAAGCCCTGCGTGCGGTGCCCGCGCACCAGCGCCATCGCCCGCGCGTCGGAGAGGTCCGCCGGCTGCGCCTGGGCGCCCGCGAGCGAGGCGAGGCCGAGGGCCGCTGTCAGAAAAGCCCGCCGCGCCGCCCGCAGCGACGGCCTCGCGGGCCGGCCGGCCTCGTCCGGCGTTGCAGCGCGGCTGGGCTTCACCATGTCTTGCTCCGATCCCGCTTCGCGTGCGTGAAGCCCGATGCTGCAGGAGCCTGTACCGTGCCGCGCTACTTCTTCAACACACGGATCGGCGACGACTGGGTGACGGACCCGGACGGCGCCGACCTGCCCGATGCCGACGCCGCCTGGGAGGCCGCCCGCGACACCATCCTGGCGGCGCTGCGCGCCGGCCAAGCGCGTGAGGCGCGGGACCAGGCCCGGCTGATGACGGCCGACCTCGTCGTCACCGATGCCGCGGGCGAGATCGTGCTGGAATTCCCCTTCGCCGAGGCGGTCGAGATCGACCCGGACCCCGGCGCGACGTTGCACTAACCGCGACACGCGGCATCGATCTCAGCGCTCGGCGCTTCGCTTGCGCAGGGGCCGCGTCAGGCGGGTGCCGGCCGCGACGAAGCCGGTGGCGGCGCAGAAGGCTTCGAGGTCCGGCCGGTCCGGCGGCAGCACCATCTCCAGCCCGTCGCATCCGGCGGTGCGCGCGGCCTGCGCCGCCGCCTTGAGCAGCAGGCGCCCGAGCCCGCGCCGGCGGTCGTCGGGCGCGACGAGGAGCGTCGTGATCTGCGCGGTCGGCTCGGCGACGAGGGTGCGGTACCAGTGCAGCACGACGAGGCCGCCCGGCGGCCCCCACTCGACCGCGACGAGGGCCGCACCGTCGCGGCCGCGCAGGGCCTCGATCCGCTCGGCGAGGTCGCGGACCGCGATCGCCGGGCCGCCCGAGCCGATCAGCGCGGCGAGCCCCGGCGCGTCGGCGGCGCTGGCCGCCCGGATCTCCAGCCCGTACCGACCGCTCAAGCCCCACCCCCGCTCATCCCGACCATCGTCATCCCGTCGCTTTCCCGCCGCCGATCGATGCGCGCGCCGCATCGATCCATCCAGCCTTTGAGTTGGACGCCGCGCCGGGGACGCTCCTAACCTGAGATCGCAAGCGGCCGCCGGGGCCCCGTCGAGGGGCCTTCAGAGAACGGCCGCTGTCCGCCGCGGCACCGGCCGGGCGGTCCGCCTTCAGGGAGAAGGTCGTATGAGCGCGGGTCTCGCCATGACCGCGGTGAAGCGCAGCCGCGTGCGGCTCCTCATCGTGACGATGCTCTTCATCGCCACCACCATCAACTACGCCGACCGCGCGACGCTCTCCATCGCCGGCCCGTCGCTGGCCAAGGACCTCGGCCTCGATGCGGTGGCGATGGGCTACGTCTTCTCCGCCTTCGCCTGGTCCTACGTCCTGGCGCAGCTGCCCGGCGGCTGGCTGCTCGACCGCTACGGCGCGAAGTGGGTCTATGCCGGCGCGATCTTCCTGTGGTCGGCCTTCACGCTGATGCAGGGGGCGGTCGGCTTCTTCACCGGCTTCACCGCGGTGGCGGTGCTGTTCGGCCTGCGCCTGCTGGTGGGACTCGCCGAGGCGCCGGTGTTTCCGGCCAACGCCCGGATCACCGCGGCGTGGTTCCCCACCGCCGAGCGCGGCACCGCCTCGGCCTTCTTCAATGCCTCGCAGTACTTCGCCACCGTTCTGTTCACGCCGCTGATGGGCTTCGTCGTCCACCATTACGGCTGGCACCACGTCTTCACCCTGATGGGCGCGCTCGGCATCGCCTTCGCGCTGCTGTGGACCCAGGTGATCTACGGGCCGAAGGAGCACCCCGCGATCAACCAGGGGGAGCGCGACTACATCGAGGCGGGCGGCGCCCTCCTCGACATGGACGGCCGCGACGCGGGCGTGGCCCAGGTCGACGCCGGCCGCACGATCCGGCAGCTGCTCGCCAACCGCATGCTGCTCGGGATCTACGTCGGCCAGTACTGCATCACCACGCTGACGTACTTCTTCCTGACCTGGTTCCCGGTCTACCTCGTGAAGGAGCGCGGGCTGTCGATCCTGCAGGCGGGCTTCGCCGCGGTGCTGCCGGCGCTCTGCGGCTTCGTCGGCGGCATCCTGGGCGGCTGGATCTCGGATCGCCTGCTCAAGCGCGGATGGTCGCTGACCGCATCGCGGAAGATCCCGATCGTCGGCGGGATGCTGCTGTCGATGGTCATCGTCGGCTGCAACTACGTCCAGACCGACGCGCTCGTGGTCGGGCTGATGGCGCTCGCCTTCTTCGGCAAGGGCGTCGGGGCGCTCGGCTGGGCGGTCGTCTCCGACACCTCGCCGCGCCAGGGCGGCGGCCTCTCGGGCGGCCTGTTCAACACCTTCGGCAACACCGCCGGCATCACCACGCCGATCGCGATCGGCTACATCGTGCAGCAGACGGGGTCGTTCAACGGCGCGCTGATGTTCGTCGGGCTGAACGCGCTCGTCGCCGTGTTCTGCTACCTCGTCGTCGTCGGCGAGATCCGGCGGGTGGAGCTGCGCTGAGCGGGCTCGCGCCGGCAAGGCGACGCTTCAAAGGCGACACGTCTCCGGCCCGGCTTCCAGACCGGTCGCAGGTTGCGCGGACCCGCAGAACACGTCCGCGCAACCGGCTCAAGCGGACCGCCGCCGCCACCCCTCGGGCACGGGATGGCGGGCATGCGCCTCGGCCAGCGCTTCGAGCCAGCCTGCGACGTCGGGTGGGATCGCGGCGTCGCCGGAGGCCCAACGGCGCACCAGGCGGTCATCGCAGGCCAGGGCCTGAGCGAAGCCCCGTTGCGACCAGCGCAGCCGGGCGAGCACGTCGCGGAGGCGGCCGGCGGTCACCCGCCCAACACCTTGATGAAGGCGGCGCCCGCGCCGAACAGCGCAGCACCCGCGGCCATGCCGGACAGGGCGATCTGCCAGGGTGCCAAGGCTCGCTCGCGCGTCAGCTTGTCGGCCTCGGCGCGCAGCTTAGCCTGTTCCTCAATGAATTTCTGGGTCTCGGCGTTCGACCGGAGGACGCGAGCGACCTGCTCGGCGATGTCGAGGCTGTTCGGAGCGGATGTGCCGGCCATCGGGGGCGTCCTGCAATTTAGCCGGGGAACTCCCGCGAACATGTCCGCAATATGAGGGACGATCGGACGAACGTCAACGACGGCGAAGTCGAACGTGCCCGTGACGACCCACCTCGCCGAAGCGACGCCACCCGATCGAGACCGTCTTCCGCAAGCCGAAGGCGTTCAAGCGCATCGCGAGGCAGGCCGACGAGACCAATCGAAGCTTTGCTGCCATCATCCGTCTCGCCGCGACCGGCATCGGGATGCGATCAATCCAGGCACGTCGCAACCCGGGTCGCCTTTCCAGGATCGCGCATGTTCGACTTCAGCCAGCTCCGGTGCTTCGCGGCCGTCGCCGAGGAGCTGCATTTCGGCCGGGCCGCCGCCCGGCTGAACATGACCCAGCCGCCGCTCTCGCGGCAGATCCAGGTCCTGGAGCGCATCCTCGACGTGCAGCTCCTCGACCGCACCAGCCGCTCGGTGCGCCTGACCGCGGCCGGGCGCAGCTTCCTGCCCGAGGCGCAGCGCATCCTGCGGCTCGCCGAGACCGCGACCCACGTCACCCGCCAGGTCGCGGCCGGAAGGGCCGGGGTGCTCAAGCTCGGGTTCACGGCGGCTTCGGCCTACGACTTCCTGCCCCGCCTCGTCATCGCCGCCCGGGCCGCGCTGCCGGACGTGACGCTCGCGCTGCGCGAGATGGTGACCAAGGATCAGGTCGAGGAACTGCTGGCCGGGCGCATCGACGCGGCGCTGGTGCGCCCGCCGGTCAGCCATCCCGACCTCGCCTCCGTGCGGGCGCTGGCCGAGCCGATGGTGGTCGCCGTGCCCGCCGGCAATCGCCTGGCGGCGCACGCGGGCCTGACGCTGGCGGACCTCGACGGCGAACCGTTCATCGCCTACGCGCCGAACGAGGCGCACTACTTCCACGACCTCGTCCGCGGCCTGTTCGCCGAGGCCGGCATCCAGCCGCGCATCCTGCAGCAGCTGACGCAGATCCACTCGATCCTGGCACTGGTGCGTGCCGGCCTCGGGGTCGCCCTGGTGCCGGCGGCGGCCGAGCGCCTGCGCTTCGAGGGCGTCGCGTTCCGCCCCCTCGACCTGCCCGCGCCGCGCCCGGCCGAGCTGCACCTCGCCTGGCGCCGCGACGGCGACGACCCGCTGATCGCGCGCCTGATCGCGATCCTGGCAGCGCTGCCGCCGGGATGATCGATGCCTGCCGCGCATCGATCGATCCAGCCTTTGGCTTGGACCCGCATCGGCATCCTTGCGAGAACGTGCGGCAGACGGCGCGCCAGACGCCGGTCCCGTCAACGCCCCGGGAGGCACGCATGCAGGCCGACGCCGTCGATGCCCCGTCGCGCGGATTTTCGCGCTCCCCCACCGTCACCGCAATGCGGGTCGTGCCGGTCGCCGGCCGCGACAGCATGCTGCTCAACCTCAGCGGCGCGCACGGCCCGTTCTTCACCCGCAACCTGGTGATCCTCGAGGATTCCACCGGCGCGACGGGCCTCGGCGAGGTGCCCGGCGGCGAGCGCATCCGCGGCGTGCTGGAGGAGGCCCGCGACCTGATCGTCGGGCGCCCGCTCGGCGCCTGGCAGGCGGTGCTCAACGCGATGCGCGCGCGCTTCGCCGACCGCGATTCCGGCGGGCGCGGCCTCCAGACCTTCGACCTGCGCGTCACCATCCACGCGGTGACGGCGGTGGAATCCGCCTTCCTCGACCTGCTCGGCCAGTTCCTCGACGTGCCGGTGGCGGCCCTGCTGGGCGAGGGCCAGCAGCGCGACGCCGTCGAGATGCTGGGCTACCTGTTCTACGTCGGCGACCGCCGCCGCACCGATCTGCCCTATCGCGAGCCGACCGCCCGCGACGGCTGGATGCGGCTGCGCGACGAGGAGGCCCTGACGCCCGACGCCGTCGCACGCCTGGCCGAGGCCGCGCATGCGGCCTACGGCTTCAACGACTTCAAGCTGAAGGGCGGCGTGCTCGCCGGCGAGGACGAGATCGCCGCCGTCACCGCGATCCACGAGCGCTTCCCGGAAGCCCGCGTCACCCTCGACCCGAACGGCGCGTGGTCGCTCGCCGAGGCGATCCGCCTGTGCAAGGGGCGGGGCGACGTGCTCGCCTACGCCGAGGATCCGTGCGGGGCCGAGGACGGGTTCTCGGGCCGCGAGATCATGGCCGAGTTCCGCCGCGCCACGGGCCTGCCCACCGCCACCAACATGATCGCCACCGACTGGCGCCAGATGAACCACGCGATCCAGCTGGGCGCCGTCGACATCCCGCTGGCCGACCCGCATTTCTGGACGCTGGCCGGCTCGGTGCGGGTGGCGCAGCTCTGCCGCGACCACGGGCTGACCTGGGGCTCGCACTCGAACAACCACTTCGACGTGTCGCTGGCGATGTTCACCCACGTCGCGGCCGCCGCCCCGGGCAAGGTGACGGCGATCGACACGCACTGGATCTGGCAGGACGGCCAGCGCCTGACCAAGGAGCCGCTGGCGATCCGCGGCGGGCTCGTGCGGGTGCCGGATCGTCCGGGGCTGGGCATCGAGATCGACATGGCCGAGGTCGAGGCGGCGCACGCGCTCTATCTGGACCACGGCCTCGGCGCCCGCGACGACGCGGCGGCGATGCAGTTCCTCGTCCCGAACTGGACCTTCGACAACAAGCGCCCGTGCCTCGTGCGCTGAGGGCGACGGACGCTTCAGATCCCTCCCCCTCTGCGGGGAAGGGTGGCCCCTGCGTCGGCAGGGGTCGGGAGAGGGGAGCGCCGTATCCGGCACCGGCGCTCCCCTC
>NZ_JAKSYR010000201.1:0-4941 GCF_022829705.1 Methylobacterium sp. E-025
CACTGCAAGTCGGCCGGGCGATCCCGGTTATCCGAACCCAAGCGTCCCCATGAACAGCGTTTCGTCCTCCACATCACAGGTCTTCGCTCAACGGCCACCACCGCCACTGCGTCCGCAAGGATCGATGAATGACCAGATGTCCTCGACGATCGGCAAGGAGTTGTCCGCCGGCTCCCTCAGCGACACGGATGCCACGGCCGACTTGCAGTGTGAAATTTGCCCACGGACCGCTTAACATAGCGTTTCCGCTCAAGAATTCTCCATCCACGCCTCCATCCTCGAATACCGACGTCAGCACGGTGCGGCCGCCGCTGGCGGCGACCTTCACGTCCGCGAACATGCCGCTGGCGAGCAGGTTGCGGCGGGCTTCCTCGGCGGAGCCCCCGGCGGTGCCCGTGACGTAGGATCGGATCACGTCCGCGTCGACGCGTTTGTTGCCCTGGACGTCGATCTCGGCGGCCCCCGCGACGCCGGCGAACAGCATCGATATCAGACCGATGGCCCGGACCGGGCGCGAAGCCGTACGCGCTCCTTTCATCGAGGACCCGGATGCCGGACGAAGGCGATGAGGATGCACGGGCGAACTCGCTTCCGACAAGACGAATGGCGACGGCGCTTATGAGTGGGAAATTTGCCCACGGCAACGGTCGGGTTCAAGACACGTGCGGTCTGGCACACGATCGCGTTGTCCGTGGTCGCACGCCCCGGCATCGATGGATCCCCGTGCGTGTCGGCTTGGCTCGACGCGATCGTGGGATACCGTAAAAGATCGTTTCCGTGCTGACGTCGGTCTTCGAGGATGGAGGCGTGCATGGAGAATTCTTGAGCGGAAACGCTATGTTAAGCGGTCCGTGGGCAAATTTCACACTGCAAGTCGGCCGGGCGATCCCGGTTATCCGAACCCAAGCGTCCCCATGAACAGCGTTTCGTCCTCCACATCACAGGTCTTCGCTCAACGGCCACCACCGCCACTGCGTCCGCAAGGATCGATGAAGGACCAGATGTCCTCGACGATCGGCAAGGAGTTGTCCGCCGGCTCCCTCAGCGACACGGATGCCACGGCCCTCACGTCGGCACTCACTTCGATCGATACGAGCCTGTCCGCGGATGGCGCGAGCGCAACGACGAGCGGATCGACCTCGAAGCTCGATCCCTCTTCGATGAAGGATAGGATCGACGGCTTGATCTCTGATCAGGTCAGCGCCGGGACGCTGACCGACGATCAGGCCAGCGAGCTGAAGAACCTGTTCGCGACCGGCGGCCAGAGCGTGGGCTCCGTCACGTCCGATGCCGCCGCCGGTGCCGCCGGGCCGCCCCCTGGACCGCCTCCGGACGGCTCGGATACGGATGCCTCGTCGAACGGAGACGCGAGCGGCACGTCGTCCGGCGGCTCGTCTGTCAGCGACCTCTTCAGTTCCTTCCTCAAGCAGCTGCAAGCCACCCAAACCAGCAGTTCGGCCTACGGGGCCACCGGTACGAGCAGGAACACCTACGCGTCGTCGGCGCTTCTGCTGGACACCAACGCCTAAGGCCGGGTGAACCTTGGGGACCATCCGAGCCGATGGGATCGGCTAGGATGGTCCGGTCATTCACTGCATCCGCGGTACCATGGTCTCCGGGAGTGCATCGTCCAGCGGCATGGCCGGATGCATGTCGACCCTAACAGACCCCGAACGGACGGGAGCGGCGATCGCCACCGTCTCGGTTCCGATGATCACGGTGTTACCGCACTGTGATCTGCTCCCCGCGTCGACGCGCGATGGTGGCGCCGGACGCCTCTCGCTTCATCTCCGTCGCTCCCGGTCGCGATTGAGACGACGGCGATACCCATCGGCCGCCGCCTCATCGGTCGGAACCCGCCGAGGTCGATGTCCCTCCCTTGGCGTCCGACATCCGGAACCGGCGTCGGATGACGATGCCCGGGAACCGGTACCTTGTCCGCGTGACCGAAGAGCAGTCTCGCGATGAATCGAGCCAACTCCAAGCTTTAATCCCTCGCCAAATATACCCATAGTAATGTAATTATTAAAGGAGCGGCGAATCAGAAAGCAGTTATATAATTAGTCATAGTTAACGCATCAAAAGTCAAAACATTGGTCAATATAAGACAACATCAGTACCTTATCATTGTCCGGCCGATTAAGGGAGTAGAACGGCCGGTGAGCGCGGCAGACGCCTGCTCATGCATAGGCACCGCTGTTTTCTGAAGCTCCGTGGAGTCCGCCCCGCTGCGTGGCGCCTCGTCGAACGTCCGATTTCGATATCCCGAACCCGTGTTCCGGCGATTTGCCGTCGCACCGTCCTCCCGTCGGAGACCGGCATGATTACGGGCAGACCGGGTGGCCGATCGCATCGACGCGGCCGCGCCACGGTTCGTCGCGACCCGTGACGGGGTTGCGCCACGATACGACGACACAGCCGTCCGCCGCGTCCGATCGCCGGATCGCCGCGAGCCTGTCCGCACAGACGAGCAACAGGACGAAGGCGTAGGTGAGGGCGGCCACCGACCAAGCGAACCGCCCCCGGTCTGTGCCGACCGGATCGTGGGATTCGCATGGGAGAAGCCTGCCTCCGCACTGCGATCCGCTGTCCCCGGACGGAGAAACGCCGCCCGCCGGACCCGGAACCTCGATCCGGTCTGTCATCAGAACCGGTAGTTCAAGCCGGCGCGCACCACCGCGAAGCCCGCATCGCTGCGGCCGGCGCCGTAATAGGCGGCGGTCGTGGTATCGTAGTACGTCGTGCCGGAATATCGCTTACCGAGGTTAAGGTAGAGCGCCTCGACCTTGGCCGAGAGCTTGTCGGTGAAAGCGTACTCGATGCCGCCACCGACGGCGTAGCCGGTCCGCGTCGTGTCCGGCAGCGTATAGGGATAGGCAGCCGCGTTCGCCGAGCGCGATCCGCCGCCGTAGGCGAAGCCGCCCGTCCCGTAGATCAGCACGCGATCAAAGGCATACCCGACGCGGCCGCGCACGGTGCCGAAGTAGTCGAGGCTCGGGCGGATGGAGTAGTAAGGGGTCGTCCCGACATAGGCGGCATCCGTCTTGGCGAAGGCTGTGCCCTGGATGTCGGTCTCGACGCCGAGCACGAAGCCGGACCTTGGGGTGAACTGATAATTGTAGCCGAGCTGACCGCCGCCGGCGAAGCCGCCCTTCGCGGCAGCGTCGGTGACGGTGCCGTAGGTCGGGTTGGTGAAGCGGCCGCCGCCGTCGCGGAACGCGTAACCGGCGTTCACGCCGGCGTAGAACCCGGTCCAGGTGAAGGCGGGCGGAACCGGCAACGGCGGAGGCGGCGCGCGACGCGGCAAGTCGGCGGCGCCGGCCACCGCGAGTCCGGCGATCAGGACGGTCGCGGACAAGCTAAGGCGGCCGAGTGCTGGACCTGCGATCGGGAACGATGTCGACATGGTGTTTCTCTCGTTGGGAAGGAGGCTGCCGAAGGTGTCCGGCCATGGTCCGAGATAGTCCTCACGCTCGCGGCGAAGGGCGGGCGGTGGAGCGGTCGAACCCCGTTTCGTCAGGTCAGCGATGACAACAGGCCGATGACGGCAACGGCGATGATCATGCAGAGGGCGAGGTCGAGGATGCAGGCACCGCCGCAGGGGGATCGATCGTCGGTCGGCACGGATTCTGACATCAGGGCGACGGGTGGCCTCGGGTTGGCGGCGATCATCGGCCAGCCTCGCGTCGAGGGGTTGGAAGCGCCTCCCGGACCGGTCTGCCGATCCGGGAGGCGCCGTCGAGCACCGCAGCATCCCGGGAGGGGGATCCTGGTGCTGCGGCCTGCAGCGCCCCTGGGGTCGCGACGCGGTGGACCGTGTCCGCGGCGGCGATCCCGAGAGCGGGCAGCGCGAGGGCGACGAGACAGGCGGCGAGCCGGCCCAGTCGCGAAAGGGTGGTCCCGCCCGGCGGCCTGCGATCGCGGCGCAGGGTCGCGTTCAGGGGCGGCATCGGGCGGCAGACGAGGGCGGGTTTCGGTTCGGGCATCGGCCTCGTCCGGGTCGCGTTGACGTGGGAAATTTGACCACGCACAAACCGTATGTGTGCAGATTTCCCACGTCAACGCGAAATCGGTGGGCCGAGGTGCGCCGGCGCACGATGTGGGATTGTGTCCCACGTTGCCCACCTCCATGCTGCGCCGATGTCCGAGACCGTCAACGACACCGCCGAGGGGGCTGCCCTGCACGCGCCGGTGGCGCGCCTGCTGCGCCCGCTGGTCCGGCTGTTCGTGGCCCGCGGCATCACCTTCCCGGCGCTGACGAACCTGCTGCGCGAGCTCTACGTCAACGTCGCCGAGCACGACTTCGCGCTGCAGGGCAAGGAGCAGACCGACAGCCGGGTCTCGCTGCTCACCGGCATCCACCGCAAGGAGGTGCGGCGCCTGCGCGGGGCCGGGGCGCCGGTGAGCGCGGTGCCGGCGGTGGTTTCGCGCACCAGCCGGATCATCGCCCGGTGGCTCGCGGACCCCGCCTTCACCGACCCGGACGGGCGCCCGCTGGCGCTGCGGCGCGCGGGCGAGGACGGCCCCTCCTTCGAGGCCCTGGTCGCCGGTGTGACCCGCGACCTGAGGCCCCGCGCCGTGCTCGACGAATGGCTCGACCGCGGGCTCGCCACCCTCGACGGCCAGGACCGGATCGTGCTGGCCGAGGCCGCCTACGTGCCGCGCGGCGGCGGCGAGCCGCAGCTCTACTATTTCGGGCGCAACCTCCACGACCACATCGCGGCCTCGGTCGCCAACATCCTCGGCGAGGCGCCGCGCTTCCTCGAGCGCGCGGTGCATTACGACGGGCTGTCGGAGGATCTGGCGCGGCGGCTGGAGGCGCGCGCCAAGGAGATCGCGATGGAGGCGCTGACCCAGGCCAACCGCGAGGCCCACGCCGCCTGCGCCACCGATCCCGGCGGCCCCCACCGCTGGAACTTCGGCCTCTACGTCTACGCCGAA
>NZ_JAKSYR010000202.1:0-467 GCF_022829705.1 Methylobacterium sp. E-025
TGAGCACCGCGGCGACCAGCACGTAGAGCACTGTGCAGATCGCGAGCGAGCCGAGGATGCCGATCGGCATGTCGCGCTGGGGCGATTTCGCCTCCTGCGCGGCGGTGGAGACCGCGTCGAAGCCGATGAAGGCGAAGAACAAGCCGCCCGCGCCGCGCACCCCGCCGCTCTCCCCGACAAGGCGGCAGCTTCCGGCATTTCGGGTGGGGGCGCCGGCTTGCGGGCCAGGGGGGTGTTTTCTTCGCCTTCCTCGGCTTCGCCGCGGTCCCCACCGCCGCTCAGGAGGCGCAATCGCCCCAAGGAGACAGTCCGATCGGCCTCCTCGGCTCCGCCGCGATCTGCACAGTGCTCTTCCTGCTGGTCGCCCGGGTGCTCACCGGCGTGGTGCCCTACAAGGACCTCAACGTCCCCGACCCGATCGCTAAGGGCGTCGACGTGATCGGCATCGCCTGGTTCTCGGCGCTGAT
>NZ_JAKSYR010000203.1:0-287 GCF_022829705.1 Methylobacterium sp. E-025
GTGGTGACCGGGGAGGTGACGCCGCCGAGGGAGACCCAGGCGACGGCGTCCTGGCTCTCGCGCTTGATGAAGGTGTAGCCGGTGCGGTGCCAGGGCAGGATCTGGCTGGTCTTGTTGTCGAGCACCAGGTCGCCGCGGTCGGTGATCAGGGTGAGCACGGCGTGGCCCTCGCCCTTCTCGTCGATGACCACGGTCATCCGCATGGCGCGGCGCGGCAGGCCGGCCTTGGCCAGCAGGCTGCGCTTGAGCAGCTGAAAATCCTCGCAATCGCCCGAGCCGTCCTCGGC
>NZ_JAKSYR010000204.1:0-467 GCF_022829705.1 Methylobacterium sp. E-025
GACGTCTACGGCGGCAGCGCGACGGCCGACCGCAACCTCTACGTCCATCAGGTCAGCCTCAACGGGCACACCCTGGCGGGCGACGCCGCCGACAACCATGCCGGCTACAACAGCGGCGGCGTCGCCAACATGTTCAACAACGGCAGCGCGGACTTTCATATTTGACAGGCTACTGAACGAAGGAACAGCGCTGGGCGTGACGTGGGAATTGGATGGGCCCGCAGCTGACGGGGCCTGTCGCAAGCCGTACCGGTAAGGCATAGGCGGAGGCTTGATGTGCTTGCGGAAAGCTCCCAGCTGCTTCTGCATGAGGGAAATGTAGGCCAGAACCCAGCGGTTCAGGGTGCTATCGTCCACCTCAAGAGTGCGTTCCGGGAATAGCTGCCCCATGTCGCGGTGTCGCGGTAGCTCAGCGAGTAGCGCAGGTACCAGGCGACAGCCTGCACGATCAGGTTGGCCTCGTAGTG
>NZ_JAKSYR010000136.1:0-69042 GCF_022829705.1 Methylobacterium sp. E-025
CCCGGCATTGCAGATCGCGCGGATCACCGAGAACATCCGCTCGACGATGTTGGGGGCAAGCCCAAGGGACGGCTCGTCGAACAGGACGAGCTTGGGCCGCGCCATCAGCGCCCGGCCGATCGCCAGCATCTGCTGCTCGCCTCCCGAAAGCGTTCCGGCCGCCTGCGCCCGGCGCTCGGCGAGACGCGGGAACTCGCCGTAGATCCGGGCGAGGTCGGCGGCGATGCCGACCTTGTCGCGCCGGAGATAGGCCCCCATCGCGAGGTTCTCGGCGACGCTCATTTGCGGGAAGACCCGGCGCCCCTCGGGGCAATGGGCGATGCCGTGGCCGAGCACGCGGCGCGGGTCGGCTCCGGTGATGTCGCGGCCCTCCAGACGGATCGAGCCCGAGCGAGCAGGGACGAGGCCCGAGATGGCACGCAACGTCGTCGACTTGCCGGCCCCGTTGGCGCCGACCAGCGCCACGAGCTGCCCGGCCCGGACCTCGATCGTGAGACCTTTCAGCGCCGTCACGTGTCCGTAGCCGCAGACGAGGTCGCGGATCTCAAGCATCGCTCGTCTCCCGTGCGGCGGCGGCCCGGTGGGCGGCCTCGCGGGCCGCGCTGCCTTGCCCGAGATAGGCCTCGATCACCGCCGGATCGGTGCGGATCGCCGCCGGCGGCCCCTGCGCGATCAGGCGTCCGTGGTTTAGCACCGCGATGCGGTCCGAGACCGCCATCACCATCGGCATGTCGTGCTCCACCAGCAGGATCGTGACGCCGTCGTCGCGGATCGCCCGGATCAGGCGGACGAAGACCTGGGTCTCGGAGGCGTTCATACCCGAGACCGGTTCGTCGAGGAGCAACATCGCCGGGTCGCTGGCGAGCGCCAGCGCCACGCCGACGAGGCGTTGCTCGCCATAGGCGAGCGCGCCCGCCTTCTCGTTCGCGCGGGCGGCGAGGCCGACCCGGTCGAGCAGTGCGAGCGCCCGGTCTCGCGAGGCCCGCTCGGTGGCGCCGTCGCGCCCGAGCAGGGTGTCGAGCAGGTTCGGACGGTCCCCAGAGGACCCGCGTCGGTGCAGGCCGATCATCACGTTGTCGAACACGGTGTCGTCGGGGAACACGCTAGTGCGCTGGAAGGTGCGTGCGAGCCCGAGCCGGACGATCTCGTGGGGCTGTAGGCCGCTGAGCGGGGTCCCGCGGAAGCGGACTTCCCCACGGCTTGGCTTCAGGAAGCCTGTCATCACGTTGAAGGCGGTGGTCTTCCCGGCCCCGTTCGGGCCGATCAAGCTGACGATCTCGCCCGGATGGACGTCGAAATGCAGGTCTGCGATGGCCACGAGGCCGCCGAAGCGCACCCCGACATGATCGATCGCGAGGAGCGGCGCGCTCATGGACGCACCTCGGCGGCTAGCGCAGTCGAAGCCGGCGCGGTGCGCCGGCGGACGAGGCCGGCGAGCCCGGGCACGATCCCCTTCGGCACCATGAACAGGATTGCGATGAGGACGAGGCCGTAGACCATCCACTGCGCCTCGGGCGCCATCACGGGGCGGAGCGCCACCGGCAGCATCCCGAAGATCACCCCGCCGACGATCGGCCCGAGCAGGGTGCCCTTGCCGCCGCCGACCACCATGATCACCATCGTCACGGTCGTGGAGAACTGGAACACGTCCGGGTCGATGATGCGCAGATAATGCGCGTAGAGGCTGCCGGCGGCGCCCGCCATGCCCGCCGAGATCACCGCGGCGATGGTGAGCGTGCGGGTCGCGTCGATGCCGACCGAGAGCGCGAGCGACTCGTTCTCCTTGAGCCCGCGCATCGCCCGGCCGAAGCGCGAGCCGACGAGGCGGGCGACGATCAGGTAGCAGAGCGTGCCGACCGCGAGGACGAGGTAGTAGTTCTGCAGCTTGGTCTTGAGGGTCCAGGTGCCGAGGCCCGGAAGGCCGAGGGTGAAGGCCGGAATGCCGGTGAGCGCAAGGGGCCCCTGGGTCAGCTCGACCCAGTTCAGCGCCACGAGCCGCACGACTTCGGCGAACGAGATCGTGACGATGACGAAGTAGGCGCCGCGCACCCGGAACGACAGCCGCCCCACGAGCCAGCCGCACGCGGCGGCCGCCAGGATCGCCAGGGGAAAGCCGATCGCCGCCGGCCAGGGCTCGTGCACGACCCGCAGGCCGAAGCCGAGGTCGACGTCGAAGCCGAGGCTCGTCAGGGCGCTGACGTAGGCGCCGATGCCGAAGAAGGCGATGTGCCCGAGGCTGAGCTGCCCGGTGAAGCCGAGCAGCAGGTTCAGGCTCATGGCGGCGACGATCAGGATGCCGGTCGTGATCAGCGCGTTGAGGAGATACGGGTTGGTGCCGAGTACCAGCGGCAGTAGGCCGAGGCCCGCGAGGATGGCGAGGGGCGCGAGTCGGGTCATCCGATGCGCTCCGCCTTGGCGAACAGGCCGGTCGGCCTGAACACCAGCACCGCGATGATGATCAGGAAGCCCATCGCGTCGCGGTAGCCGGAAGAGATGTAGCCGGCGCCGAGTTCCTCGGCGAGCGCCAGGATGAAGCCGCCGATCGCCGCGCCGGTGATGTTGCCGAGGCCGCCGAGGATAACGATGGCGAAGGCCTTCAGTTCGGCCATCCCGCCCATCTGCGGGAAGACGACGTAGACCGGTCCGAGCAGCGCGCCCGCTGCGGCGGCGAGGCTCGAGCCGATGGCGAAGGTCGCGGTGTAGATCAGCCGCACGTTGACGCCCATCAGGGCGGCGGTGTCGTGGTCCTGGAAGGCCGCCCGCATGGCGAGCCCGAGCCGGGTGCGGTTGATCAGAACGTAGGTGAGCACGATCAGGGCCAGGGCCGCGCCGAGGACGAACAAGCGGAGCCACGAGACGGAAACCGGTCCGATCTGGAGCGGCGCCTCGGGAAACGGCGTCGGGATTGCCTTGGCGACGCCGCCGAACAGCCAGAGCGTGCCCGATTGCAGCACGATGCCGGCCCCGATCATCACCAGCATGGTCGTGTCGATGTCGGAACCGCGCAACGGTCGCAGCAGCACAAGCTCGATCGCGGCCCCGAGGACGAGACCCCCGAGGATCGCCGCCGGCAGCGCCAGGAAGAAGTTCAGTCCGAGCGCGGCCACCGCGAGGTAGGTGAGGTAGGCCCCCACCGTGTAGAGCGCCCCGTGCGTGAAGTTCACGACGTTCATGATCCCGAAGATCAGCGTCAGCCCGATCCCGAGGAGCGCGTAGGTGCCCCCGAGGACCAGGGTGTTGAGGAGGTGCTGGCAGAATTCGGTCATCGGGCGGTCCCTGTCCGTCTCGGGCGGGCCCGGCCGGGCTCGGTGCCGGCCGGGATCGATCGGGCTGGCGGCGTCAGAGGGTCGGAACCGCGACCTTCCCGTCCCGGATCTCGATCAGGTAGACGTCGGGCTTGCTCTGCCCGCTCTCCTTGCCGGCGGGGCCGGCCTTGGTGAAGCGGATCGGGCCGTTGAGCCCGGTGAAGTCGACCGACCAGAACGCCTTTGTGATCGCGGCGGGCTCGGCGGAACCCGCCTTCTCGATCGCCTGCGCGATCGCCCGGATGCCGTCGTACCCGCGGAAGCTCTCGGTGACGCCGGCGAACTGGAAACCGCGCGTCTTCCATTCGCCGATGAAGTAGGCAGTGGCCTGCGGGTTCGGGGTCTTCTCGGGGAACCAGGGCAGAAAGGTCGTCAGGTGCATCGTGCCGTCGGCGGCGCTGCCGGCCTGAGCGATGATCTGGTCCGGGTTCTGTGAGCCGCCGGTGGTGATGATCCGCTTCTTGAGGCCGAGCGCGGCCATCTGCTTGAAGATCAGCACCAGTTGATCGACGGCGCTGGTGATCATGATGGTGTCGCTGTCGGAGGCCTTTAGCTTGGAAAGCTGGGCGCTCATGTCCTGCGCCCCCTGGTCCATGGTCTCGACGAGGCCGATGGCGACGCCCTTGCCCTTGAGCATCGTGCCGAAATCGGCCGCAGCCCCACGGCCGAAATCGTTGTTCAGGATGAGGAAGTCGACCTTCTTCAGCCCAAGCCTGGCGACCATCGGCGCAAACGTCTCGGCCTCCAGGGACGAGGGCGGCGAGATGCGGAAGACGTACGGGTTGCCGGACGTGGTGATCTTGCCGGATGAAGAGGTCTCCACCAGCATCGCGGTCTCGTAGTCGGCGAGCTTCGGCATCACCGCCAGCGTCAGGCTGGAGCCCCAAGCGCCCATCAGCACCGGGGTCTTGTCGCTGGTGATCAGCTTCTCGGCCACCGCCGCGGCCTCGGTGGGGTTGCTCTTGTTGTCCTCGATCACGAGTTCGATCTTGCGCCCGAGCACGCCGCCCTTGGCGTTGATCTCGTCGGCCGCGATCTTCGCGCCGTTGACCACGTAGGTGCCGGACGCCGCGAACGCTCCGGTGAGCGGCTCGTTGACGCCGATGCGGATCGCCTGCGCGTAGGCCGTGCTCGATGCGAGGACCAGCGACAGGGCCAGGGCGGGGGCGAGGGTCTTGCGGGTCATGTCGGTCTCCGGGACGTCGTGAGGCGATGGGGGAAGGTCAGGACCGCGTCCCGCGCCACGCGGCGAACCGCCGGCGCAGCGGATCGAGCAGCAGGCCGAGGATCAGGCGGATCGGATGGAGGTCGGCCGGCGGTGCGGGCGCTGCGCCGGACAGCCGGGCCTCCAGGTTGCGCGCGAAGTCGGCCGTGAGCCGCCCCGCGAGATCGCGCACGAGCCCGGGGCGGCCGAACTGTGCCAGCGGACCCTTCAGGGTGTAGCCGACCGCGAGCACCACCTGCGCCGTGCCGGGGGCCTCGCCGGGTTCGACCCGATACCGGATCTCGCCCTCCGTGGCGGAGCGTCCGCCCGCGTCGCTGCCCGCCCCCAGGATTCGGCCGGCGCGGACGGGCGCGTCGCGCCAGATCCGCGCCCGGCCCGCGAAGCGCGCCGTGATCGGCCCGATCCGCACTTGGAGCGCGCCCTCGACCGCATCCGGCTGCGGCGTGCCCGTCAGCACGGCGCCCGGCAGGCAGGCGGCGACGGCCGCCACATCCCCGAACAGGGCGAACACCGCCTCGGGGGGATGGGCGACTGCGAAGGTCTGCGCGAAGCCATGCGCGGGCTCGAAGTCGTCCGCGATGTCGAGGATTGCGGCGGGAGTCGCGACCGGTGGGCGGGCGGCGGGCGGCGTCGCGCCTCCGGCGACGGTCGTCCCGATCCTGGCGCCGACGGGCCCGAGCGCGCGCCCGGCCTCCGCGCCGCCATGCGTCGCGGCGGGAATGCCCCGTGCGCGGCGCTCGGCGATCACCGTGCGCACGGCCCGGACGATGCCGGCGTAGCCCGTGCAGCGGCAGAGGTTGCCCGAGAGCCCGGCGCGGATGCGCCGCTCGTCGGCCTCGGGCAGGCGGATGACGAGGTCGCGGGCGGCGACCAGCATCCCCGGGGTGCAGTAGCCGCACTGGAGCGCGTGTTCGCGGTTGAACGCGGCGCGCAGTTCGCCGGCGATCGGATCGTCGTCGAGGCCCTCAATGGTGGTGACGACGCTGCCCTCGCAGGCGCCGCCGAGGGTGAGGCAGGCGCGGGCCGGCTCGCCGTCGAGGAGCACCGTGCAAGCGCCGCAGACGCCGTGCTCGCAGCCGAGATGGGTTCCGGTCAGGTCGAGGGTATCGCGCAGCAGGTCGGCCAGATGCGTGCGCGGCTCGGCCTCCGTGCGGACGGCACGACCGTTCACCGTGAGCGCCAGGGGCATCCGGTCGTCGCGGGCGAGCGCCGCCGTGCTCATGCGGCCTCCGTCAGGGGTACCGGTGCGGGACGCGCCGCCTGCGCGACGGCGCGGGCGAGCACGGTGACGTGGACGTGGCGGTCGATCGCCTCGGACATACCCGCCTCCCGCAGGGCGTCGTCGGCCGCCCGCGCATCGAAGCGCTCCGCGAAATCCGCGCCGATGCGGCCGCCGAAGAGCGGGCGGGCGTCGGAAAGCAGGAGCGGCGCCTGCTCGATCGCGCCGATCACGACCCGTCCATGCCCGGCCTGATGATCGACCAGGACGGCACCGATGGCGTGGGCGAACTCGCCGATCTTCGAACAGTGCTTGACGTAGCCCCAGGCGAGGCCGTGCGGGACCGTAGGAATCCGCACGGCGACCAGCATCTCGCCGGGCTCCAGGGCCACGTCGAGGGCGCCGCGGACGAAGGCGTCGAGGGCGAGGCGGCGGCGCCCGGATCGCGAGGCCAGCTCGACCTCGGCGCGAAGCGCGAGCAGCGCCGTGACCCAATCGGCGGCGGGGTCGGCGTGGACGAGGCTGCCGCCGATGGTGCCGCGGTTGCGCACGGGACGGTAGGCGATGGCCGAGGCGACCCGCGCCATGGCGCCGCCGGTCACGTCCGGCACCCGTCCGTCCTCGATGTCGGCATGCGTGACGCAGGCGCCGAGCACCAGGGTCGCGCCCTCGAGGCTCGCCTGCCGCAGCTCGGGGATGCCGGTCACGTCGACGACCCGGTCGGGCTCGACGAGGCGCAGGTTCAGCATCGGCCCGAGCGACTGGCCGCCGGCGATCAGCTTGACCGCGCCGTCGGCCTCGGCGAGCCGATCGAGGAGCGCAGCGAGGTCGGCGGGGCGCTCGTAGGCGAAGCGGGCGGCCTTCATGCGGCGGCTCTCGCGCCTATGGCCGTCCGATGATGGGCGGCGAGCACGGCTTCGACGATGCGGCGCTGGCTCATCGGCGACCGCAGCATCTCGACGCCCAGGCCCCCGAGCGCGTCGTTGATCGCGTTGGCGAGAGCCGCAGGCGGCGCGATGGCGCCGCCCTCGCCGATGCCCTTCACGCCGAACTGCGTGTAGGGGGAGGGCGTCTCCATGTGGTCGATCCGGGGATCGGGCACCTCGGCGGCGCCGGGCAGGAGATAGTCCGCGAAGGTCGAGGCGAGGGGCTGGCCGCGGTCGTCGAAGGCCATCTCCTCGTAGAGCGCCGTGCCGATGCCTTGCGCGAGCCCGCCGCAGATCTGGCCGTCGACCACCAGCGGGTTCACCAGCACGCCGCCATCCTCGACGATGACATAGTCCAGGATCTCGACCGCGCCGAGGTCTGGATCGACGGCGACCACCACCGCGTGCGCGGCGTAGGAGAAGGTGCCGGAATCGCGCTGCGGCTTGTAGCCGGCGGTGACCTCGAGGCCGCCCGGGTTCACGTCGGGCGCGAGATCCTGCGGCCGCCGGTACCAGGTGCGGGCGATCTCTTCGAGCGACACGTCGCCCGTCGGGCCGACCACGCGTCCGGCCGCGAACCGGCACTCCGAAATCTCGGCCTGGAGCAGGTGCGCGCCGATTGCGAGCGCCCGGTCGGCCAGTTCCCGGCAGGCGGTGGCCACCGCGCCACCGGCCATCACCATCACCCGCGAGCCCCAGGAGCCGGTGGAATAGGGCGTCATCGCGGTGTCGCCGTGGACGAGACGGGTTCGTGCGACGGGCACGCCGAGGATCTCGTGGGCGACCTGGGCGAGCGTCGTCTCGAGGCCCTGGCCGTGGGAATGGGCGCCGATGCGCAGTTCGAGGCCCCCGTCCGGGGTCAGGCGGGCGCCGGCCTGTTCGTGGCCCGGCACCATCGGGATGCCCCAGCCGGAATAGACCGAGGTGCCGTGCGCCGCCTGCTCGCAGTAGATCGACAGGCCGAGGCCGACCCGGCGACCGTCCGGCTCGCCCGCGGCCTGCCGGGCGCGCAGGGCCGGCAGATCGACGGCGTCGAGCGCGCGGGCGAGCGCCTGCGGATAGTCGCCGCTGTCGAAATGCTTGTTCGTGATGTTGTCGAACGGCATCTGCTCGGGGCGCACCAGGTTCTTCGCGCGCACCACCCACGGCTCGATGCCGGCTTCGCGGGCCACCGCGTCGAGCACGAGTTCCAGCGCGAAGCAGACGCCGGTACGCGCCACCCCGCGATAGGGCAGGATCGGGCACTTGTTCGTCGCCACCGACCACGTGCGGCAGCGGTAGCTCGGGAAGTCGTAGGGACCGGGCAGGATGCTCGCGACCTGCGCCGCCTCCAGGCAGGCCGAGAACGGATAGGCGGAGTAGGCTCCGGAGTCGACGGTGGCCTCGCAGTCGATGCCGCGAAGCGTTCCGTCGCGGTCGGCATAGGCCGTGATGCGGTAATGGTGCTCGCGGCAATTGGCGTTGGCGGTGAGGTGCTCGCGCCGGTCCTCCAGCCAGCGCACCGGGTGGCCGCAGCGCAGGGCGAGCCATGCGAGGCAGATCTCCTCGGCGAGCAGGATGCCCTTGTAGCCGAAGCCGCCGCCGACATCGGGCGCGACGATGCGGATGCGGCCCTGCTCGATCCCGAGGCACTCGCTGAGGCCGTTGCGCACGATGTGCGGCATCTGGCTGGCGGAGTGGACGACGAGCTGGTCCATGCGGTGATCGAGATGCACCACGGCGCCGCGCCCCTCGAGCGGCGCCATGCACTGGCGGGCGGTGGAGATCGTGCGTGAGACCTGGATCGGCGCATCGAGCGCGTCGGCGAAGTTCACGTCGACCTGCGTCTCCAGGAAGACGTTGTCGCCCCAGTGCTCGTGGACGAGCGCCGAACCCGGTTCGCGGGCGGCGAGCATGTCGTGGACGGCCGGAAGCTCCTCCAGGTCGAGGACGATCGAGGCGGCGATATCCTCGGCCTCGGCCCGCGTCGGCGCGACGCAGAACGCCAGCAGCTCGCCGACCTGCCGCACCTTGCCCACGGCCAGCACCGGCTGCTCCGAGACTTTGAAGCCCGGCAGCCCAGATACCGCGCGGATCGGCTGCACGCCGTCGAGATCGGCCGCGGTGAACACCCGGTCGCGATAGGCCTCCGGCACGTGGATCGCCCGGATGCGGGCATGCGCCAGGGGACTGCGCAGGAAGGCTACGTCCTGCATCTTCGGCATGCGGATGTCGCCGACATACTGGCCGCGCCCGCGCATCAGGCGGTCGTCCTCCTTGCGCGGCAGGCGGGCGCCGACGCCCTCGCCGAGGATCGGTCGCGCCGTCACGCCGCGATCGCCTGCGGCAGGATCGGCGAATCCGCGTCGAAGCGCTTGCCCGCGCGCAGGCAGAAGGCCGGCTGGAGCAGCCGCTGGGCGATGACTTGCGTATCCTCGTTGTCGCGCAGGAGAAAGCGGCCGCGATGGTCGTGGAGCACCGACACGTCGGCGGCGAATCCCGGTGTCAGCGCGCCGATTCGATCGGACAGCCCCAGCATCTCGGCCGGGTGCGAGGTCACCATCGGTACGACCTGCTCCAGGGAGAGGCCGAGCGCCATCATCGAGCTCATCGCCTGGGTCAGGCTGAAGCGTGCCTGTCCGAGGAAGGGGTGGTTCTCGTCGTCGTGGTGCTCGTCCGGGGTGCCGGCGGGCTTCGGCACCTCGGTGTTGTAGCCGTGCATGTCGGCGCCGAGGGTGTAGGGCATCACGCCCGCCGGCAGGGAGGCGCGGGCGACCCGGTAGGAGAAGTGGCTGCCGTGGCCGACATCGACCCGCAAGCCCGCATCCATCGCCGCGCGGATGATCGGGTGGACGACGCCGTCCTCGTTGATGAAGCCGCCCGGATGCCGGGTGAAGGGATGGGCGAGGTAATCGCCGGGGCGCAGAAGCGGGATCACCCGCTCCATGATGGTGTTGGCGTCCTCGCCGTTGGCACCGCTCTCGGGCAGTCCCCAGAGCTGGCCGAAATGCACGTAGAGCGGCAGGTCGGAGCGGCGGCTGATCTCGGCCGCCATCTCCATGACCTTGATGCCCCAGCGGGCGAACCCCCCGATCTCGGCATGGCCCTTGATGCCGCGCACGAGGTCGCGGTTTTCGGTGGCCGACTTGACCGTCGCCTCGATGTCGACGCCGTCGGGGCTGTAGAGGTTCGGGTAGAAATGCCCTTCGAGACCGCCCACGAGGTAGGCGGAGAGGAAGGCGTAGATCCGCGTCTCGGCCTTCTCCGCGACGAAGTGGCGGAAGCCCGGCAGGGTCATGCAGGACGGGCCGCCCTGGTCGATCACCGTGGTGACGCCGGAGCGCACGCCGACCATGTCGGGCGGCAGGCCGAAGCGGCCGGTGACATACTGGTAGACATGGCCGTGGGTGTCGATCATGCCCGGCAGCACCAGCTTGCCGGACACGTCGACCACCTCTGTCGCCGCCGATGGGACGACGGACTCGGCGACCGCCGCGATACGCCCGTCGCGGATCGCCACGTCGCGGATGCCGTCGATGCCGGAGGTCGGGCAGATCACGCGTCCGCCGCGCAGGAGCAGATCAAAACGGGGATCGTCCATAGGACTGCCTCATCATCGGAGCGCCGGTCGCGTGGACGCTCTGGTGCATCGAAAAGCGAAGTATGCTTCGTAGTTGCCGATATGCAGTCTGCGTGCCAGACTGGTTCGAAGGGTGAATTGCGATGGACGAGAGGATCGCCGACGACATGGCCGCCGACTGCGAGGAGACGGAGACCAACGCTGGCGCCGCCCGCACCTGGCCGCTGGCTGAGCGCCCAGGCTTCCTCGCGCGGCGCCTTCACCAGATCCACGTGAGCCTGTTTTCCGAGCGCTGCGCCTCGTTTCGGATCACGCCGCTTCAATACAGCCTGCTGTCGTTGCTGCGGGACCTCGACGAGGCCGACCAGACGACGCTGGCCAACGCGGTCGCGCTCGACCGGACGACCACAACCGGGGCGTTGAAGCGGCTCGCGACCCGAGGTTTGGTTAGCCGATCGACCTCCCTGGCGGATCGTCGGGCGCAGATCTGTCGCATCACCGCGGAGGGTAGGGCGCTCCACGCTGCGATGGAGCACGCCGCCCACGAGGCCCATGCCTTAACGATCTCAGCGCTCGGCGCACAGGATCAGGACGTTCTCGTCGGGCTCTTAAGGCGCGTCGTAGCGGGCCACGATCATCGCCGGGGCCATCTCGATCTCGGGTAGTCCACGCCGCCCTTATCGTGAGCAGCTTACGACTGCTTCGTGACCTGTTCTTGGATTATTGACCTCGACCGTCCCGCACCGACGCGGCCGACGGGGGGCGAACGCCCCCCGTCGATCCATCGCGGGCCCGTCAGAGGTCTAGAGTCACGCCGACCCGGGCGCGCGAGACGCACGGGGTCATCCGCTCCTGGCGTTTCCCGATCGGGAGCACCGCATCGCGGTGGATCACCGTACCGTCGCGGTAGCCGCATTCGCAGGCGCCGCAGACACCGAGTTCGCACGAGGAGGGCAGGGAGAAACCGTGGTCGCGCAGCACGTCGAGGAGCGAGCGGTCCGCCGGCACGTGGAGTACGGCGCCGGTGGAGGCGATTCGCGCGTCGAACGGTTCCGGCTTGAAGTTTTCGTCTGAGACAGCGGCGAAGTGCACGACACGGACCTGCTCGAGCGGCCAGCCGTTTGCGGCGAGCGCCGCCTGCACGGCCTCGGTGAGGCGCCGAGGACCGAAAGCGTAGACATGGGTGTTCGCGTCGGGGCCGCGCAGGAGCGCCGGATCGAAGCGCCGGCCTTCCTCGGAGAACCGAGCGGCGCCGAGGCGCTTAACTCGTACAGGCCAACCACAGATTACAGAGGCCCGAAGCGCTCTATCCCCGGTGCTTCCCGGGTGCCCGGTTGCAGCGCGGTGAGGTAGTCCGCGGCCCGCGAGCCCTGTGCGGCCGCGTGGCTGAGTGCCCGCGGATCAGCCCGCAGCAGCGGCGCCCATGAGGCGCAGTAGGCGGCGTGGTCCGGGTGGGGCGTGCGCGCGAGCCCAAAGTCGGCCAGGACGAAGGCGGCGCCGAGCTCGGCCACCAGCTCCTCGGCGGCGTAGGCGCGGGCGCCGAACCGGCCGGTCAGATCGCGGGCGAGCCGGTGTGGGGCGCCGGTCCAGTGCGTGAGCTCGTGGGCGAGCGTGCCGGCGCGGCCCGTGGCCGTGTGGAACGCGATGCGGGGCGGCAGGTGGATCGTGTCGGTGGACGGGACGTAGCAGGCGCGGGTGCCGCCCTCGCGGATCGTTGCGCCGGTCGCCGCAACGAAGGCGTCGAAGGACGGAAGCGGGTCGGGCGGCGTGAGGGTAGCAGTGTCCACGGTCTGCGAGGCGGCGTCGACCTGGGCGGCGTTGAAGAGGTGAGCAGCGCGGGCGACGAAGGGGGCGCCGTCGGGCGGGTCGATGTCGCTGGTCCCGGCGCGGGCGCTTCGCGGCAGGTCCTTATAGAAAAGCACCAGCGTGCCGCGCTCGGCCTTGCGGACCTGCGCGCCGAGGGCGGCCCATTGCCGGTAGGTGGCCCAGCGCGCGTCCGTGTAGCCTTCAGCCTGGGCCGCGCACCAGAGGGCCAGGACGTTGATGCCGCGGTAGCGTCGTCCGGTGCGGGCATTACGCGGCATTGGGTCGGCGCCGTGCCAGGGCGGGGACCACGAAGCGGGGTCGGCGGTCTCAATCTGCGCGAGGATGGCGGTGGTCACGCGGGCGTGCAGGTCGGGCGCGGGCATGAAGGGCAGGGCTCCGGGCGGCCGCGGTGTCGGCGGCTCGGCCGAAGTTTCCCGGGACGGCAGGTAGCGTTCACCAGATGGGTGGGGCCGGTGCGTGTTGCAGCGGGCCGGTGGTGATCGGGGGTCTCTGCCTCGGCCGGTGTCTCGTCTGCGTCCCGGAGTGTCTCCGCCTGCCCGCTCGTTCTGGATCTTGGTGGACGTTTGAGGGAGACTGGCTTGCTGAAGGCAAGGCTTTGCCGATGGCGGGCAAAGCCGCGCCCGCCCGCGAGGGGTTCCGGATCTCGGAGCCACGTCGTCGGTCGACCGGCGGATCGAAGTGCAACCTTGTAAGAGGCAGGCCGGGGCTGTGCTGTCGGCCTTTACGCACCGCTTCCCGTCAGCTTGGACGGCCAGCGCGGACGGACCCGTCCGCTCGATCCGCGGGACGTCGGGGTCGTCTAGGAGGGTTGGGGCTACCCGTCATCCTCCATCCTGCGGTCCCGCGCGCGCGAGACCCCTTGCAACCGATGCCCTTCGGTAGTTTCCCTGGCTGGTTCCCATCCCGCCTGGCTAGCGGTTGAGGCGCAGGGGCTCATAGGGAGCGTGGCTCTGAATCTGGCGAACTAGGAGCTTGCCGCCACGTCCAGCATTAGAGCGAGCGTGACGCAGCTGGTACGTCGACGGCGCGAGCGGAGAAGGTCCAGCGTCCGCTTATCCTTCGCTAGAAAAATTGCGGGTGGTCGGCCCTGCGCCGGTTGTCGGAAGAGCTTCGCGCCCCACATGCGAGTTGCTGTTAATGGCGCCTGTGCCCCCCGGCCCAGTCCCCAAGCTTGAAAGAGGAGTCCCGCCAGTTTGGCGGGCGGTCTCCAGCTAAGCTGCCTCGCGGTGGTTTAATTGGAAGTACCCGGTCGCTGTTGCTTCAGCCCGTCAGAGCTTCCGCGCTTCGAGCGTGATGATTTTGCTCTGCTTAGCTGAGGCCAGTGTTCCGTAGTACTTCTATCTCTCAAGCAAAGGAGTTTGCCATGAGCCGCCAGTTCAAAAATCGCCAGTCGGGAGCGCCGGGTCAGGGCGCGTCGAAAACGTCCGTAGATCGCGGAGCTCTGGCCGATCTCGTCTCGCATATTCATCGCCAGTTGGACGCGTCACAACCGCCCAAGGTTAGGGGCCGTCCTACCTACGTGATGCCGCCGTTGGTCGAGATCCTGGCGAGCATGAACGTTGGAGCTCGTGGGGATGCCGGCGAGTCGCCCGAGGTGCTGTCGAGCTGATGGGCCGACGATAAGTGTCGCGGGGCTGAGGCACGTCGACCAGGATCGCGTTGCCTCAGTCCCGTTTGAGCCTAATTGACCGCACCCGGCTGTACGCGCGGTCTCCGTTTTTTGTCAGGCGCAGGCTCTGCCAGTGCAGTAATGCCCGCGACGAGGTCATCGGGGAATTTGCTGCTGCGCGCCGTGACCAGCCCGAGAGTTTCTCCATGGCGTTCAAGCCCCGTTCTGTGTTCTGCCGCGATCGATTTCAGGACACCGATACTTGGTCCAAGTATTTATACGAATGCTGCGCGATACCCGGCACCGACTTCGATCTAAGTCTCGTTACCGGCCACTTCGGGACCTTACTGCGCGCGATGTGGGACGAGCCACCCGATCCCCTCTCGAGCTATGACTACCTGCAGCTGGCGCAGGCGGGGCGGCCAGATATTTATGTACGAAAGCTGCCGTCCCGCCATCTGTTCGTGCAGCCAGTGGTTGCCGAAGGCTCCGTTTCGCCTCCCGCATCCACCTATATTACGCCGAAGGAGTTCAGCGAGCACTATACGGCGGCAGCGTTTGCCGCCCATCACGGTTTGACATGCGAGACGGCTATTACCTTGTGGTGGGGTGCGCTCGGCGTTCCGAATGCGGTAAGCGCGCAGGACACTTTCTCTCGTTTCTTGAAAGACTTAAACGCCTGGCTACATGAGCGACATCTGCCAACTGTTTATTTCTTCAGTCACGAGAGCAGCGCGCGGATCGGCGTGCATACCCATCTTGCGGTTTATCTGTGCCTGTCGACGTACTCCCGCTCGAAAGCACGCGATGAGTTCCGTCGGTGGGCAATGGGTTGGCCGGAGCGGAATGGGTATGGATCCTGTCCGCGGGCAATCCGGGTAACTGGTCCGGCGAGGAAGACTCCATGGCTGCACTGGCACCGCTTTCACTATCAGGTAAAGGGCTACGACCCGCAGGGGGTCGTGCGGCAGGCATATAACTCGCAGTCCGCGACCGATGTGATGCTGGGTGACCTGATCGCGTGTCCTTGGCAGGACCCCGGCGTGGTCACGATGGTGCCGCGCCTAGGCCATGCGTTGAATCTTGGCCCGGCTCGCCGTCGGATCGGTATCCCAGACGGCTGCGACGAAGTTCGGAATTCGCCACGGCCGAAGAAGTTGTCAGTGCAGCGAGCGATGAGTCTTGAGGAACAGTTGGGAAGCCTCCGGACACCTACGGTTCCCCGTCCCCCGTTCACGTCGCGATACGAGGACGGGTGGCGCGACGTTCGCTGGTTGTATCCGTTGGAGTTTAATACGCGGGTGACGAAGTTGTCGTACGAGCCCGAGCCGTCACGGCGGCCTCCGCCGCCGGAAAAGCTCCGATTAGAGATGGAACTCATCTGAGGCAACGCAAATGCTGGCGTCCAGCCCATCGGCATCGGGACGCTTACCCCGTTGACGCGCTGGTTGAACCGTCCGCGGAACAGTAAACGAGGGGGCGTTCGCCGATGCGGGTGCCTCCTTTTGCCTTTCTGGGCCTCCCCCCTCTTCGCCGGCGGGGGTGACGAACGTCGGCATGTCAAACGTCGTCCCCGTGTTACGCCGTGTCGGCAGAGGCTAGTCCGCGAGCGCCTGTGACATCTGCCTCGTCCCAAACTAGGCAGATGGTTGCTGGAAGAAACCTAATTTTCCTTGTCCGTGCAACGGGTTATCTGGGCGTGGACGACAGGTTTGTGACTATACGCGGATTTTTCCAGGGTCCAGTCCGAACTCCGCTCGAAAGTCGCCCCGATTGAGGACTCCATCCTGTGGGGTAAACCTGACGCTTCCTGTCTATCGGCCCAGTTACACATCGCGCCGGTATCCGCGTTGGGTTGATGAACTGCGGGACGGCCTGCCTGCTGAGATTGCTATCCCCCAGCTAATGGTCGCCTACGCCGTCTCGCTGCCAGTCGGCACGTAGACGAGGCAATCGAGAAGGGCCGCCCGGGCGTTGGCGAGCGTCTGCTCGTACCGGTTCGCGGGTTTCGGGTGGCAGTACCACTCCTTCGTCGAAAGGAACGCGAGCAGATCAGAGTAGGATTTTGCCCGCGGGCCGCCCGGGACGTTGCTCAGAGCGCTGCGGGGCAGGCCGGATAGCTTAGCGAGGCCGGGGCGAGAGCCATTGTTCACCGAGACGGCCCGGTCGGGCCGAGCCAGGGCGAGCAATCTCGTCGCGACTGCAGGACCGAACCGCTCCAAAGCCGAGACTTGTCGAATGAATGCGACAGCGGCGTCGGGGAAGGCGGCGTCAGATGCGTGGATCGGCCCCCGCAGACATGACCGGATGTGCTCCCTAATCTTCCGATGTGGGCCGGTGTTTTTGAGAAAGGTAGTCTTGACCTCTCCAGCCCCCTGCATCGAGCCGAGGAGGCCGTAGCCCATGACGTCGTCGGCGTTGTCCCGGATGCCTAGTAGAACGTGGTAGTCGACATCGCTGAGCTTATCCCAGCTCTCCCGGCGTGTGATCTCCATCCCGAGGGTGACCGTGTTGAGCCAGCTGCTTGCTTCGCCATCCACGGTGCATTTGAACTCCCGCTGCCAGAATGAACTGGCCACCCTTAGTGCACGAACGAAGGACGGCCAGTCCGAGAGATTTTGTGCGATCGCCCAGAGCGCCTCGTGTGAGGTGGGCGGTTCCAGATCGGTGGCCTGGCCGAAGAGGGACGGCTTCCAGTCCGCCTCGTATCGATCCAAACGCGGGCAGCAATCGGCGTCTAACCCGGTCCAGAAGCCGTCGAACCAGGCACGCGCGGTCCCGCCTTCGTCAGGTAGCTCCGCGACGATCTCGGTGTTCTGCTCAAAACCGCAGCGGGTGAGGTTCGCGCTGCCAATCCAGACCAGCGCCGTCTCGCCCCGGTGGAAGATGATGAGTTTGGGATGGAACAGAGGTGAGCCGCCGGGGAGGCGCAGCCGAGCCGTCTCATGAATGAGGCGCAAAGCCCGCGGGTGAGTCGCCGTTCCGGTCGTACCCACGATGGCTCTGAGTGCCTTGGGCCGGGCCTTCGCGAACTCGTGCAGCGCCGAGAATGCTTCGCCGAATGACATCCAAGCCATGGCAATGTCGACGCGATCGGCCGCTCCAAGGCAATCCTTGAGACGGGTGAGGAGTTCTTCCTGCGTCAGAAACATACACGGCCTTGATGCGCTTGCTCCGCATTTGAACGCGAGACAACGGACGACGTCAAATTCTTTCTTCCGACGGCCTCATGCCTCTTAGTAGTGCGCAGTCATTGTAGATGTCCGACTTGCTTTATTGGGTCAATTGTTGTCAGGGAGATGGCGCGCACGCCGACTCTGGCCGCCTCGTCATACAAGTGCGAGCTGGAGCTCGCCGGGCGCGCCCCAGGCGGCATGTCGGCAGAATGTCCGTGGTCAGAGGTGCCAAGTTTCAGACACTTGGCGGGGAGGGGATCGGCGCGAGAAGGGCGATGGTCCGGGTGGGGGCCTGCCGCGTTCGGAGGTCTGGTGGTCCCTGGCCATCGCGAGCTTGCTTCTCCAAACGCCGGAGCCATAGGTCGGGGAGGCTGCCTAGGGTGTGCGTCAGGTCGTTGGGCCACCAGGGTTCGCGCACGAAGTTGACGGACAGGGTCACGCGGGTGGCGAGCGTCGGCCCCGGCCGGACGAGCGGCGTTAGGTCAATGGTAAGCGCTAGGGCGGGCGTCTCACCCGCGCCGGAAAAGACCACGTTGCCGCCGGTATCGGCCGTGAGGCGTGTGGGCGAGGTGTGTCGCGTTCGCAGGGGGCGGAGCTCGCTGATACCGCTGTGCGGGCAGTGCAGCGTGACCGCACCATGCCCGTTGGGGGTGGGATCGAGGTCGATCGCGACCAGGGGTGGTCGCTGCGGGTTCACCGCTGCCAGTCTGAAAAGACCCGGGTGCAGAATGGTCTGCGCGAGGTGGCGCGGGGTGGCGTCGATCAGGCGGCTTGTCGTGAGCGTACGGATGTCGCGGCGGTGATCGTTGTGGTGGAAGAGCATGAAGGGGCATCCCTTGGTAAGGGACGCCGCACCGGGACTGCAGCGGTGGTTCGAGGTAAGGACGCAAGGGAAGTAGCGCCTGTCATGCGCAGACGCGGAAGTTCATGTCCGGTAAGTCGTGTCTGCGGCAGGGTTCCGGCGCGACGCCGTCGATCGACAAGGCCTATTGTAAACTACAGTGATCCGCTCTGATAGATTTTGGCTTCGCAGGACTCTAATGAAGCCACCGAGGTTTTGCGATGGGTTGTTGGTTGCGGCATGTCTGTACCGATTGCGCTGTTTGGACGAAGGGGTCCGTACTGTCGCGGTCAGCGTCGTTGGCGGCCGGACCGTCGTGGAAGCCACGGCGCGGTCGACTGCTGCGCCGGGGACGAAGCGGGGTGCGGGCGCCCGTCTGGTTGGGGCGGGCGCCCGTGGTGATAGGGACCGTGTCAGGCCGCGCGAGCGATTGGTTCGACTGAGAGTCGAGTTGCGTGCGGCCGGCGCCGTCGGACGGGCCGCGCCGGGGCTATCGGTGTATCGGTCGTGGTCGGTGCGGTCGGTGCCGTGGCGGGGAGTGGCGTGACAGCGGATGCCGGCGCCACGGCAAGGTCGAGTTCGCCGTCGACGAGCCACCAGTCCGTGTAACGGCGATGAAGTGCGCGAGCGTGGTTCGGGAGGCCGGCCGTCGCTAGGGCTGCGAAAGCATGCTCTAGGGTCAGGGGGACGAAGGGGATCGGGCCGGCCTGCGGGTCCGTGAGATGGCGCGTGTACGTTGCCGCCGCTGCGTGTGCGAGTTGGTTGTGGGTGGGGGCGATGAAGGCCAGCGTCGCCGTGTCCGCGAGGCCGGCGGTGAGCATGGCGCTCGCAAGACAGTGCTGGCGGTAGAGCTGCTGGCAGGCGGGGCCGGTAAGTGTCGGGTTGGCCGGGTCTACGAACAGGCCGGGGGTGGTGCGAGCGATCTCCGCGTGGCGCGGGTGGGGCGGTGGCACCGGCTCGTTGCCCGCTTCGCTGTACTTGATCTCGATGCAGAGCAGGGCCCGCGCGCCGGTCGCATCCCGGCCACGAAGGACGACATCGTAGGCGGTGCGGTCGGCAGTGAAGCGTGGGTCGCCCCGGCCCGGCGAGTGCTCGAACAGGATGTCGGTGACGTGGGTCATTGTGCCCGGCAGCAGCTCGTTGACGAAGCAGGTGGCCAGGGTCGGATTGCCGGTGAGCAGACCGAACAGGTTGAAGGCCAGGGGCTGCGAGGACAGCAGGTTGGTCTTGAGGCGGTCGACGTCGTAGGCCGCGCCCGGCTCGCGGTAGGCGAGGGCGCGGGCGACCACCGGGACGATGTCCGGATGAAGGAAGTTGGCGCCGAGCGTGCCAGCCGCGGTCGAGATGCGCGAGCCCAGCCGGCGGGGGCGGTGCGGTTCGCGGCGGTCGACATGGGTTCCCATCGCGAGGCCGCGGCCCTCGCGCCAGAGCGCCTGTAGGAAACGGGCGGCGGCCATGAAGCGGTGGTCGGCGGGGACGAAGACGCGGTGACGGCGGCGGGCGGCCTCGGGGATGACGGGCACGCGGTCGATCGTGCCGAGCCCGGAGGGGTCGAGGACGGCGCGGGCGGCAGCCGCGAGAGGGGTGGGGTTGTCGTTGGCTGCGGAGAGCAGAGGGGCGGTGATGTCCATCGGGGTGGTCCTGGGCACGGCCGCGGAGGTGCGACTGGCCAGGGGTTCCCGGATGGGGCAGCAGAATGAACGACGAAGGGGACGCCGCAGCTTGTGGTAGAATGGGCAGCGCGAGTCGGCGGGGTGCGGTATGGTCGATGAACCCAGCTACGATCGATCTTAGAGCTACCGGTCCGTCAGGGGACGGCAGTGGTCGAAGCAGCCGACGGCTGGATTGTTAGCGGAGAGGTAGGGCGGGTAGGGGCAGAGGTATCGGCGTAGGGGAGGTAGGGTAAGGCAGTACCACCATCCAGCCGGCTGCGTGGGTGGGTGGTGTGCAGCTCCTCCGGTCTGGCTGATGTTTTCGCGAAGATAGTGGGCTCGACACTCGTGGTGCACTTGCTGCTGTGCGTCAAAGCGCCGTCGCCCCTTTCAAGATACGCCGATTGCGTTGAAAAACTTGCGATCGTCATAGATGAGGCGCCGGGCGGACGAGCAGTCTGCCTTGATGAGGGGCCGGCCGATAAGGCCAAGCTCGGCTACGGCACCAAGATCAGCTTAGCTAGATTCGGCAGATTCTGGGAGGCCGCCGCGAGGTGGAACTCGTCCTTCGCTTCGTCTCGGCAATCTTGGTGGTGGATAGCGCTTGCGCACTATCCCTTGTGATTGCTGGGTGCTGTACCGTGAACGACTGACGTGGGCGCAAGGCCGTCCTGCCCATGGCCCAACGGATTCCCGACATCGCACGCATGCCGCTCCCAATCAGAGTCAGTCATGAAGGCAGCATCGCGACGTTCGACATCGGTTTTGGTCTGCTGCAGCATCGCGAGGTGCAGCTTTGCCTGGTCCAATCTCACCAGGTGGAGATAGGCGTCATCGAGCGGGATGCTTCGCGACCGTCCGTCGTAGCGGCCCTTACGCAGTTGTTCGCGCGTATTCCGCCAGGGAACGGCACCGCACTAGACCATCTTTTGCCCGGTCGATTTCCGACGCTCGTCCTTGCCCCCGAATACGCGCTTGGCTCGCAGGATTGGGATGCCGTCGACGCGGCGGTCCGGTCCTGCCCCCGCACCCTGATCCTCGTCGCCGGTTTCGGCGTCGCGAACGGGGGAGGCATCGAGGCTTGGCTCGACGGCGGAGAAGGGCGTTATCCGGCCTGGGACCGCGAGGGCGTCGGCCCCCTGGGTAACGACAACAGGTACGGGGCCGGATGGTGCTGGGTCCATCGCCCCGGCGAGGGAACGGCCTGCATCGTCTTCCTCAAGACATTCCTGGAGCAGGCCCACGAAAGGCAGATGCCGCACATGCGGCGTGGGATGTCGCTGCTGCGGCTGCGCTTGGCCGACCTCGACCTGTTCCCGTTGATATGCGCGGAGGCCGTGCAGACGGAGGCGCCGGGCGCCCCAACGACGAGGGAGCGCATCAGGGCCGCGCTCGAAGCTGACGCGCGGGACGCCCATCCCGTCTTGGTCACCGCCAGCTTGCTTCAGGAAGCGCCAGCTAACATGAACTGGCGCCGGGCCATAGACCGGTTCGTCAACGACATCTCGGCGACGCGCCGCGTCAGTTTCGTGACGTGCAACCAGGCATGCTGCCCGTGCCATTCCGAGGAGGAGGTGGACCGCTGGCGGTCCCTCAGCGGCGCTTTCGGCCCGTTCTCCATCTTCCCGCGCGGCCTGCGGGCTTCAGGAGGCGGTCGTCCGGTCTCGGTGCCGGGGACAGTGGAGGGCGTACTGGTCCGGGGCAGCGGTCCCCGAGTCGCAGCAGGGCCGCTAAGCTTCCATGCCCCCGGACCCGCTACCGCACTGGACCTATGGAAGATCGAGTGTACGGTGCCGCTGACCGGCGAGGGGCTCGGGACCAGACTGGATGTCGACGAGATCGCGGAGGCGCACGAGCTTGACCGCCTGACCCGCCGGCTGCCCCTCGGGCCGGGCTGGAACGCCCGGCTTCCCAAGGGACTCGAAGCCGTGAGGCATCATCTCGCGAGCACAGCGCACCCAGTCGCGGCGAGTCTGTTGTCCTCGCTGCTGAGCGGTACCGCCGGGACGCGGATCAACCCGGATAAGCTCGAACCTCATTTAGAGATCCTGGGCGAGGCCCTACACGGCCTGGCCGCGTTGGCGGGCGTCGCTGGCATCGAATGGCACGGCGCTGAGGACCGTCATGGCCAGCTTCGGCTTTCTGGGTCGGGCACGCACGTCCTCGTCTGGCGAGACCCCGTGCGTAACGGGCAGGAGATGCTGCGGCTCCTTGAGGCGTGGGCTAGGACACCGACCGCGCATCCGCATCTCATCGTGGTGGGCACAGGCCGGCGCCAGAACTTGCCGGAGGGCCCGGTGACGGGCGATAGGCGCTCGGACTTGACTGAACCGCCGGCTGAGCCCGGCGACATCTCCTTGCCACGCACGCAGCGGGCCGTGACCTGCGTCGGGCTTCAGCGCGTGGCGGACATCTACATGGACGGGTCCGTACCCGCTGCGGATGCCGCTGCGGCGCTACTCGATCTTCTAGCCGCGGCGGACCGGGAGGCGGCGTGATGCCCGATTGGCCTTATGCGACCCTCGACATGCTCTCCGACCAGGTCGGCCTTTCCCGGGTAGAGCAGCTTCCCGCCGGTTACACGGGGGCGGTCGATCCTCCCGAGGAAGCCGCGTTCTGGGTCGGCACCTATGCCGGGCTGCTGTTTTGGCCCGTCGCTGAGGCCGGGCTCGCCGAGGCCGCGAGGGCCGGGCAGGCTTGGCTCGACGCCTTGCTGAAGGCGGACGAGGATGGACAGACCCCGATCGATGGCTACCTAGTGCTGGCGTTGGCCTCCGCCCCCGAGCCGGAACTCGTCCGGGCCCTGGAATTGTCCACACAGGTCTGTCGGAAGCACGTGATCTGGCCCGATGAATGCGAAATCGGCTGGCGAGGGTTAGCCGCCGTTGGCGTGCTCGGCCTGCCTCGAGAGGCCGCCCGCGTGCGCAGGCAGGCGCGACCCGTCCTCGACGCGGAGGCGGAGGCCCTGTGGCGTCGCATCGCCGAGCACGGGCACCTCGCCATCGCCGCGGAAGAAAGGAGCAAAGTCGAGCTGTGAGTGGATTGCGGATCAATCGCCTGCACGTCGATGCGTTCCGCGGCATCACCGGCTCGGTCGAGCTCGACCTGCGACCGGCTCTGACGGTCATCTACGCCGCCAACGGGACCGGTAAGACCACCTTGTGCGACGCAACGGAGTGGCTGCTGACCGGGCAAGTCCACCGCCTCTGCACAGGCAACGCTTTCGATTCCGCCCTTCTGGTATCAAAGTTCGCGCCTGAAACCGAGCCTACCGTCGAGGCGGAGTTGGAATTGGACGGCCGCCCTCTGTACCTGCGGAGGGACAGGAACGGCGCGCGGCTCGGCGCGACACGGGACCAAGCACGCCCGGTACAACCCGGCGCCCTGCTTGCCACGCTTACTGCGCCGTTCCGGCAGGACGCAGGATGGGAGCCCCATCACGCCACGGCGATCCGGAGGCGTCAGCAGTTCCTCCGGGCGACCCACATCCTAACCGCGGAGGAACTCGCCACGCTGCTCGACACCGACCCGGAGACGCTCGGTCGCCGGAAAGAGATCTTCGCCGACTTGCTCGACATCCGGGAGGAGCATGATTCCTCCGGCCGGCTAAGGCGTTACGCGGACGCCTTACTCCCGGACGAGAACGCGCTATCCCAGGCTGTGGACGATGCGAGGAAGGAGTTCGCTGCAGCCGTGAGAACACTCCAGCGCTCGGGCCCGCGTCCCAGCGACGAGGAAACCCATTCAGGCGAACGGCTTCTTGGCATGAATGCCGGATCACCAGGCCCACGGCGGGTGGAGGCTCTAGCCGCCGAGATTTGGCGGCGGCGGCAAGCCCACGCTGCATCGATATCAGCCATGGCGGCGGTGGACGAGGGCTGGGCATCACGGCGGGCGACCAGCCGGGAACTCGCGGACGGCCTTGTGGAGGAAGGCCGCTTGTCTACGGCGCTCGGCGTGGCCAGGGTACGCGCGTCGGGACTCGCTGCCCGGGCGCGAGCCACGAGCGAGGCATTCGAGGACATCGACCGCCGCCGTGCAGAGTCGGTTAGGTTCCGTAGCGCCGTTACCCCACGGCTGCCGGAGGTTACAGCCGCTGGCGCTGCCGCGGGCCTCGCCCCCGATGCCACCTTCGCCGCCCTCCGGCGCCTTCCCGAGGCCAGGATGTCCGTCGCGTTGCGGCACGAGCGCGCCACCGAGCTGGCCGCGCTTGGGCAGCTCGCCATCGGGATGCCGGAACTCGAACGACGCATCGCCAACGTGGATGACAGGTTATCCCGGTTACTTGCCTCGCTGCCTGACGAGGGGGAAGTACGGCGGCGGGAAGGGGAACTCGCGGCTGCGTCCGGCAGCCTAGAGGCGGCCCGGCGTAGGCTGGCCGAGATCGGCCAGCCGCTGCAACGGCTGCGTGCCGAGGCGCTAGCGTTCCTCGACCATCGCCACGCGGATGCCGATTGCCCGGTCTGCGGCCACGATTGGCGGACGCACGAAAGGCTGCGGGCCTCCGTCGAGGCGATGCTCGGCGGCTCATCACTCGTGGAGGGCCTAGAGCGGGAGGTCGCGGACGGCGAACGCCGCGTCCGGCAAGCCGGGGCCGCGGTCGCTGAGGCGACACGATCAAGGGGCAAGGTCGATACGCTTCGCCGCTCGCGGGCGCAGGACACGCAGGTCAGGGCCGATTTTGCCCGTCGGGTCCGGCACGTCGGTCTCGCCACGACGGTCACGGACCTACCCGGGGCCCTGTCCCGCCTCCGCCGGCGCGTCGAAGCCGTAGAGGCTCTGCAGGCGCTAGAGGACGAACTGGGCCCGCGCACGGCCCGCTTCCGCCTGGCGCTCCCGGACGATACCCCACTCCGGCTGGCGACGGCCCGTTTCTCATCGGTTTTAGAGGCGGAACTGGCGTCCGTCTCCCGGGAGAGGCAGGCCACGCAGGCGGCGGCGGCCGCGGCGGCGGAAGACTCCGGGGCGGCACAGGCCCGAGTTGAGGCCGCGCAGGCCGAACTTGAGGCGTTGCGCGGGCGGCTTACCCACCTTCGGGCGCTTCACGACAGCCTCGCGCGAGCGTGGGCCGTCGTCGCGGGTGATGCGCGGATGGGTGTACGGGCCCGCGACGAGGCTCGCGAGGTCCTTAAGCATGTCGACGCGGTCCTAACGCGGGCTGAGGCGCATCTCGGCGCGGCGAAGGCCGCCCTCGCGACAGAGGTCGACCGCGAGCGCGTGCGGCAGCTCAGGGCCAGGTTGACGCGCGAGCGGGGTCGTCTCGAACTGATCCGGGGCGGTCGGGCCGCCGCCATGCGCGGCGCCGAGGCGTTCGAGCGCCATGCCGCGGAAGCGGCGCGCCAGCGCGTTGTCCAACTTTCGGCGGTCGTCAACCCGCTGTTCGCGCGCATGCACGCGAACCGGCTGATCGACCGCATCGAGTTCGGGGAGGGAGCCGATTTTCTGAGATGGTGCGCTGGCGCGGGAGAAGCGACCCTGGACCCGATGCGCGACTTCAGCCAGGGACAGCGTCAGGATCTTGCGTTGTCGCTCTTCATCGCCCGGGCCCGGAGCCTCGGGGGGACCTTCTTCCTCGACGAGCCGGTTACACACATGGACGACCTGAATCGCGTCGGGCTGCTGGATGTCCTGCGCGCGGTCACCCTGTCCGGTAACGGCCATCTTCGGCTCGTCGTCACCACGTCAAGCCGTCTGCTCGCGCGCCATCTCGCGGAGAAGTTCGCGCGCGTCGCGCGTGACCGGGATCTCCCGCCGATGCAGGTCGTCGAGATGCACGGCAACGGCAGGAACGGGGTGGCAGCCGCGGTGATGTTCCCGGGCCGGGCAGCCCCGGCGGTTGGCATCGCCCCCACAAGGAGGGCCTGAGTTTGCCGGGCGAGAAGGTAGGAACGGTCGCGCGCGACGGGGGAGGGGAGCTAAGACGCAACCTTTCCTGGGCCGATCGGGCAGCGGGCGCGACGGTCGTCGCCTTGATCGTCGTGATCGCCGGCTATGTCTGGGGGGCAACGCCCGCGAGCGGCTCGATGGCGGCCGGCGCTGGCGTGCTAGGAGGGATTGCGTTAGCCAGCGCCCTACTCGGGGGGCTGGCCGGTTTCCTTTTCGGGATCCCCCGCCTACTGACCGGGGACGGGCAACTCGCGTCCCTCTCTACACGCCGCCCGGCCGACGCCGCAGGTCCTGCGGCCACTCCGCCGAACGCCGCCCCCGTCGCCGGCTTCAGGCCCCTCCAGGGCAATTCGAATCTGGAGGAAATCTCTGACTGGGTCACCAAGATTCTAGTTGGGCTCGGCCTTGTGCACGCTGGGCAGGTTGCCGACACGGCCAAGGGGGCTGCCGCCTACGTCGCGGAGAAGGCCCTATCGGGTTGCCCCGGCGCCGAGTTGGTCGTGCTGTCCGTGGGGCTGGCCGCCTTTCTACTTGGCTTCATATTCCTCTACCTCCAGGCGAGGACGCGCATCACGCTCACGCTCTTCATGACCGAAGGCATCCAGCGCGCCGGGCTGCCCGCTGAGACGGTCGCTGCGGCCAACGACGCCGGCATCGCCGCGGAGGCGCGAGCCTTGGGCTCTGCCGCTGGCGCTCGGATCGGAACACCGCTTGGGGCAGCGGCGCCAGTAGCGGATGATGCCGCGGTGCTAAGGTACGGCTTCGACGAGCTCGTCTCCGCGGACGAGTTTGCGGCCTGGGGGGCGGCGCAGGCCCGGGCACGGAACTACGAGGCGGCTGAGACCGCACTCCGACGGGCGAACGCCCTAGCGCCCGACGACGTCCGTATCCTGCGGCGCCTCGCGGAGGTCCGCATGTTGCGGGGCGACCTCCGGGGAGCGTCCGAAACCTTAGCCGAGGCGAGGGCTAAGGCGCCTGACGACCTGCGCGTCCGGCGCCAGGAACTTCTCCTCTCGCTATATCTGCCGGCGCCGGACGGCTTCACGCGCGCCCGCGTCCTCGCCGATGCCCTAGCGACCGATTCCCGCACCGATCAGGACGCGATGGTCCATCTCTGGCGGGCATGCGCCTATGGACAGATGCATCGTTGGTTCTCTGAGCATGGCGCCGGCGCAGAGGAAATGCGCGTGGCGCGAGACGTCGCCCTGTCGTCGGTCCAACGCGTCGTAATGTTGGCCCCGGATCCGGCGACCCCTATCCGGAACTTGCTGGGAACGTTGCTCGACCCGGATATTCCCGGCGATCCTGCGGACAACGATCTCCGCGACTTCGTCCAAGACCCGGAGTTCCAGTCCGCGATCCGACGCGTTCATCCCTGAGAGTTGGCGATCCGACAGAGCTGGATACCTCCGTCGGGAGTGGGTCACCTTCGATTATCTCGTCCTGCACTGGCTAGAGAGCGGCGGCTCGCCGAGGCGGGTAGGCGAGTCTCCGGGGCATCGTCTCGCGATCTTCGCCGGTTATAGACGCCAGACTAGCAAAAGACTCTAATCGAGCCGGACACGTCGCGCCGTCGGAAATCGGCTGAACGAGAACGTCGTCGAGAGAACCGCTCCGCCGGTCGCCACCTGCCTTGTTCGGAACGGGGCAGGTGGGCGTGTGGGTGGGCCGGAATTACGAAGTCCGACCAATGACTTATTCAGGCGCAGAGCCACGGCTTGTGACTATACGCGGATTTTTCGGGCGGATGGCCTGGTTTGGATTGTCGGCGAGTAGGCCGAAGAGGTTGACGGCCGCCGGTCGAACTTTGCTCCTGGGATCCGCCATAGGCAGAGGTTGTTTCTGCGCTCATTAGCAGACTCTATTTGTCTAGCGCTATACGGGTCTTGAGAGCACTCACGATTCAGTCCGGTCGAGCGTCGCCGTCGTTGATCGCTGGTACTTGTCTTTGCCGAGAGGGTCGAGCTCAGCGCTATATCGTAAGAGTTGCTTCGCAGGCGGCCCGCAGGTCGGGGCACAAGGTCGCGTTCAACCGCCCGTTCGCCCATCGCCACACAGTGTACCCAACTTTGCCCTGTTGACTAACCTGGCCGGCAGCCGAAATGCTCCAGGTCCCCTGCGAGACGAGACGCAGGACGACGCGCGGACGCTCGCCGGTCCCGTTGATGTCGAACAGCTTGCGGCGGACGTCCTCCGACAGCACGTGCTTGCCCTTGGTGTCGATGGCGACAACCGTCCGGTCTACCCAGACTAGGAAGTCCGGCCAGAACGTTGCCGTGGATCCTCGGTCCAGCATGGGGATAAAGTAGCCGGATCCCACCGAGTTGCGGCACCACACCCGCTGCGTCCGGTCGAGGGCACGGGCGAAGTCTAGTTCGAAGCTATTCAGGCCACTGTAGCGTGGGTGCAGCGCGTTGGCGAAGGGGACTGCGTCGCTGGGGTCGATTGTCACCGGCCCGACGGAGTACGGCGGGTCGTCCTCGTTCTGGAGAAGCCGGGCGTTGTCGATGTAGGCGTCGACGACCTCGGCAGCGACGCCCCGTACGTGGTCGGCCGCCGGGCTCGTGATCTCCACGGCAGCGTCGAACTTCGGCAGCTCGATGTCAACGAGGTTCACGGGACCGCCCGCACGCCTGAGGCCGCCGGGGAAGAGCCGCTGCAGCTCCCGCCGGAAGATGGATCGCGCCGAGACCCGGTTGCTGTGCTCGACCTCGATCCACTCGTAGGTGGCGGCGCCCCCGTGCCCGACCTCCTGCAGCACCTGCATCCTGGCTCCCTGCCCCACGGTGTTCGGGCCACCGGCCCGGAAGTCCATCATCCGATCCACGATCCGGCCGATCGCCGTCTGGGCGTTCCCGGAATAGATCGACGTCGTCGGCACGGCTCGCGGCCTCGACGGCGGTTCTCGGTCCCGGTCCGCTCGCCGGTTCTCCGGGCGAACCTTGAGTTCAATCGCGGGGTGCTCGGAGGTGAGCTGCGCTCGCACCTCGTCGAGGATGTCCTCGAACACGCCCCGCTCGTCCGCCCGGATGTAGAAATGGGCCGTGTTCAGGATAGGATCGGCGTGGTGCGTCGCCCCGGGCTGGCGCAGGACCCGGCCTATGACCTGGGTGATCTGGCGGGCGGACGCCATCTCTTTGTCGATATAGGCGAACCCGCAGTGTGGGTCGTCCCACCCCTCCTGGAGGCTCAGATTAAACACGATGTGCTCGAATCCCCCGGCGACGAAGCGGTCGTAGTCACGGTCAGCGCCGCCGAACAGGTTGAAGGACGGCGGCGGCGGGGTGTCCTTGGTGAAGGCCAATTGGCAGTAGACGGCGATCTTGGCCGGGTCGACGCCCGACGCGACGAGGTGGCGCCAGATCACGATCGGCCGCGCCTGCCGGTCCTCGAAAGGCCGCTTGGCGTCTTCTGAGATCGGGACGCCATCCACCGCGTTCGTCGTGCAGACGTAGATGGCCTTCGGCCGAAACGGCTCGTCGATCGCCGCCGCGGCATCGGTGGCATCGGCTATGTCGGCGAGCATCGCGGTGACCGCGGTCTCCATCGGCGTGACGTACCCGCCGAGGGAGATCCGACTCTTCACCAAGGCCGCCGCCACAACGTCGGAGCTGGACACGACGGTCTTGAAGTCGGCGTCCACCCACCCTTTGTCGGCGCGCAGCCTGGCGAGGATGCGTTCGAGGGCGTGCGGGACCGCGGGGGTCGCGCTGGCCGAGATGAGGGCGTCCGGGGCCAGTTCGAACAGGCGCTGGGTCTGGAGGTCCGAGAGGTTCTGGCCCTCATCATAGATCACGATCAGCGGCCGGCGGTCCCCCCGCGAGGAAGCCCTCCGCTTGAGCAGCGTCCACAACGATTCACTGGCCAGGTCGAGCTGGACCTGGAAGATGCGCCGATCCGCTTCCTGATCGTCCTGGCGTGCGAACTTGCCGACGGTGGCTACGAGCATCAACGGCGTATCGCCGTCCTCGATGTACTGTGGGGCGAGTTCAAGCAGTGGCTTGACCACGAAGCCTGGGACGTTCGAGGCGTACTTGCCAGCCGCCAAGTTGGCGTAGGTCTGCCAGACGACGACCCGTCCTTTCGAGAGCCATAGGACGATGGGCTGGCGGGGTAAACGCGCCTGCATCTGGGCCACAGCGTCGGCGAGGACCAAGGTCTTGCCGCTTCCGGTGATCGACACCAGCATCTGGAAGAACGGCACCGCCCGGGTCCGGTCGATCATCAGCGGATCTGCGACGTAGGCCGCGAACCTTTCGGCGATCCGGGTGGCGGCGGCCTCTTGGAACGGAAAGAGCTCCATCACGCGGCCTCCTCGCCGCCGTCGTTGTAACGGGCGTCTTCGTCGAGGCCGAGGTGCGCGAGGATCCGGTCCGGGATCTTCCAGAACCGGACGTTGTGGGTCTGGAACGTCT
Organism: Methylobacterium sp. E-025; assembly: GCF_022829705.1. Lineage (NCBI taxonomy): Bacteria > Pseudomonadati > Pseudomonadota > Alphaproteobacteria > Hyphomicrobiales > Methylobacteriaceae > Methylobacterium > Methylobacterium sp. E-025. Next base: position 29,641 of record NZ_JAKSYR010000136.1, read on the forward strand.
CGTAGCGGGCGTACACATGGAACGGCGGCTTGAGGCCGGCCTTGCGGGCCTCGGCCGACACGAGCTTGTAGCTGTCCAGGTCCAGCGAGCCCACGGGGCCGCCGTTGTTCCAGATCAAGAAGTAGCCCTCGCCGAGCTCGTCGCGACCGATAAGGTACTGGTAGCCCTCCTCGTCGAACCTTTGGAGGTTCGACGCGCCCCGGCGGTGGGTCTCCCAGTGCGAGGTGATGACGACGTCGATGAGCTCGTCGCGCTTCATCTCCATCACGGCGCGGGCGTCGATCGCCTTGGTGAGCAGGCGGTACTCAAAGCCGCCGGGGACCGGTGGGGCCCTGCGCCCCCCGGGCCTATGGCCGGTGACGACGTTGCTGAGCCGCTGCCACGTCAGCGTCCGGGCGTACTTGTCGCCGTTCTCCGGAGCCCCCTGCTCGACGAGGATGAACCGGCGCGCGCTGCCGGTCGCGTTGTTCAGGTCGAGTACGGCATGGCCGGTCGTGCCCGAGCCGGCGTAGGGATCGAGCACGAGGCCGTTTGGCGGACACCAGATCTGGATGAGCTTCCTGAAAAGCTTGAGCGGCTTAACCGTCACGAAGTTGTGGCCGGGACCGACCGCCTCGTCCAGCTCCTCCAGGCCCTCGCGGCTGCGGCCGGTCTCGGCGGCGCTCTAGGACGCCGCGCCGAGTTCGACAGGATCGGCCGGCCCGTCAGCCTCATCTTCCTCGTCGACCCAGAAGGTGGTTGGCACGACGCCGGCCTTAATTTCGGACAGGTATACCTTGGCCATCGGCTTGGCCGTGCCCTTCATGCCGAAGTAAAGCCTCGGCCAATTGCCCTGGTTCAGGCGGTCCATCGCGCGGGTGCGCGTCGCGGCCAGGACGAAATCGTTGGGCCCGTGGCCGAGCTCACCCGGGAGTGGGGCGCCCTTCAGAACCAGGGCTTTGGTCCGGCCATCCTTAAGGTCGCGCTCGACGTACTCGCCGCCCCATTCGGTGAGCCATGCCTTGATTCGCCCCTTCTCGAACGCCCAACAGCGGTTCTCGCCGGGATACTGTAGGCTGCCGTCGAACGGGGACTGGATCGCATAGAGCGCGGTGAGATGGCTGTCGGCGCCGGTCCCGGTAAGGTCGCCCTGCTTCCAGGCGCCCTTTGCGTCCGCGTCGCCGTTCTGGAAACGAGCGTTGTTTTTCTCGCTGCGCTCCAGCAGGCCGGTCGTCGAGAGCGGACGATCTTTGGCGTAGACGAGCACGTACTCGGTCGTCTGTGAGGCGTGCTTGGTGTTGTTTTTGACGGTGGTCTTTTGCCAGTTGATGATCGCCAGGCGGTTGTCCTCGCCGAAGACCTCGTCCATCAGCATGCCGAGATGGAAGAGCTCGTTGTCATCGATGCACACGGCGACCACGCCGGACGGCTTGAGCATGGCCTTCATCATCTGAAGGCGCGGCATCATCGCCTTGATCCACTTGGTATGGCGTGAGCCGTCCTCGCGCGTCACCACAGCACCTAGGTCGGGATCGTTCGGGTCCTTGTCCCACCTATCATTGTAGCGGAACGACTGCCCGGTGTTGTATGGCGGGTCCGTAAGGATCAGGTCCACCTGCCCGCGGTACTTGTACAGTGTCACCATCGCCTGCAGGTTCTCGCCCTCGACGAGGAGGTTGCGGGCCTGTTCCGCCGGGGGGCCCACATGCAGCCGCGGCTCTCGCCGCGTTACACGCGGGCGGACCCGTCGGGCGATCTCCATGGCGGTGCGCTTGCCGTGGAAGCTCAGCGCAACGCCGCTCGACATCAGCCCGCGCACGAGCTTGATCAGACCCTCGCGGTCGAGATCTTCGATCGCATCCGCGAGGGTCGGGTCGGACAAGGTGTCATTCATGTGAACCGATCAGAACAAAAAAAGAACATACTTTAAGAAGGTGTAATCTTCTAGGGCCTGCCGATGCTTTCCTTACCGTACCACCCTTGAATGATCCGTTCTCCGGGGCATCGTCCTGCCGGGCCTGAGCTGGAGGTCGCTGGCTGCGGTCAAGGCCGCGTGTCGGCAGAACGGTGCCGGCGAGGGGTGCCGAGTTTCAAAGACTTGGCGGGGCCGGAATCGGCGGGAAACCGGCGATAGTCCGGGTCGGGTGGTCTCGGTGCTGAGGTCAGCCGGGCATGGGGCTCCAGGGGGCCCAAGCCGTACAGGCGTGGTAGCAGGAGTGCTGGGGCAGAGGTGTGGGGCAGGGGCACTAATCTGCCTGTCGGTGGTACACCGGCGCCCACCGGCCAGGGTGCCGTAGGCGGCGGGAGTGGTCCTGTCGGTCCAGCTTGTCTACCGCCGGCTGGAGTGATTTTCGCGGTGATTTAGTGATCGCGACAGCCGCGATGCAGGCGTGGACCGCGTCGCCCTTCGCAGCGATGCCACGCCGCAGTGTGTCGGACGGTTGGGCTATCAGCGGCCGTCGCCGTTCGGAGCTTCCGTCTGCCGTTGCCGCCAGACCGGCACGTGGTTCGGGTCGAGCCGTGCGCGCCGCTCGGCCATGTACCGGCTGAACGAGGACATCGTCGACAGGACCGCGTCCCCGATCGCCAGCCGCAGCCGTCGCTGGCCGTTCTCCTCGATGTTGTCCGTCTCGCGCAGCAGGCCCTGCGCGCGGTTGAGGTCGATCGTGCCGCCTGCGATCAGCGCGCTGGCGTTCACGCTATTGTCGAGGTCGTCGGTGCAGCACCAGAGCCAGAGCAGGTGCTCCGCGCTCGCCAGTTGCGCCGGGATGCCGAACCATGGGCGGGTGATCGCCTCCCTCAGCAGTCGGGTCTCGGTCGCGCACGTGCAAGGGCGCAGCGTCAGGACGATGGGTCGCCGGCATTGGTGCGGGTCCATGTGCGCGGCGAACCGGGTCCGCGTCGCCCGCACGAGGTCTGCCGCGTGCCCGCCCCCGACCAGGTCGAGGTCCGCCACGATCTCGATGTCGCCGACGAAGCGGGCCTGCTCGTGCAGCGTCAGGGCGATGCGCCCAAGGACGGCGTAGACGTGCCCGGCCGCGTCGAGGCGCCCGACGATGTCGCGGAAGATCGCCGGCAGCATCCCCGGTGTCGGGTTGTCCGGGCCGGTGACGTCGACCAGCAGCGCCTCGATGTCGGCCGAGCTGCCGCCCATGGCGTATCCCCGGCTCAAGCCAGTATGCGGTAGTGCGCGTCCGAACGTACCGCGTGATGCAGGCCGGTCAGGCCGAACAGCCGGACGAGTTCGCTGATCGTCGCCGGCCGCTGCAGGCGCCGGTCGGCGTAGAGGGTGAACAGCGCCGGTCCGCGCATGTAGACCACCCGCCCGCGCGGGAACGCCTCGTACTCGTGAGTGGCGATGGTTGGCGGCAGACCGCGGCGGCGCAGGGCCGTAGCCCCGAGCCGACGCCACGCTTCCCAGACCTCGTGGTGCCCGCGCGGGTGGGTGAGACAGTCGCCGTAGGTTTCCGCCTGCGCCAGCGTCGTACGGTCCGTGACCAGCACCGTGCGTCCGCCGTTCTGCACGCCCCAGAAGATGCCGACGCTCGGCTCGGTCGCTGTCTGGCCGTCACGGCGCTCCGATCCGTACTCGACGTCGGGTCGCATGGCGTCGCCTTCTCCAGAGCGTGGGTCGTCAGCGGGCGGGCGACCGGATCTCGTCCGCGCCGCAGGTGTCGCGGCAGACCGTCTTCAGCACGGTGAGGTCGTCCGGCTTCACGACGTAGTCGACCGTCGCGCCGTCCGCGCGCTGCCAGCGGCCGACGCAGTAGTCGGCGTAGCAGGCGCGGATCTCCGGGTAGCGCTTGCAGAAAGCGTGGGTGCAGGTCTCGCTGGCGACGCGGGGGACCGGCTTCGCCTTCGCGCCCAGCAGCTCAGTGCGGCGCTCGGCGTAGTTCGCGGGGTAGGCTTGACCGGCGTAGAACTCGCCCTCTCGTAGAGGCGGCAGCTCGTAGGAGGGCGTGAGGGCGCCGTCCGGGCCCGAGGGGTAGACGGTGCGGGTCGGTATGTCGCTGTCCTTGCAGCGGATCAGGTCCAGCGTCTCCGGCTTGCGGTCGACGAAGCTGTTCGTAAGGGCCATGCGACCCGCGCCGGTACGGAGCAGCGAGATGTCGGTGCGGAAGTTGAACGGCGACTCCTGCCCGAACTGGCAGACCAGGTCCATGTTGGACCCTTGCGCGTAATGCTTCTGTCGGACGATGCGGCATTCGGTGTCGCCGGCACGGTTATCCGTGATGAAGCCCTGCTTGGCATCGATCGTGATGCGCTGGTGCAGGAAGCTCAGGTTGCGGCACTCCTCCGTGCTGGCTGCCCAGGTGCCGTTGTAGGCGGGCAGCGTCGGGAGGCGAACCTCACCCTGTGGTAGGGGCTCGCGGGCCTGGGTGGCTGTGGCGGCGGCGAGGGTGAGAGCAGCGCAGAGGCCCGCACAGACGAGGATGGTCATCGGCGGTCTTGGGGTTGGACGCTCACCCCGCTGGATATCAGCAGGGGAGCGAACCGCGGCGGATGGGATGGACATGACGAAGGGGTCTCGCGGACGCTCCGGCGGAGCCGAGGATAGGTATTCCCGCTGCCCACCCCGCGAATTTACCGCCGGCCGCAGATTCCTGCTGCGGCCGGCGGTCGCACCCTGGGTCAGGCCTTCTCGGATGGCAGATCCTTCGGGCGCCGGAAGGCGGCCGTGTCTTTGCCCGGACGGCCGACTGCGTAGACCCTCAGGTTGTGCTGGCTTCTCAGGCTCTCGGTGATTGTCGCGACCATGCCGTCTCTCTGGTCAGCGTCGAAGCCGAACAGGACGAGGCGCGGCTCGGGGTCGACCCGCAGCCGGCGTGGGCCGGAGGCCACCTCGGCCACGAGCTGATCGCGCTGCGGCAGCGCTCCCACGTCGAGACCGCGGGCGAGCCGCACCGTGCGGCGCAAGGTGTCGAGACGGACGAGGTCACGGCACAGGGCGGGGTAGCTCGCGGCGAGGCGCTCGGCCTCATGTTTCAGCGTGGCACGGTAGCGTTCGACCTGCCCGACGATGGCTGGGATCGATTTCGAGCGCAGGGCAGGATTTGTCGCGAGCTTGGCCTCATGGAAGACGAGCCACGCCTCGTCGGCCACGCCCCGCTCCTCCAGGCTCGCCACGTCGAGCCGATCCTGCTTCGTCGAGGAGGGTACCGCATTCACGTCAGGGGAGTGGAACGCAGCATCTACCTCAGCCTGCGTTCCATCAGGCTCGGCTGCCGTCTCGAGGGGTGCCCCGGTGAGTGAGACCTCAACGTCGACGACGTGCGGGCTGGCCTGCACCAGCGTGTGCACACCGGTCTTCTCCAGACCGGCGAGCGGCGTTGCGGCTCGCTTCATCTCGGCCAGCGTCGCCGGGCCTTCATAGCGGGTCCAGACCGCAGCAGCCGGATCGAGACTGAAGCCGGCATCCGCGGCGAGGCGGGTCATGGCCTGGCGCTGGCGCACCAAGTACTTCACGTGCGTCTCAGCCGCGACGCCCTCGCTCGCTGGGGTGATCCGGAAGAGCGAGGCGCCGCGGTAGTAGACGTTGAGCGACCGGTTCCGGACCGCCAGCAGCAGATCCGGGTCGGCGAGCAGGTCGGCCCACCACGCTCCGTTCGGTGCGTCGACCAGAGCTTCGAGGGCGGCGAGGAAGGGCTCGCCCAGGCTTCGATAGGGAACGGTTGCCGTACCACTCCCGGGGGCGGTCTCCACGCTACTCATGCCGCCGTCTCCCACCATTGTCCGTCCTCTCTGATTGTGACGCATGATCCGAACAGCGCCGGGAAGCGCTCGGGTTCGAAGGTGTGGACCGGAACGAGCTGCCGCGGCGCGATCGCCCCTGCCAGGCGCTTCAGATCCGGGATGCTGGCGTGGCCCGAAGTGTGGGCGTGGATAAGCGGAATGGCGCGGGCAGCCAGATCGGTGACGAGCGCCTGGCCTCGGGGCTGGTCGAGGTAGCCGGCCCACTGCGACCAGATTGCCCGTGCACCCGCGAGGCACCCGGCTCGGTCGAGGTCGGGCAGCAGCGAGTGCCGGAACAGCAGGGCGGCCCGCGAGGCGAGCGTCGCGAGCTGCTCTGGGTAGATGCGGTTGGCCCCGTGGCGCTCGATCAGGTCGAAGCGGCCGGTGCGCTTGATCCGCACGCGCTGGTGCTGGGGCACGAACACTGCCACGCCGGGCCAGTCGGATTGCGGGATGCGTGAGTTGCCGGTCGCGGCCAGCATCTCGGCGGCATAGAGGTCGAGCACCAGCGTGCGGCCGGTGCGCTTGCAGGCGCGGTAGAGGGAGACGACGCGGTTGATGTTTTGGGCCGAGGCCGCCACCAGCGCCATGCCTTCGGTGTCGCCGGACAGGCTGACGAAGCGGGCCTCGATGCCCGTCTCGGTCGAGAACGTGCGGTCGTCCTCGAGGCGGCCGAGGCTCGATCCCTCCAGCAGCAGGGTGTCGATCCCGCGCGGCGGATCGCGCACGAGGCGCTCGAACAGCGCGCCCTTGCGGCCGTGGGCCCGCAGGTCGCCGGAGTACAGCAGCCGTTGCCCGGCGGCCTCCACCAAGAGGGCGTAGGCGTCGTAGGCCGAGTGATCGACGAGGATCGGCGTGACCGTGAACGGGCCGAAGCGGAGCGCCTGCCCGTCGGTGAAGGTGACGGTGTTCGTAGGGACATAGCTGTCCGGGACGAAGGCTGCGGCCGCCTGCAGGATGCGCAGGGTGGCCGCGCCCATCGCCACGGGAAGATCCGGTCCGGCGAGGTGGCTGAGCCCAACATGATCGCGGTGGCCATGGCTGAGTACGAGCGCGAACAGGTCGCCGCTGCCGGTAAGTCCCTCGACCGCCGGATGGCGGCTCGTGTCGCTGTGGTCCCCGTCCAACGGCAATCCGAGGTCGAGTAGCAGCCGGCCCCCATCGTGCTCCAGCTCGACGCAGGTGCCGCCGATCTCGCGCGTGCCGCGATGGATGCACACCTGCATCGTGACTCTGTGCCTCTTACGGTCCTCCGCCGCGGAGCGAGCTTAGCCGTACCATGTGGCTATAGCCAGTGGTTAGATAGCCCGCGCTGACCGCTGATCCTGGCTCATGAAGGGTCGAGCATTGGTGGCGTGGAACCTGCGGCGGGTACGCGTGGCGCAGGGCCTGAGCCAGGAGCGGTTGGCGGCGGACGCGGGCGTGGACCGGGCGTATCTCGGCGGGCTGGAGCGGCAGGCGGAGAACCCGACGGTCGACCTGCTCGATAAGGTCGCCGAGGCGCTGGCGGTGCCGCTGGGTGAGCTGTTCGTAGCCCCCGCCGAAGGGGCGACGCCGCCCGCGCCACTCCCGGGTGGGCGTCGTCGTTGATTGCTCCCCTTATCGGGTAAGGCTGGGTGCCCCGCTGATTGGCTCAGTCGAGCACGCAGGTGCTGAGTGGGGAGAGATCCACATCGATCTGGATCGTCTCGATCGCTGCCTTCAGCTGCGCGAGCGTCGAACGCTTGGTGTACCGGGCCGTCTCGCCCGGGGTGGTGTGGCCTGTGACGTGATCGATCACGGCCGTGGCCACACCGGACTGATGCATCAGCGTCGTCGCGGTGTGCCGGAAGGAGTGGAAGTTCAGCCCCGGGCGGTAGAGGCTGACGTCCCGACGATAGCGCGTGAACCACTTGGTAAAGGCGTGACCGAGACGGTCGTCCGCTCCGCCGGGGCGGAATGCGGGAAACACGCGGGTCTGGCGGCTGCGGCGTAGTCGCTCGACGTGCTCCAAGAACCCCAGCTTTATCAGGTCCGAGTGTACAGGCACGCGCCGGATCGCTGTACCGTTCTTGAGTTTGCGCGGTGGTCGATCGTTGATATCGAAGTACCAGATTTCGTTTTCCTGCCGAACATCCTCGATCTGCAGCTGACAGATCTCCTCCTGGCGCAGGCCGGAGAAGACAGCGATCAGCGGCAGCCAGAAACGTTCATCGCGGAGGACGAGCGTGCCGGGCGTGCTGCGCTGCGTCGCCGATCGGCAGCCGGTCCAGACCGGCGTGGCGAACAGGCGTGCGAGGTCGGCCTGCTCCCACATGTCCCGCTGCTCGCTTGGCTTGCGGGTGGCGGCGAAGCGATGGCCGGAGAAGATGTTCTCACTCGCGTCACCCTCCGCCACCGCTGCCGTCCAGAGGGTCGACAGGGCCGAGAAGTGGCGTTTGACGGTCTTCTGAGAGATGATCCCAGTGCGAGTTCCCTCCGGCAGGGCCGTGTAGGCGCTCAGGATCGCCTCGACGCTGAGGCCACGGTAGCGCGGGTGCTTTCCGTAGTCGCTGGGCAAGCGCTCGACGCGCTCGCGGAAACGTCCCGCGTCCTTGCGTGTGTAGGCTTCGAGGGGCTTGTCGCCGCACACATCGACGAACAGTCGATAGGTGGCGCCGGCCTGCGCCGCGGTCTGTTTATCCCAGCGCTTCGTCTGGACTTGTTGATCGCGGAAGGCTTTGCCGCGTTCCTCGAACGGAATATTGGGCGCGGGAGCAAGCTCGTCCTTTTCGGGTGGTGGTGATGCCGCCGGAGGAGCAGTTGCGGTCGCGGCCATCGGCGCTGACGCGGGCGTTGGCCAAACCTTCGCGGGCGGCTCGGCGAGCGTCGCCTTCAGGAGTTTGTCGCGCGGCTCGTAGTTGAAGTCGCCCTCATAGCGGGCCTTCAGAGCCTCGGAGAGGTCGATGCCAGCGCGAAGCATCGCCTGCTTGGCTTTCGCTGCGTCCGCCGGAGCCAGGTCTCGGATGGCGATCCCTTGACGCTTCAACATCATCTCGGCGACGAAGGCCGCCTCGTCGAGGCGATTGGCGGCGAGCGCCTCGCGGCCCTTGGCAGCCATCGTCGCGTACTGCGTCACTCGAGCCTCGCGCACGCCCTTCGGTAGCGATCCGCGGCGAAGCCGGCCTGCGTTCTCGTCCACTAGGATGGTGTCGTAGAAGTCCCGGACGAGATGGGCGATCTGGTCGTCAGTGAGCATTGGAGCGGCACGCAAGGTCGAGAACAGCTGTTCTGCCGCCACGTATAGCTGACAGGCTCCGAGCTTGGCAGCACGGACCTCACCCGTGCCGAGGCTGCGCACGAGCTCGTGCCGGCCGAGGCGCCGTCGCAGGTCGGCTGGAACACGACGTCGGAAGTGGAAGGTGCGACCGCGCTGGACGACGTTGGTGACCGAACCCAAACCGCGCTCCCGCCATCCGCACGGACGGCCTGTGTAGCAGCGGTGTGTAGCAAAGCGCTCAGACCGCAGGGCGGATCAGGAAAAAGATCAATGCCTGCAGTGGCTTAGGTCTTAAGTGGCTGGGGGACCTGGATTCGAACCAGGACCAGAGGAGTCAGAGTCCACCGTTCTACCGTTAAACTATCCCCCACCGAAGGGACGGGTACCGCTCGCGATCCGGGCACGGCTGGAAGCCGGCGACCGCTCGGAAGGGGTCCGTCGTTCGGGAGCGCTTCCGTTAAGGGGAAAGCGCGGATCGGTCAACAGGCTTTGCCCGCGCCGGCGCATTTCCGGGCCGGCCCGGTGCTTCCGGAACGCCCGGGCGCATCGGCCGGAGCATGGTCCCCGCGGAGGCCGCGACGGACGCCGCCTGGCCGACCCTCGCCGCGGCGGCCCGAGGTTCGCGCCGTAAAACCCACAACCCTTTGGATTTGTAGGCCGGACCTCGCGTCCTGCGTTGCGTTCGCGTGCACGTTCGACAATATTCCAGCGCCCGGGCAGGGGTCCGAGACTTCGGGCCGCAGAACCCGCGACGGTGCCTCAAGGCACCGCGACACAAAAAATGCCCGGATCGGGACACGGAGGAAACAGCCATGACACTGACGACGCGCGCGTTCGTCGGCGCCCTGCTCGGCGCGACGGCACTGGCCACGCTCGGCGCCCTGCCGTCCCAGGCCGCGGACCCGATCAAGATCGGCGTCACCGGCCCCTATACCGGCGGCTCCTCCGCCATGGGGGTGTCGATGCGCGATGGCGCACGGCTGGCGGCCGCCGAGATCAACAAGGCCGGCGGCGTGCTCGGGCGTCAGATCCAGCTCGTCGAGCGCGACGACGAGGCCAAGAACGAGGTCGGCGCCCAGGTGGCGCAGGAGCTCATCAGCAAGGAGAAGGTCGTCGCCACGCTGGGCTTCATCAACACCGGCGTGGCATTGGCCGCGCAGCGCTTCTACCAGGAAGCCGAGATCCCGGTGTTCAACAACGTCGCCACCGGCACCGTCATCACCAACCAGTTCAAGGCGCCGGACTACGACAGCAACTACGTCTTCCGGAACTCGGCCTACGACGTGCTGCAGGCCGGCATGATGGTCGACGAGGCCGTCGCGCAGGGCCACAAGAAGATCGCCATCCTCGCCGACTCGACCAATTACGGCCAGCTCGGCCGCGAGGACATCGAGAAGTACCTCGGCACCAAGGGCGTGAAGCCGGTGGTGGTCGAGAAGTTCAACATCAAGGACGTCGACATGACGGCCCAGCTGCTGAAGGCCCAGCAGGCCGGCGCCGACGTGATCCTGGCCTACGGCATCGGGCCGGAGCTGGCGCAGATCGCCAACGGCATGGCCAAGCTCGGCTGGAAGGTGCCGATGATCACCTCGTGGCCGGCCTCGATGCAGAGCTTCATCGACATCGCCGGCGCCAACGGCAACGGCGTGGTGATGCCGCAGACCTTCATCGAGGACAAGACGCTGCCGAAGCGCAAGGCCTTCCTGGAGGACTACTACAAGACCTACGGCGTGACCAAGATCCCGACCCCGGTCGCCGGCGCGCAGGGCTACGACTCGGTGTTCCTGATCGCCGCCGCGATCAAGCAGGCCGGCTCGACCGACGGGCCGAAGATCCGCGAGGCGCTCGAGAACCTCAAGGAGAAGGTCGAGGGCGTGGTGACGACCTACGACAAGCCGTTCACCGCCGCCGACCACAACGCGATCTCGCGCAACATGGTCGTGTTCGGGAAGGTGCAGGACGGCAAGATCGTCTACGCCAAGGACACGGACGCCAAGAACGCCGGCGTGGTGCGCGTCAAGGAAAAGACCTCCAACTGACGATTTTCGTCGGTCGGGCGGGATGATCCACCGCCGCCGGAACGCTTATCGAGCGTCCGGCGGCGCGCGAGGTCCCGCAACCGCCCGCGTGCCGGGGCGGCACGGCCGGCCCGACGCCGTCCGGTCGCCCGTCGCGCGGCCCGATCCCGAGCGGGACGGGAGCCCGCGCCTCGACGGATCGGGTCGGGACCGGACGTCATGAACGACCAAACCCTCACGCACGGGCGCCGGTGACACGATGACCATCTTCCTGCAGCTCGTCGCGTCCGGCGTCGCGGTCGGCATGATCTACGCCGCCATCGCCTTCGGCTACCAGCTCACCTTCGCCACCTCGAAGACGCTGAACTTCGGGCAGGGCGAGGCGCTGGCGCTGGGCGCCCTGTTCGGCCTGACGCTGGCGCCGTTCACCGGCTACTGGCTGATGATCCCGCTGGTGCTGGTCTTCGGCTTCGCGCTGGGCGCCGTGGTCGAGCGCCTCGGCGTGCGCCCGGCGGTGAAGATCAAGTCCGAGTACGGGTGGATCATGGCCACCATCGCGCTCGGGATCATCTTTCGCAATCTCGCCGAGAACATCTGGGGCCGCGACGACCTCAAGTTCCCGTCGCCGCTGCCCGAGGAGGCGCTGCAGCTCGGCGGCATCCGCATGCTGCCGATGGAGCTGCTGATCATCGCCGGGGCGTTGCTGATGATGCTCGCGGTCGAGATCTTCAATCGCAAGTCGATCTGGGGCAAGGCGGTGATCGCCACCTCGAACGACATCGATGCCGCCGGCCTGATGGGCATCAACACCAAGCGCGTCATCACCCTGTCCTACTCGATCAGCGCGATGACGGCGGCGTTCGCCGGCGTGCTCGTCGCCCCGGTCACGCTGACGGGCGCCACGATGGGCGCGGTGCTGGCGCTGAAGGCCTTCGCGGTGGCGATCATCGGCGGCCTCGAATCCGGCCTCGGCGTCATCGTCGGCGGGCTGATCCTCGGCATCGCCGAGACGCTGACCGGCTTCTACATCTCCACCGGCTACAAGGACGTGCCGGGCCTGATCCTGCTCCTCGTCGTGCTGTCGATCCGCCCCGTGGGGCTGTTCGGCAAGGCCGTGATCAAGAAAGTCTGAGCCGATGGCGCACTCCACCTTCGCGCCGGCCGCCGCCCCGGCGCCCTCGGCCTCCGCCGGTCTCGGCCGGCATATCGGCGCGGCGGGCGCGGTGCTGCTCGTGGTGTTCCTCGCCGCCTTCCCGCACGTGGTCACCAGCAGCTACTACATCCACCTGCTGCTGGTGATCGCGATCTACGCGATCCTGATCCTCGGGCTCGACATCGTCGTCGGCTATACCGGCCAGGTCAGCCTCGGCCATGCCGGGCTGTTCGGCGTCGGCGCCTACGCGGCGGCCGTGCTGTTCCTGCACTTCAAGCTCGGGATCTGGTGGGGCCTGCTCGCCGGGATCGGCGTCACCTCCGCCTTCGGCCTGCTGCTCGCGGTGCCGGCGCTGCGGGTCACCGGCCCGTACCTCGCGATGGTGACGCTGGCCTTCGGCACCATCGTGCAGATCTTCATCAACGAGCTGACGCCGATCACCAACGGGCCGCTCGGCATCACCCTGCCGCCGGCCCGCGTCATCGACTTCGCGACGCTCGGGATCACGCCGCCCTGGGGCGCGGCGGGGCGCAAGCTCGAGTTCTACTACCTCGTCTGCGCCTGCCTCCTGCTGACGATCGTGGTGGTGAACCGCATCGTGCGCTCGCCGTTCGGGCGCGCCTTCGAGGCGCTGCGCGACTCGCCGATCGCCTGCGACTGCATGGGCGTCAGCGTCTACCGCTACAAGGTCTACGCCTTCGTGGTCTCAGCGGCGCTGGCGGGGCTCGCGGGCGCGCTGTTCGCCTGGTCGGAGCGCTACGTCGCCCCGAATTCCTACGGCTTCGAGCTCACCGTGCTGTTCCTGCTCGCGGTGACGATGGGCGGCCGGAAATCGCGGGCCGGCCCGCTGATCGGCTCGGCGATCATCGTGATGATGCCCAACATCCTGGCCGACATCGACCTCGTGCGGATCATGGCCGGCCTCATCGCCGCCGTGGCGCTCGTCGTCGGCATCCAGGCCTTCCTGCGCCGGCGCGAGAACCGCTTCGCGATCCTCGTGCCGGTGGTGCTCTGCATCCTGTTCCTGCCCGCGACGCTGGCGCTGCAATCGGTCACCGACTTCCGGCTCAGCGTGTTCGGCCTGCTGATCCTGTTCGTGGTCTACTACCTGCCCGACGGCATCGTCGGCTTCCTGCGCGAGAAGATCCCGGCGCTCCGCCCGGCCCACACGGCGGAGGGCAAGGCGCTCTCGGCCGACGGCGACGCGCTGATCGCGCAGCGCGGCAAGGCCGCCGGCACCGAGCCGCTGCTGCAGGTCGAGCAGGCGCTGATGCAGTTCGGCGGCCTGAAGGCGCTGGCCGGCGTCGACCTGTCGGTGAGGCCCGGCACGATCCACGGGCTCATCGGCCCGAACGGCTCGGGCAAGAGCACGATGATGAACGTGCTCACCGGCATCTACAAACCCACCGCCGGCGCGGTGACGCTGGCCGCGGCCGGCAGCGCGCCGAAGCGCCTCGACGGGCGCACGCCCTCCGAGATCGCGCTCGCCGGTGTCGCCCGCACCTTCCAGAACGTGCAGCTCTTCCGCGAGATGACGGCCCTGGAGAACGTGCTCGTCGGCCTGCACCACGCCTTCCACGGCACCATCGTCGACGCGATCCTCGGCACGCCGCGGCGGCGCCGCGAGGAGCGCGAGGCCCGCGCCCGGGCGATGGCGATCCTCGACTTCATGGGCCTGTCGAGCCTCGCCCAGGTGGAGGCCCGCAACCTGCCCTACGGCAAGCAGCGCCTCCTGGAGATCGGCCGCGCGCTGGCGCTCGACCCCGTGCTGCTGCTGCTGGACGAGCCGGCCGCCGGCCTGACCGCGCCCGACATCGCGGACCTGACCGCGATCATCCGCAAGATCCGCGACGCGGGCATCACCGTGATCCTGATCGAGCACCACATGGACGTGGTGATGGGGCTGTGCGACCGGGTCAGCGTGCTCGATTTCGGGCACAAGATCGCCGAGGGCGGGGCCCGCGAGGTGCAGGCCGACCCGAAGGTGATCGAGGCCTATCTCGGCGCCCCCGACGACATGGGCGGCTCGGCCGCTCCGGAGCCAGCCCATGCTTGAGGTCGCCAACCTGTCGGCCGGGTACGGCCAGATCGAGGTCCTGCACGGGCTCTCGTTCCAGGTGCCGAAGGGCAAGGTCGTGACGCTGATCGGCTCCAACGGGGCCGGCAAGACCACGACGATGCGGGCCCTCTCGGGGATGATCCAGCCGCGCGCCGGCTCGATCCGGCTCGCCGGGCGTGAGATCTCGGGGCTCGACAGCCACGACGTGGCCCGCGCCGGCCTCGCCCACTCGCCGGAGGGGCGGCGGGTGTTCCCGACCCTGTCGGTGGAGGACAACCTGACGCTCGGCGCCTTCCCGCGGCTGACCGGCTCGCGCCCCAAGGGCGACGTTTCCGCCGACCGCGAGCGCGCCTACGCGCTGTTCCCGCGCCTCAAGGAGCGCCGGCTGCAGCTCGCCGGCACGCTCTCGGGCGGCGAGCAGCAGATGCTCGCCATGGGCCGCGCCCTGATGCTGCGCCCCGACATCCTGCTGCTGGACGAGCCGTCGATGGGGCTGGCGCCGAAGCTCGTCGAGGAGGTGTTCCGCATCATCCGCCAGCTCAAGGAGGAGCAGGTGACGATGCTGCTCGTCGAGCAGTTCGCCATGGCGGCGCTCGGGGTGGCCGACTACGCCTACGTCCTCGAGAACGGCCGCATCCGCTTCCAGGGGCCGGCGGCCCGGCTCAAGAGCGATCCGGCGGTGCGCGCGGCCTATCTCGGCGGCGACCACTGACCGCGGGTCTTCGCGGCGCCGCTTGGCAATCCGGGGCGCGAGCCCCTACCTGACGCCGAGCGACACCCGGAGACACCCTTGGCACACGACGATTCAGGCCCGGCCCAGATGCACGCCACCACCATCCTGATGGTGCGCAAGGGGGGCCGCGTCGTCATCGGCGGCGACGGCCAGGTCAGCCTCGGCCAGACCATCGTCAAGGGCAATGCCCGGAAGGTCCGGAAGCTCGCCAAGGGCGCGGTGATCGGCGGGTTCGCCGGCGCGACGGCCGACGCCTTCACCCTGTTCGAGCGCCTGGAGGCCAAGCTCGAGCAGTATCCCGGGCAGCTCACCCGCGCCTGCGTCGAGCTGACCAAGGACTGGCGCACCGACCGCTATCTCCGCCGCCTGGAGGCGATGATGCTGGTGGCCGACAAGGACGTCAGCCTGCTGCTGTCGGGCGCGGGCGACGTGCTCGAGCCGGAGGGCGGGGTGATGGCGATCGGCTCCGGCGGCAACTACGCGCTGTCGGCCGCGCGCGCCCTGGAGGACACCGACCTCGACGCCGAGGCGATCGTGCGCAAGGCCATGCGGATCGCCGCCGAGATCTGCGTCTACACCAACGAGAGCCTCGTCCTCGAGGCTCTCGACGCGGGCTAGGTCCGGCCCTCACCGGCTCCGTCCCGACGGCCCTCGGGCCGCCGGGAGGCTGAGCGGCTGCTACTTGTCGAAGCTGTAATCGAGGTCGATGCCGTCCTTGCCGTCGTCGCTGGCCTTGAAGGTCATCTTCATGCGCGTCTCGGTCGTGCCCGTGTCCTGGGTCTCGTCCCAGACCGAGGTGTAGCGGCAGGTCATCCGCTTGGCCTTGCGATCCTCGAAGACCGTCTCGGGCTCGACCAGCGCCTTGAGCCGGCGCTTGCCGTCCTTGAAGTCGGGGGCGCCGTTGACCGAGGCCATCAGATCCGTGCGCACCGCGTCCTGCGCGCAGAGCCCACCCGCAGGCGAGGGCGGAGCCGCCGCGACGACCGGGGCGGCAGCGGGCGTCGACGGCGCGGGCGCGGCGGCCGTCGGAGCCGAGGGGACGGGCGCGGCCGGGGCCGCCGCCACCGTGAACGGCCGCTCGATCTGGGTCGTGCGGTCGCTGAACTTGTCGCGCAGCGTGAAGGCGAGGACGTACTCGCCCGGGTCGACGCCGGTGATGCCCAGTGTGAAGTGGAAGGAGAACTTCGGGGAGCCGTCCAGCAGGGCGTCCTTCCCGGCGGTGAACTCCCGGTCGATCACGGCCTTCTGGCCCGCGAGGATCGCGCCGCCCCTGGTCTGCAGCGCGTAGTCGACGACCAGGCCGAACCGCACGTCGCCGCCGGCGACAGGCACCAGCGTCTCGCCGATCGGCTCCATGTAGGTGATGACCTTCTCGCTCGGCAGGAAGGGGCTCGCGGCGCGCGGGTCGGCGTCGCCGAAGCCGTCCGAGGGCCGCGTGACGAACAGCACGCGCCGGACCCCGAGGGTCTGGGTGGCGGCCGGCGCTGCGGCAGGGGGTGCTTGAGCGGGGGCTTGAGCGGGCGCTTGGGGCGCCGCCGCGGCGGCCCCCGGCGGCGGCTTGACCGCCTCGGGCGCGGTGGCTTCCGTCTTGCCCGTCCCGGCCTTGCCGGACGGGACGGCGGCACCGGACCAGAACCCGCCGCCTCCGCCGCCGGCCGGGACCGTCACGCTCTTCATGATCGCGTCCAGGGCGGTCCCGTTGGTCTGGCGGTCGTCCTCGGAGCCCCACACGGTCAGCAGGACCACCCGGTTCCGGCTCGCGTCGAGGGTGACGAAGTCGATGATCGCCTTGCCGTTCTTGTCCGTCGCCTGGTAGCGCTGCACCTGGCCCGGGGTGCCGTTGAAGTCGATGGTCTGCTCGGTCGGCTTGCCGACGAGCTTGACCTTGTTCTTGGTCAGGTAGGCCTTGCTGTCCTTGATCAGCGCGTCGAGGCGCGCCTTGCTGTCGGTGGCGATGTTGACCACGATGTCGCCGTCGGCCGAGACGGAGGCGATCTCGGTCTCGTAGACGCTGGTGTCCCAGTCGTCCGGCATCGTCGCGGTGACGGCGGGTTCCTTCGCCGGCAGGACGATATCCTTGGCGCAAGCCGGCGCGGCCAGCCCGGCGAGCAGGGCGGCCCCCACGATCCATCGCTTCATCTGACGTCCCCCGGACCGGGCTCGATCATCGATCCCGGCAGGGTCCACTCATCCGGGCTGACGAAGGAACGGTCAAGGTTATGCCGCCGGGTCAGCGGGTTTATGCTGTCGTTCTCGCAGCTTCGACCGCAGGGTGGCGAAGCATCGAGGATGTCGGCTTCGCGCCCCGAGGCCGTGCAGGGGTGAGCGGGTTGCAAGCTTAACGGGTCCTTGACAACCTCTGGGTAGGTTCGACCACGCAAGCACGGGGCGTGGACGCGATGACGATCGGCGGCAAACTCATCGGACTGGTCGGCGCCTCCAGCCTCGTGACCCTCGTGGTCGCGGGCGTCGGGCTCGACACCCTGCGGACCTTCAACGCGTCGGTCGGGGCCGCGCGGAACGCCACCGAGAACGCGCTGTTCGCGGCCGAGCTCACCCGGCTCACCACCGACACCGCACTCGAATCCCGCGGCATTTACGCCGCCGCCAGCACGCAGGCCGCGCGGACCTACGCCGGCGGCATCGTCCGCGATCTCTCGGCGATCGATGCGCTGCTGACCGAGTGGCTCCCGGCGGTGCCGGCGGAGGATCGGGCGCTGTTCGACCGCGTGGCGAAGGACGCCGCGGATTTCCGACGGCACCGCACCGAGACGGCCCGTCTCGGCACCGAGGTTTCGCCGAAGGCCGCCGCCGAGCAGGGCTTCACCGAGGAGAACCGCAACAACCGCATCGCCTTCCAGGCCGGGATCGAGGCCCTCGTGATGCGCAACCGCGACCGCATCGAGAGCCTGAACGCCGGTGCCGACGCGCTCTACACGGGGCGCCTGCGCCTGCTCCTGGCGCTGGCCTTCGGTGGCGCCCTCGGCGGCCTGCTCATCGGCGGGCTGTTCGGCCATCGCATGATCGCGAGGCCGCTGCGGGCCGTGTCGACCGCGATCCGCCGCCTCGCGGAGGGCGACCGCGACCTGCCGGCGGTGAAGCCCTCGCGCGACGAGATCGGCGCGATCTGGGCGAGCATGCGCACCTTCGCCGACGCGATGGGCGAGGCGGACGCCCTGCGCCGCAGCCAGGCCCAAGCCGGCCTGGAAGCCGGCGCCGTCAAGCGCGCCGAGATGGACACCCTCGCCGACCGATTCCAGGGCAGCGTCGGCGGCCTCGTCGGCCACCTGGCCGCGTCCGCCGGGACGATGGAGGAGACGGCCCGCGCGATGGCGCGCAACGCCGAGCGCACCAGCCTGCAGTCGCAGGCCGTCATGGACGCCGCCGGCGCGGCCTCGATGAACGTCCAGGCGGTGGCGGCCGCCACCGAGGAGCTGGCCGCGACCGCCAACGAGATCGGCGCGCAGGTCTCGCAGACCTCGGTCGCCGCCGCCGGCGCCGTCGAGAACGCGCGACGCACCGAGCAGTCGGTGCAGCGGCTCGCCCGCAGTGCCGCCAGCATCGGCGAGGTCGTCTCGCTGATCTCGGGCATCGCCGGCCAGACCAACCTGCTGGCGCTCAACGCCACGATCGAGGCGGCGCGGGCCGGCGAGGCGGGACGCGGCTTCGCGGTGGTGGCCGCCGAGGTGAAGAGCCTCGCCGGCCAGACCGCGCTGGCGACCGACCGGATCACCGCCGAGATCGCCACGATCCGCGAGGCCACCGCCGACGCGGTGGCGGCGATCGAGGAGATCGGCGGCACCATCGGCTCGGTCCACGAGATCGCGATGGGCGTCTCCGCGGCGGTGGAGGAACAGCAGCTCGCCACCCAGGAGATCGCCCGCAGCGTGAGCGACGCCGCCGAGGGCACCCGGGCGGTGAGCGAGACCATGGCCGAGGTCCAGGCCGCCGCCCTGCAGGCGGGCGCCGCCGCGGCGCAGGTGCTGGCCGCGGCCGGCGAGCTCGCGCGCCGCTCCGAGGGCCTCGGCGGCGAGGTCGCCGGCTTCGTCGGCGAGATCCGCGCTGCCTGACGCCGGCCGGGGGATCGCACGCCGGATCAGCCGCGCGCTCGGCGGCGCGATCGACCCTGGTAAGCGTCCCGCTTCGCGCTTAGATCGGGGCGATGCGACGTCCCTCCCCGTGCCCGCCGGCCCTCCGGTGATCGACCCCGCGCTCCTGTCGCGCGCGGTCGCCCGCGGCATCCTCACCGCCGCGCAGGTGGAGGCCCTGGACCGGCTGGCCCGCGAGGAGGCGGTGCCGGTGCCCGAGCGCGTGGACGACGACGAGCGCCTGCGCTTCATCACCGGCTTCGCCGACATCTTCGTCACCCTCGGCATCGGCCTGTTCCTGGGCGCGGCCTGGCTCCTGGCCGGCGACACCCTCGGCGAGACGGGCAGCCGGGTGCTCGTCGCGGCCCTGGCCTGGGCGCTCGCGGAGTTCTTCACCCGCCGCCGCAGGATGGCGCTGCCGAGCATCGCCCTGCTGGCGATCTTCGCGGTCGAGTCCTTCCTGGCGCTCGCGTCGATGGCCGGCCTCGCGATCGGCTGGAGCAGCGCCCTGCCGGGACCGAGCGGATCGGGCGCGCCGGCACCGCTTCCCTATGCCGGGATCGCGTTCGGAACCCTGATCCGCGACGCCGGCTTCAGCAACCGGGCCGCCCCCTTGAGCTTCCTGGCGCTCGGCGCCTTCGTCCTGCTGCTCAGCGCCGGCTGGCACGCGATGCGGGGCGTCGTCCTGCGCGGCCTGCCCGCGCGCCTGGCAGACCGGCTGCCGCACCCGATCGGAGCCCGATGACCACGTTTTCCCCCCGCGAGATCGTCTCGGAACTCGACCGCTTCATCGTCGGCCAGCACGACGCCAAGCGTGCCGTCGCCATCGCGCTGCGCAACCGCTGGCGCCGGCAGCAGCTCACCGGGCCGCTGCGCGAGGAGGTCGCGCCGAAGAACATCCTGATGATCGGCCCGACCGGCTGCGGCAAGACCGAGATCGCCCGCCGGCTCGCGCGGCTCGCCGGCGCGCCGTTCCTCAAGATCGAGGCGACCAAGTTCACCGAGGTCGGCTATGTCGGCCGCGACGTCGAGCAGATCGTGCGCGACCTCGTCGAGGTGGCGATCGGGCTCGTGCGCGAGGAGAAGCGCAAGGCGGTCAAGGCCAAGGCGGAGGCGGCGGCCGAGAACCGCATCCTCGACGCCCTGGTCGGCCCGACCGCGAGCCAGCCGACGCGCGACAGCTTCCGCAAGAAGCTGCGCGACAGCCAGCTCGACGACAAGGAGGTCGAGATCGAGCTCGCCGGCAATCCGTCCTCCGGCCTGCCGATGTTCGAGATCCCCGGGATGCCGGGCGCTTCCATGGGCGCGGTCAACCTCGGCGACATGTTCGGCAAGGCGTTCGGCGCCGCCAAGGGCAAGCCGCGCCGGATGAGCGTGCGCGACGCCTACGCGCCCCTGCTCGCCGAGGAATCCGACAAGCTCGTCGACGACGACGCGCTGATCCGCGAGGCGATCCGCGAGGTCGAGGACAACGGCATCGTCTTCCTCGACGAGATCGACAAGATCTGCGCCCGCGAGGGGCGGTCCTCGGCCGACGTCTCCCGCGAGGGCGTGCAGCGCGACCTGCTGCCGCTGATCGAGGGCACGACGGTGACGACGAAGCACGGGCCGGTGAAGACCGACCACGTGCTGTTCATCGCCTCGGGCGCCTTCCACGTCTCGAAGCCCGCCGACCTGCTGCCGGAGCTGCAGGGACGCCTGCCGATCCGCGTCGAGCTGCAGCCGCTCACCGTCGAGGACTTCAAGCAGATCCTGACCTCCACCGAGGCGAGCCTGCTCAAGCAGACGGTGGCGCTGATGCAGACGGAAGGCGTGACGCTGGCCTTCTCGGACGACGCGGTGGACGCGCTGGCCCGCGTCGCGGTGGAGGTGAACGGCTCGGTCGAGAACATCGGCGCGCGGCGCCTCTCGACCGTGCTCGAGCGCGTCATCGACGAGGTCTCGTTCACCGCCACCGACCGCTCGGGCGAGACGGTGGCGATCGACGCGGCCTATGTCCGCGACCGGGTCGAGAGCCTGGCGGCCAACGCCGACCTCAGCCGGTTCATCCTGTAGCGCCGTGCGCGGCCTCGAACGGCCGGGCGCGTCGGCGACGCTCCTGCCCGTCGTCGCGCTCGTCGCCGGCATGGTCTCGCTCCAGAGCGGAGCGGCCCTGGCCAAGAGCCTGTTCCCGATCGTCGGCGCGGCCGGCGTGTCGAGCCTGCGCGTCGGCTTCTCGGGCCTGATCCTGCTCGCGGTGTGGCGGCCGTGGCGGCGGAGCCTGAGCTTGCGCGAGGCCGGGATCATCGCGCTCTACGGCGCCGCGCTCGGGATGATGAATCTCACCTTCTACCTGGCACTCCGCACGATCCCGCTCGGGCCCGCGGTGGCGATCGAGTTCCTCGGGCCGCTCGCGGTCGCGCTCTCGGCCTCGCGCCGAACCGCCGACTTCGCCTGGATCGGCCTCGCGGTGCTCGGGCTCGGGTTGCTGCTGCCGATGCGCGAGGCCGGCGGCCTGGACCCGGCGGGTGTGGCCTACGCCCTCGTCGCGGCTTTGGCCTGGGCGCTCTACATCGTGTTCGGGCAGCGCGCGGGCCGGGTCGACGGCGGGCAGGCGGTGTCGCTCGGCATGCTCGCGGCGGCCATCGTGGTAGCGCCGTTCGGCTTGGCGAGCTCCGGCGCGGCCCTGCTCGATCCCGAGACGCTGGCGCTCGGCTTCGGGATCGCGGTGCTGTCGAGCGCGCTGCCGTACTCGCTGGAGATGGTGGCCCTGCGCCGGCTGACGCGGCAGGCCTTCGGGGTGATGATGAGCCTGGAGCCGGCGATCGCGGCGCTCGCGGCGTTGATCCTGCTCGGCGAGCGCCTGTCCCTCCTGCAATGGCTGGCGATCGGCTGCGTCATCGCGGCCTCCGCCGGCATCACCGCCGGTGGCCGGAAGGCGAGCGCGACGGAGCGGACCGCCTGACGGACGATCGAGAGGGCGTCTCCACCGTGACCGACGCGGGTGGTTCGTCCGCGGTCAGCCTTCCCACACCTGCCCCGGCCGCAGCGCGAGGAAGCGCGCGCGCGGCTGCCCGGCCTGGTCCATTGCCGCGTCCAACGCCTCGGCCGGCTGCGCGATGCCCTCGTCGGTGAGCCGGAAGGTGCCCCAATGATGGCCGAGCGCCTGGGTCGCCCCGAGCAGGTCGAGGGCGGCGACCGCGTCGGCCGGGTTCATGTGCTGCGCCTGCATGAACCAGCGCGGCTCGTAGGCGCCGATCGGCAGGGTCGCCAGCCGCGGCGGCCCGAAGCGGGCACGCACGTCCCGGAAGATCGCGCCGTCGCCGAAGCCGGTATCGCCGACATGGTAGTGGACGCCCCAGGGCGTGGTCAGCACGAAGGCGCACCACAGGGCCATGCGCCGGTCGTTCAGCCCGCGGGCCGACCAGTGGTAGGCCGGCGTCAGGTGGACGGCCACCCCGTCGCCGAGATCGACCGAGCCGCCCCAGTCGGCGGTCTCGACATGCATCGTGTCGTCGTAGCCGCGCAGGATCGTGTCGTTGCCGAGCGGCGCGACGACCAGCGGCTGGTGCGCCTGCCAGATCCGCGTGAGGCTCGGCCCGTCGAGATGGTCGTAGTGGTTGTGGGTGATCAGCACGGCGTCGATCGGCGGTAGGTCGGCCATGGCGATGCCGGGGGGGTTGACCCGCTTCGGGCCCGCGAAGCGCGTCGGGCTCGCGCGCGTGGCGAAGACCGGGTCGATCAGGATGTTGCGGCCGGCGACCTGCACTAGGTAGCTGGCATGCCCGATCAGCACGATGCGCAGGCCTGTGACGCGCTCCGGCGGACGGTCGGCTGGGAAGGGGCTCGGATAGGCCTTGGGCCACGCCGTTCCGCCGCGCTCGGCCTTCCAGCGGAGGACGTCGGCCAGGGCCTTGTCGGCGACCTGGCCGGGCGCGAAGAACCGCACCCCGTCGAAGTGGTCGCTTTCCGGCCCGCGGTAGTACGGGTTGCGCCCGCGCCTGTGCACGGCGTAGCCGACGCCGCCCAGGGTCATCACCGTGGCCGCGCTCGCGGCCGTGAGCAGGCTTCGCCGTTTCATGCCGTGATCACATGGCCGGCGCCGCCCCGGAATCAAGCGGATGCCGATGCCGGCCCGGCCGTCATCGAAAACTTGCGCGAACTTCGACTTGTGAACAGACGGCGGCCTCGCGCTGCGCTATGGCCTTGTTGCACCTGGGAAACGAACCGCTCCGCCATGGCCGTTACCGCCACGTCCTTCGGCAGGAACCTCCTGCTGCGCGCCCTCCAGCCCGCCGACCGGGCGCTGATCGCGCCCTACGCCGAGCCGGCCGAGTTCGCGCGCGGCGACATCGTGTTCGAATCGGGCGATCCGGTCTCGCACGTCACCTTCCCGTGCGACCACACCGTGGTCACCCTGGCGATCACCATGCTCGACGGCCGCATGACCGAGACCGCGACGGTCGGCTGGGAGGGCGCGGTCGGCGGCGTGGTCAGCCAGGGCTACCTGCCGGCCTTCAGCCGCGCCGTGGTCCAGATCGGCGGCCCGGGGCTGCGCGTGGAGGCGGGGCGCCTTCAGGCGGCCAAGCACGCGTCGAGCACGCTGCGCAACCTGTTCACCCGCTACTCCGACTGCCTGATCGCCCAGCTCCTGCAATCGGTGGCCTGCAACGCCCTGCACCCGATCGAGCAGCGCGCCGCCAAGTGGCTGCTGACCCTGCACGACCGGCTCTCGACCGACGTGCTGCCGATCACCCAGGACGTGCTCGCCGAGATGCTCGGCGTCCGCCGCACCTACCTGTCCGGCGTCCTGCGCGGCCTGCACGACCGCGGGATGATCGCGGTGTCGCGCGGCCGCATCGCCATCCGCGACCGGGCGGCCCTGGAGCGGGCGGCCTGCGAGTGCCACGACCGGGTGCGCCGTCATTTCGAGGAGGTGCTCGGCGCGGTCTATCGCGACGACGGCACGCTGGTGGCCGTCGACCCGGCCGCGGCCGGCGGGTCCGCGGCCGGCCAGCCCTCGCAGGGAAGGGCGGCCTGAGCGCCATGACCGCCGCACCGACGCCGGACGACCCGCTGGACGACGCGCGTCTCGCCGCCCTCGACACCTACGACATCCTCGACACGCCCGCCGAGGCCGGCTTCGAGGACATCGTCCTGCTGGCCTCGCAGGCCTGCGAGACCCCGACCGCGCTCGTCAGCTTCGTCGCCAAGGACCGGCAATGGTTCAAGGCCCGCATCGGCTTCGACCCGTGCGAGACGCCGCTGTCGCAATCGGTCTGCGCGCACGCGCTGGGCCGGGACGGCATCCTGGTCATCCCCGACCTGACCCGCGATCCGCGGACCCGCGACAACGCCCTGGTCACGGGCGATCCGCAGATCCGGTTCTATGCCGGCGCGCCGCTGCACACGCAGGAGGGTTTCGCCCTCGGCACGCTCTGCGTCATCGACTCCGTCCCGCGCCCCGAAGGGCTGACCGACCGGCAGATGGCGACGCTCGCCGCCCTCGCGCGCCAGGTGATGGTCCAGCTCGAGCTGCGCCGGGCGATCGAGAACCGCGAGCAGGCGCTCGCCGCCCGCGCGCTGGCCGAGGAGCAGCTGCGGCTCGCGGTCGAAGCCACCGGCATCGGCATCTTCGACTTCGACCTCGCGAGCGGCGAGCTGCGCTGGGACGCGCGGGTGCGCGCCCTGTTCGGCGTGCCGGCCCGCGGCCCGGTCACCTACGCCGAGACCTATCTCGGCGGCCTGCACCCCGACGACCGGGAGCGCGCGGACGCGGCGGTCCGGGCGGCCATGGACCCGGCCGGCACCGGCGCGCTCGACATCGACTACCGGGTGATCGCGGCCGACACCGGCGCGCAGCGCTGGATCGCCGCCCGCGGGCGGGCGATCCTCGAGGACGGCGTCGCGGTCCGCTTCATCGGCACCGTCCGCGACATCACCGAGCACAAATCCGCCGACCTCGCCCTGAAGGCGACCGAGGAGCGCTATCGCCTGGCGGCGCGGGCCACCACCGACGCGATCTGGGACTGGGACCTCGTCGCGGACCAGGTCCGGTGGAACGAGGCGCTGATGCTGGCCCACGGCCACGACCTCGGGGACGTCGCGCCGCAGGGCGCCTGGTGGCTCGCCCAGATCCATCCGGAGGACCGCGACCGGATCGCCCGCAGCATCCATGCGGCGATCGACGGCGCGACCGAGACCTGGACCGACGAGTACCGCTTCCGGCGGGGCGACGGCAGCTACGCCGCGGTGATCGACCGCGGCTACATCATCCGCGACGGCGCGGGCCGGGCGGTGCGGATGATCGGGGCGATGCTCGACATCACCCGGCGCAACGAGACCGAGCGCCGCCTGCGCCAGAACCAGGCGCAGCTCGACACCGTGCTCCAGACCATGCCGGTGGGCATCCTGCTGGCCGAGGCCCCGAGCGGCCGGATCGTCTTCGGCAACTCGCGCCTGGAGCGCATCCTCGGCCACGCCACCCTCTACGCCGAAGACCGTGCCGGCTACGGCGCCTACCGCGCCTTCCGCTCGGACGGGGCGCCGGTGGCGCCGGAGGACTACCCGCTCGCCCGCCTCACCGCGGGCGAGGTCGACCATGCCGAGCTGGAAGCGCACTACCAGCGGCCGGACGGGTCGCGCCGCTGGATCGAGATCGTCGGCGAGGCGGTGAAGGACCCGTCCGGCGCCACGATCGGCGCCGTGGTGGCGATCAGCGACATCGAGGACCGCAAGCGCGCCGCGGCGCAGCAGGACATCCTCCACCACGAGCTCGGCCATCGCCTGAAGAACACGCTGGCGCTGGTCCAGGCGATCGCGACGCAGACCCTGCGCAACGTCACCGATCTGGACGCGGCGCGCGAGGCCCTGTCGGCCCGTCTCGTGGCCATGGGCAAGGCCCACGACATCCTGCTCTCCGGCGAGAGCGAGAGCGCCGGGATGGAGGCGGTGCTCAGCGGCGCGCTGAGCATCCACGACGACGGCGGGCCGCAGCGGTTCCGGCTGTCCGGCCCCGACCTCGCGGTCGGCCCGAAGGCGGCGCTGTCGCTGGCGCTGATGGCGCACGAGCTCGCCACCAACGCGGTCAAGTACGGCGCGCTCTCGGTGCCGGGCGGCAGCGTGGCCCTGGGCTGGCACGTCGCCGGCGAGGGGCCCGGCGCGGTGATCCACCTGCTCTGGCGCGAGCAGGGCGGTCCGCCGGTGGTCGAGCCGCGCCGCAAGGGTTTCGGCACCCGGCTGATCGAGCGCGGCCTCGTCGGCGCGATCGGCGGCGCGGTGGCGCTGGCCTACCCGGAAACCGGCGTCACCTGCACGGTCACGGCGCCGCTCAGCGGATTGATGGAAGCGTAGGGCGGATCGCCGCCGGGCACGCCGGGGCTCCGCTCAGCCCGGATCGTCCGCGGGCTTCGGGCCGGGCGGCGCGAAGAAATCCTCCGGCGGAGCGACGACGACGCGCCCGGCCGCCACGTCGAGCTCGGGAACGAAGGCCTTGGTGAAGGGCAGCAGCGCGGTGGCGCCACCCTGCGCGGGCTTGATCTCGAGGAGATCGCCGCCGCCGTAGTTCGGCACGGCGACGATGGTGCCGAGCACGGTGCCGGCGGCATCGATCGCCGGCAGCCCGACGAGGTCGGCGGTGAAGACCTCGTCCTCATCGGGGTCGCCGAGGCGCTCGCGGGGGACGTGGAGGAGGGTCCGGTTCAGCGCCTCCGCGCCGGTCCGGTCGGAGACGCCGCGCACCCGCGCGATCAGCAGGTCGGGCGAGGAGCCGGGCGCCGGGCGCACGCTCGTCAGCTCGAACGTCCGGCCGTCGGCCGCGACGAGGGGGCCGTAGCCGGCGATCGCCTGCGGGTCGCCGGTATAGGATTTCAGGCGGATCTCGCCGTTCAGCCCCTGCGCCCGCCCGAACTCGCCCATCACGACGAGGCTCGGATCGACCGCGGCGGGAGCCGGCTTCGCCGCGGGCTTGGGCCGCGGCGAGGTCTGGGTGCCGGGCGCGATGGCGCCGCGGCGCGCGCCGTCGCCGCGGGATGGGCCTGCGGGACGACGCATGCTGGCGCTCCTTAAGCGGCCGCGTCCTCGGCGGGCTTGGCGGCCTTCTCGGCGCGCTTGGCGGCGCGCTCCTTGGCCTTCTCGCCCGGCTCGGCCTTCTGCGGGTTGTTGCGGGTGGGGCGCTTGGCGAGGCCGGCGGCGTCGAGGAAGCGCAGGACGCGGTCGGTCGGCTGCGCGCCCTTGGCGAGCCACGCCGTGATCTTCTCGGCCTCGAGCACGATGCGGGCCGGGTCGTCCTTGGCCTTCATCGGGTCGTAGGCGCCGACCTTCTCGATGAAGCGGCCGTCGCGGGGCGCGCGGGCGTCGGCGACGACGATGCGGTAGTACGGGCGCTTCTTGGCGCCGCCACGGGTGAGGCGGATCTTGAGGGACATGTCTTCAGCTCCTGATTTGCTTCGATCGATCGGCGAATCGTGGGTAGTGAGTAGCGAACAGATAGCCGAAAGCCCCGTTCGCTATTCGCTACTCCCCATTCGCCCTACTTCTTCTTCCCGAACGGGAAGCCGCCGAGGCCCGGCATCTTCGGCGCGCCGAGACCCGGAAGGCCCGGCATCTTGCCGCCGCCCCCGAGGCCGGGGGGCATCGGCGGCAGCTTGCCGCCGAACTGCTTCTGCATCGCCTCAATCTGCTCCGGCGTCGGCTCGGGCATCCCCGGGGGAAGCCCGGGCATCCCGCCCATGCCGCCCGGCATCCCGCCGCCGCCGAGGCCGAACATCAAGCCCAGCGCCTGGCCGATGCCGCGCTTGCCCGAGCCCATCGCCTTCATCATGTCGGCCATGGTCCGGTGCATCTTCAGGAGCTTGTTCAGCTCCTCGACCTTGGTGCCCGAGCCGGCCGCGATGCGCTTCTTGCGGGAGTTCTTGAGGAGATCGGGGTTCTTGCGCTCCCGCGCCGTCATCGAGGAGATGATCGCGCGCTGGCGCTTGAACATCTTCTCGTCGAGGTTGGCGCCCTCGACCTGCTTCTTCATCGCGCCCATGCCGGGCAGCATGCCCATCAGGCCGCCGATGCCGCCCATCTTCTCCATCTGGGCGAGCTGCATCGACAGGTCGTCGAGGTCGAACTTGCCCTTGCGCATCTTCTCCGCGGTGCGGAGCGCCTGCTCGTGATCGATGGTCTCGGCCGCCTTCTCGACGAGCGAGACGATGTCGCCCATGCCGAGGATGCGGTTGGCGACGCGGGAGGGGTGGAACTCCTCCAACGCGTCGACCTTCTCGCCGGTGCCGACGAGCTTGATCGGCTTGCCGGTGACGGCGCGCATCGAGAGCGCCGCACCGCCGCGCGAATCGCCGTCCATGCGGGTGAGCACGATGCCGGTGACGCCGAGGCGCTGGTCGAAGGCGCGGGCAGTGTTGACCGCGTCCTGGCCGGTGAGCGCGTCGGCGACGAGCAGGACCTCGTGGGGTTTCGTCGCCGCCTTCACCTCGGCGGCTTCCTGCATCAGGGCCTCGTCGACCGTGGTGCGGCCGGCGGTGTCGAGCATCACCACGTCGAAGCCGCCGAGCCGGGCGGCATCCATCGCGCGCTTGGCGATCTGCACCGCCGACTGGCCGGCGACGATCGGCAGGCAGGCGACGCCGACCTGGCCAGCGAGGACGGCGAGCTGCTCCATCGCCGCCGGACGGCGGGTGTCGAGCGAGGCGAGCAGCACCTTGCGCTTCTCGCGGTCCGACAGGCGTCGGGCGATCTTGGCCGTCGTGGTGGTCTTGCCCGAGCCCTGCAGTCCGACCATCAGGATCGGCACGGGGGCGGGCGCGTTCAGGTCGATCACCGCGGCATCGGTGCCGAGCATCGCCACGAGCTCGTCGTTGACGATCTTCACGACCATCTGGCCGGGCGTCACCGACTTCAGCACGACGGCGCCGACGGCCTTCTCGCGCACCGCGTCGGTGAAGCCGCGCACCACCTCGAGCGCCACGTCGGCCTCGAGCAGGGCGCGGCGGACCTCGCGCATCGCGGCGGTGACGTCGGCCTCGGTCAGCGCACCCCGGCGGGTGAGGCCGGAGAGGATGCCGGACAGGCGGTCGGAAAGGCCCTCGAACATGGCGCTACTGGTCCAGCCCCGACGCGGCGGCGCGACGCGCCTGGAACGCATCCTCGAAGGCGCCGACCGCGCGGGCGAACTTGTCCCGGCAGCCCGGATTGCAGAAGCCGACCACGGCGCCGTTGTACAGCGTCAGCGAATCGGCCGCGATCGGCTTGCCCGACCAGGGGCAGACCTCGTTCACGGCATCCTCGATGCGCAGGGCGGCGGATGGGGTCATGGCGTGGGTCAAGGACGGCCTTCGTGAGGACGCTGCCGCCAACGCCGAGCACGCCCGAGGGCGCGGACGCGCTGTCGGGCGTTGACCTCCGGTCTCGGTGGACCGGTCGGCTTCGGAGTCGACGAAGAACGTCGGATGCGCCGGGCGATACGGAAGCTCACGCGAAAAGTCAATTTCGCGACGGATCTGCAGCGGTCCGTCGTCCCCGCCGACGGCCGGGCTCGCCTTTTCGCACGGTCCTCCCACCTTCGGAAGACCAAGGCGCCAAGGAGGAGACCCGCATGGCATACGTATCGGCCAAGATCGTGGAAGAGGGCAGGGCGGCCAAGAAGCAGGGCGCGCCGCTCTCGGCCGACCCCTACCCGGCCGGCTCGCAGGACAGCGCGGACTGGCTCGAAGGCTACACCTTCGACGAGCGCGAGCAGAACGTCGACCAGGAGAGCGACTAGGAGATCGAGAAGGGCGCGGGCTGAGGGGCAGGGCGGGATCCGGCCCACATTCCCGTGATCGGACGGCGAGACGGCGTTAACCTTTACCGATCGTTAAGCATGTTCGGCGCTGAATGGCCTCGATCGTTGAGGACATGCCGATGTCGGACCCCGCCCGCAACCTGCCACCCTACGAGTCCGGTGGACGCCCGGCCCCGGGCCCGCTGCGCGACTGGCTCGCCGCCATGAAGGCCCAGGCGCCCGCCGCCCAGGCCCCGGCACAGCCCCAAGTCGAGGCGCGCCATGCCGAGGCGCGCCATGCCGAGGCGCGCCCGGCGCCGCGCCCCGAGGCCCGCGCCGCCGAGCAGGCCTGGTCGCCCCGGATCGTGCAGCAGCCGGCCGAGGCCCCGCGCTCGAACTCGGACGCCGAGGACGTCTCGGAGCTGATGGCCGAGAACCTGATGCTGAAGGCCAAGCTTCGGCTCGAGGCCGACCGCCACGGCGAGCTGCAGACCCTGCTCGCCCAGGAGATCCGCGAGCTGCGCAACCACGTGCAGATCGAGATGAACGCCCTCCAGGAAATCCGCGCCGAGCGCGATCACTTCCGGGCGGAGCGCGATCAGATCCGCGACGAGCTCGACGCGATGCGCGAGGAGCGCGACCTGTGGCGCGCCCGCACCGAGGCGCTGGCGCAGCCGCTGTTCCAGAAGCGCTGAACCGGCTTCGCATCGGCACGGCGACGCGATCGCCGTGCCCCCCGAAAAGCCGAAGGGCCGCCCGTTAGGGCGGCCCTTCCATTGCCGAACCGCGGTCCGGCCGAAACTGTCCCGAGTGTGCGGCTCGAGCGCCCTTAGAAGGAGGCGCCGGAGGCGACGGTCCAGGTCCGGTAAGCCGAAGACAGCGGCTGATGACAATGAGACACTGGATCACCTCCTTTCGTTCGTTGCTGGGACCCCGAAGGTAGGCGGTGGGACCCGCCCTGTGAAGCCCCTCGCCTGCGTTGTCTCGCCGCCCCCCGCGGCCGGCGGGGCGTCAGGGGCGACTCGCGACGACGGTGGCGACGAGGTCCCGCAGGATCGTGACCAGCTCGGCCTGCGCGGCGGGCGTCGCGAGGTTGTGGTCGGTGCCCGCGATGATCGCGACCGGCGCGCCGAGGCGCCGGGCGGCCCGCTCCGGCGTGCGGCCGACATGCCTGCGCAGGGCGGGGATCCCGGGATCGCCGACCGCGTAGACGAGGCGCAGAGGCGCGCCGCGCCGGCGCATCGCCGCGATCCGGCGCGCGACGCTGCCGCCCTCGGGCGCCGGACGGAACAGCGCCTTCCACCGGCGTTCGGCCATGCACAGGCCGCGGCGCAGGAGCACGCTGCCGATCGCCCGGACGCCGACCTCGCCCTTGAGCAGGCGGCGCCACGTGCTGCCGCGCCGGAGCAGGGCGGCATAGGTCGCGGCGCTTCCCACCGTCCGGCGCACGACGGCGTCGACGTCGTCGTCCGGGTGCCAGTCGAAGCAGTAGAGGTTGGCCAGCAGCGCGCCCGCGACCCGGCGGTCGCGCCACGCCGCCTGGAACGCCGCGTAGGCGCCGCTGCAATTGCCGACGAGGACGACCCGGCTCGCGCCCTGCGCCTCCAGGTGGTCCAGGGCGTGACGGAAATCGTCGAGGGTGTCGGCCGAGAACATCGGCGAGGCGCCGCCCGGCCGATCCGCGCTGTCGCCGACCCCGGCCAGATCCATCCGCAGCGACGGCACGCCCTCGGCCGCGAGAACGCGGGCCATCCGCGTCGCCTGACGGCCCCAGCCGGAATGCGCGCTGAGGCCGGCGGCGATGAACAGGACCGTCGGCGCCCCCGTCGACGGGCCGGTCGGCCGGGCGTGGATGCCGAACAGCCCCGGCCCGAACCGGGCCACCTCCTCCCGCCAGCCGCCTCCGGCAAGATGGGCGGGCGCCGCGACGGCGCGCGCCGAATTCGGCCGGGGCAGGGCGCCTGCGGTCGCGAAGGCGACCACCTCGGCGAAGGCCGCCTCGGGTGCCTCCGAGAACAGTGGGTTGCCGACGAGCTGGGCGAGGCCGGGCAGGGCGCCCGCCGTCACCGCGGCGCCGAGCGCGGCGTAGCGCTTGGCGAGGGCGTCGGTCTCCGCGCCGAGGATCAGGATCTCGGGCGCCGGCCGGACCGTCGCCGAAGCGAGGTCGATCCGCGCAAGGTCGGCCGCGAGCTCCGGGCCGATCGGAAAGCCGCCGACCGAGAGGCGACCGGGCATCTCGGCCGGCGCGGTGCCGTCCGACAGCTGGTTCACCGCCGGGGCCCGCAGCTTCATCTCGCGCAGGTACCCGCGCCCGGTCCGGCACGGCGCCATCAGCACGAGCCGGTCGACGCCGCCCTCCTCGGCCACGAGCGCCGCCAGCGTCGCCCCGAGCCGCAGGCCGACGAGGACGACCTCCGTCACCCCCGGTTCCTCGCGCAGGAAGCGCACCGCCCTGCGGACCGCATCGCGCCACGCCGCCAGCGTCCCGGCGCCCGCATCCGCCGAATCGCCCTCGCCCGGATAGTCGAAGCGCAGGGTCGCGCAGCCGGTGGCGGCGATCCGTCCGGCCAGTGCCCGCCACGGGCGATGCGCCGAGAGCTGCTCGAAGCCGGTCGCACCGCACAGGATCACGCCGCGCCGGCCGATGCCCGGGCTGAACCATCCGAACAGGCCGTCGATCACGACCGGTTCCGCTTCGAGGGGCGACAGGCGCTGCGGCAAGGGAGCGTGCATCATCAAGGTTTTAGAACCTCACGATCTCGTTTGTGTTGACGGCCCGGACGATCCCGCGCGGACGGCCGTCCCCGACGAGGGCGATGCGCCGCCGCGTGCCGGGCGCGAGATGGAAGCCGTCGTCGGTGGGACGCGCGTCCGTCTCGGTCTCGATCCGCACGCAGAGCGCGAAGCGGTCCGCCGCGACCCGGAGGACGGGACCGGCCGCGCCGGCCTCGATCGCGGCGGCGAGCCCGATCGGGCGCGGTGCCGGATCGCGCCCTTGCGGGAAGTGGAAGCTCTCGGCGAGGACGCCGTCGCGGTCCGGGCCGATCAGGCTCGCATGGGCGAGGCTGTGCGCGGGGGGGCCGAAGCGGTAGCTTCCGGTGGCATCGAAGAACCGCCCGAGCAGCGTCGCGCTCGACCAGGTTCCCGAGCTGCGCGGATCGCACGCGATCGCGCGCTCGGCCTGCTGCACCACGCGCCCCTCGGCATCGCTGAAGACGAGCCGCAACGTTGCGGACAGCGGCGTGGCCGCGTCGTTGTGGACGTGGAGGTGCAGGCCGTTCAGGCCCTCG
Source organism: Methylobacterium sp. E-025 (assembly GCF_022829705.1). Classification (NCBI taxonomy): domain Bacteria; kingdom Pseudomonadati; phylum Pseudomonadota; class Alphaproteobacteria; order Hyphomicrobiales; family Methylobacteriaceae; genus Methylobacterium; species Methylobacterium sp. E-025. Next base: position 62,676 of record NZ_JAKSYR010000136.1, read on the forward strand.
TCCGAGATCGCCAGCTGGATGGGCCGGAAGGCGCGCTTGAGGGCGTACCACGCCGATTTCGGGCGGCCGGCCGCATCGACGACGCCCCATCCGAGCCCGGGGGCGAGGTCGCGGAAGTTCCACACGAGCCCGCCGGCGGTGGGCGAGCGCGCCCGGCGCCACTCGCCGAACACCGCCTCCATCACCTCGGCGCTCGTCGCGCGGGCGAGCGCGCGGTAGCGGTCCGGGTCGTCGCGACGCAAGGTCTCGGGGTCGAGCCCGAACAGCGTCCGGAGATAGTGGTCGCGGACCTGCTCGAAATCCCAATCCGCGCCGCGGTCGCGCGGGATCGCCGCGGCCCAGGCCGGGCCGGCGGGGTCCAGGAGGTCAGCCTCCCGCAGCGTCGCGTCCTCGGGCACGTTGGCGAAGGCCAAGCATTCCGAGGCGAAGCCGACCTCGGCGCGGCGCGCATCCTCCAGCGGCCGGCGGTAGGCGCCGACGCCGTAATAGTGGGCGAGCCCGGCCTCGGTCGAGAACGGCAGGTCCCCGCCGAAGGGCGAGTTCGGCACGACCACGAGGTCCGGCCGCAGGCGGGCGACGCGGGCGGCGAGGACGTCCTCGGCGAGGCCCCCGGTCCAGGCGTCTGGGGGGAACCCGAGCATCGCCGCCTGCTGCGCGACCTCGCTGCCGCCGCACAGGACGCAGAGCGAGGGCGAGGCCTGGGTGCGGTCGAGGAAGCCGTCGATCTCGGCGAGCAGCAGCTCCCGAAAGGCCGGATCGTCGACGGGATAGTCGAAGTTGGCGAGCATCAGGTCCTGGAAGACCAGGATGCCGAGCTCGTCGCACAGGTCGTGGAAGGCGTCGGATTCGTAGAGCGTGATGCCGGAGACCCGCAGCATGTTCATGCCGGCCTCGTGCGCGAGCGCCAGCAGCGGGCGGCACGCCTCGGCCGAATGGCCGACGAGGTCGGCCGGCGTCCAGCACGCGCCGCGGCAGAACACCGGCACGCCGTTGATCGTCAGGCTCAGGCCCTCGGCGAACGGCCGTTCCAGCGCGATCGTGCGGAAGCCGACGCGACCGAGCGCCAGCACATGGCCGTCGATCTCGGCCTCGACCGCGTGGAGCCGCGGCTCGCCGTGGGTATGCGGCCACCACAAGGCGACCTCGGGAATCAGCACCTCGCCGGCGAAGCCGCCCGCCGCGTCGGCCTCGATCACCGTCTCTGCCCCGGCGCAGCGGAGCGTCAGCCGGGAGCCTCCGGCATCGGCGAGGGCGAGACGGAGGCGCAGGCGGCCGGTGCCGCCGTCGAGCGCGGCGCGCAGGTCGACCGACAGCACGTACGGACGACCGGGACCGATCGCGGTCCGGGTGACGGGCCGGTACGGGCCGACCGTGTCGATCGGCGGGCACCAGCCGGGCATGAAGCCGAGCAGGCTGGTGCGGACGTGGCGCAGCGCTCCGGGCGTCGCCAGGCGAGGGCGCCAGCGCCCGCGCCGGTTGGGCCGGGCGAGCTCGGCCTGCAGGGCGCGGAAGCACAGGGCGAGCTCGACCGTGCCCGTCCCCTCGACCGCGATGGCGTGGGCGAGGAACATCGAGCGCGTCTCGAGGCGGAGCACGCCGTCGACCCAGATCTCGGCGAGCGTCGCCAGCCCCTCGAAGCGGAGGGATTCGCGGCCCTGCAGGGTCAGCGCGGTGCGGTACCAGACGTCCGCCCCGTGGAGCGGCGTCGGCTCGGCCTCCGACCAGAGGCCGGCCGCACGGAGCGCGGCGGCCGCGGTGCCGGGGACCTCCGCCGAAATCCAGCCCGGCAGGCTCGCCGCCTCGCCCGGCCCGGCGCAGGCACCGGGCGTTGTCACCACGAGGGACCACGGCCCTTCGATCGTGCGGGCCGGGATGCCGTCGACGGCGTGGAGGCGGGCCACGGCGCCGTCCCTCAGCGCAGGGCGCGGTCGAGGGCGGAGAAGACCGCGTCGTAGCTCGCGGCGGGGCGCTCGAGCGCGGCCGCCAGCGGCGCGGCGTTGCGCCGGCCGAAGGCGCGGGCGAGCTGGAACTGGAACGTCTTGGTCTCCTGTGCCAGCCGCGTCGCCGCCTCCGCCGCGGTGGCGAGATCGGCCAGCCCCGCGGCGTCGAGCCAGGCGAGGTGGCTGCCGAGAAGCTCGAAGTTGGCCCCGAGCTGGCGTGTGGTGTTGAAGGCGTAGCGGTGGAAGACCGAGAGCGGCTGCAGCACGAGGGCCTCGCCGGTCTGCTCCAGCGCCGCCTGGAAGGCGCGCACGGGGTTCGTCCGCGGGGCGCGGGTGCGATGCCCGCACAGCAGCGTGCGGGCCGCCGCCCGCAGCGCGCGAGGCGGCAGGGGCGGGGCGACCACCTTCACGAACTCGGCGTAGGGCGCCAGTAGGGCAGGGCCGAAGATGCCGTCGTAGTCGTCGGCGGCGAGCTGGAAGCGGCCGGCATTGTGCAGGTAGTCGAGGGTGCGCCGCCGCGGGTCGAGCCCGAGGATCGCGATCGTCGTCTTGGCGTGCTCGCGCCCGTAGGTGGTGCCGGCGGTGTCGGGCAGGTGGATCGCGTCGACCTCGACGAGCACCGGGCAGCCGCGGGCGACCTGGACGCTCGCGTGGCGCTCGAGCCCGTCGTAGACGGCGAGCTCCTCCAGGCGCAGGCCGTAGAGCGCCTCAATGTCGGCCATCGCCGGCTTGAAGAAGGTGAACTGGTCGCCCTCGAAATCCTGGCGCAGGGTGAAGCCGAGCATCCCCTCCGGTTCGAGCCCGCGGGCGTGCAGCAGCTCGATCCAGAGGTCGACGTAGCAGTTGGTCTCCGGCCAGGCGCGGGCCGGGGCGTGGAGCGGGTGGGGCGCCGGCTCGGGGGCGGCGTCCGGGGCACGGGCGAGGGCGAGGGCGGCCGGCACCGTCCTAGCCCCAGAGCTGCGTGCGCACGTCCGCCGGCCAGGCGGCGAGGTCGAGGCCGTGGTGGCGCAGCAGCGCGAGCGTGATCCGCTCCAGGCCGAACCCGACGCAGGCGGTGTGGGCGACGGCGCCGTCCGCCTGGCCGATCTCCCAGGTGCTGCCGAAGTGGTCCTGGTGGTAGTTGAAGCTCAGGCAGGCGGTCGGCGGGGCCTCGCTGTTGACCGGCACGTTGAGCTCGAACTTGAGCCCCTGCATGCGCTGGTTGTTGGCCAGCATCCGCCCGGCGCGGCCGAAGAACGGGTCGTTGGCCGGGTCGACCGCCAGCGGCAGGCCGAGGGCGCGCATCATCGCGGTGCCGCGCTCGAGCCAGACCTCCCGGAAGGCCAGCACCTGCTCGGGGCTGCCCATGCGCACGTACTCGCGCATGCGGAACATCTGCATCCGGGTCGGCTCGACCGAGGGCTCGTGGCGGAAGCAGTAGGATTGCAGGTCGAACAGCAGGCCGCCGGCCGGCAGGGCCCCCCGCGCGGCGGCGACCGGGTAGAGCGGGTAGCAGGCGGCCGGCGTCAGCACGATGTCGGTGCAGGCCTGGTCCTGGGTCCAGTCCCGCCCGGCCTCGACGCAGGCGAGGAGGCGCGCGTGGGCGGCCTCGTCGCCGCAGAAGCTGTGCACGGTGCCGGCGAGGTTGGGGAAGCCCTTGAGGTAGCCGCTGCGCTCGAAGGCCGGGCGGCTCATGCCCGGCGGGAAGCGCATCCGCTCGGCGCCGTCGGCCGCGCCGAGGCGCGAGACGAGGGCGTCGAGCGCCTCGACCACGCTCTCGAAGTCGCCGCCGCGCCCGTACAGCCCGTCGATCCCGGTGCGCACCAGGTGGCCGCGGTCGAACAGGCGGTCGAGGAACGAGCGCGGTTCCGTCGCATCCGCCTGGGACGGGCTCGTCTCGAGCGGCGCGGCGAGGGTCGGGGTGGCCAAGCTGTCCATCACGCGCTCAGGAATTGGCCGTTGCCCTTCTGCACCAGCAGAAGGTTGGCGGTGTTGCTGTGGATACGGTCGTTGCTAATCATCAGCGGCGCCGACATCACGTCGCGCAGCGCCCGGCCGAGGCTGAACGGGGTTCCGTTCTTGTAGCCGGCGATGCCGACGATCCCCAGCGCCAGCTGGACGATGGCGACGGCCGCGGTCGAGGCGGTGGTCTTCACGTTGTTCAAGGCCACCGCGAAGCCGATCGAGCCGAGCAGATCGGGCGCGCCCTGGGCTTCCGCGTAGTGGCGCAGCCCGCCCTGGATGGTCCCCTTCATCGCCTGCAGCGCGCTCGTCGCCTCGGCGAGACGCAGGGCGCCCGGCGGCACCGTGCCCGGCCGCCGGCGGGCCTCGGCCTGGACGAAGGTCCGCGCCCGGTCGACGGCATGGCTCGCGATCCCGAACCAGACGCTGCTCCACAGCAGGTGCGAGGAGGCCAGCATCGACTGGGCCGCGATCTCGGCGAAGGGCTTCGGCAGGATCTGGGCGATCGGCACGTCGCGGGCGGCGAGCAGGAAGCCGTCGCTGCAGGTGCCGCGCATGCCGAGCGTGTCCCAGCGGCTGGTCCGCTCCAGGGTGATCTGGTCGGCCGTCAGCGCGACGAGGACCTGGTCGGAGGAGGCGGCGTCCGGATGGCGCCGGCCGGTGGCGAGGATCACGTCGGCGTGGGCGCCGTAGGAAATCACGGTGGCGTCCTTGCGGAAGGCGAACGCGTCGCCCTCGGCCTCGACCGCGCAGAGGCTGTTGCGCAGGTCGCCGCCGATGCCGCCCTCGGTGGTCGCCGAGGCGACGAGCAGCTGCCGCTCCGCCACCCGCTGCATTAGCGCGCGGTGCCAGGCGCTCTCCCCGCCATGGGTGACGAGGCTCGCGACCTTGATCTGGTGCATCGCGAACACCATCCCGGTCGCGGCGCAGGCCTGCCCCAGGCCGAAGCAGGCCTCCGCCAGCCGGCTCATGTCGGCCCCCTCGCCGCCGAACGCCTCCGGGATCTGGATCCCGAGGAGCCGCTCCTCGCGGAGCGCGGCGACGGCTTCCGCGGGGAAGCGCCCCTCGCGATCGACGGCGTCCGCATGGAGCGCGGCGACCTGAGCGACCCGGCGGATGCGCTCCGCGAAGGTCGGCGGGGCGAGAACCGGTTCGGGGGGCACCCGCTTGGCGAGCGCGCTCATGCGTCCACCGGCTGGGCGATCGTCGCGACGGTGCTGCGGATCGCGCGGATCGTCGCGAACGACGCCCGGTTCAAGAGATGATCGGGGAACTCGATGTTGAACCGCTCCTCGAGCGCGAGCATCAGCTGCACGGATCCGAAGGAGCACAGGCCCTTGTCGAACAGATCGTCGTCGTCCGAGAGCCGGTCGACTTGGCCGGACAGGGACTCGATTCCACCGAGCGTTTCGCGAATGTCGTGAGAGGAAATCATTGCACGCAACACCATCTGATCCATCTCGAACCTGAAGCCTTGGACTGTCGTCGTCAATTCTTACTCTTCAATAAAGTTAACTTAATAATTGGTGAATTCTAAAGCTTTGATGTCTATCGCGCTGGAAGTCGGTATTCGCTCCTTCGCACCGCGAGACAGGATTCGCCGGAGGCGAGGCGGCGATGCGCGAAGCGGCGATCGAAAGCACGCCGCAGATCGAATTGACGACATTGCGCACAATCCATGTGCGAAGTGCCGGCAGGATCTGTGTTTCGACGGCTTCCGTGGTCGGTTGCGCGGGCCAGATCGCTACATCCGTATGCAAGCTGGCTAAAGGTCACTCGATTCGTTGCCGTGATGCAACAGCGGCGTCGCACGAGGTCTTCGAGGAGGATTCGACGTTGCTCGGGTGGACCGGTTCGCACACAGTGCTCGGGCACTGGGGGCATCGCAAAAGCGGGCCCGATGAGCCCGCACCAAAAAGCGGGCCGCAAAACAAGGTGTGACGCGATCGGCCCCGGCCCCGCGACCACACGATCCTCGGGTCTCGAAGCTTTTGGAGATATCTATGACGCTCTTGAAGAGCACCCTGCTCGCTTCGGCCGCCGGCTTCGCCGCCGTCGCCGGCGCCCAGGCTGCCGATTTGCCGGTCAAGAAGGCCGCCCCCATCGAGTACGTCCGCGTCTGCTCCGCCTACGGCGCCGGCTTCTTCTACATCCCCGGCACCGACACCTGCCTCCGCCTTTCGGGTCGCGCCCGCTTCGACGCTGCCTACCAGCCGTCGTACTCGCGCCAGAACGGTTCGAACAACGGTGACACCACCGGCTACCGCACCCGCCTGCGCATCAACCTCGATGCCCGCACCCAGACCGCCTACGGCACCCTTCGCGCCTTCGTGCGCCTGGAAGCGGGCAGCGGCTCCGGCTATTCCGGTCTCGGCACGTCGGGCACGAACCAGCGCATCGGCAACGCCTACCCGGCCCTTGGTGTCGATCAGTTCGGCCGGCTGCAGCAGTACGTGAACGCCGACAAGGCCTTCATCCAGTTCGCG
>NZ_JAKSYR010000139.1:0-43511 GCF_022829705.1 Methylobacterium sp. E-025
CCCGGCATTGCAGATCGCGCGGATCACCGAGAACATCCGCTCGACGATGTTGGGGGCAAGCCCAAGGGACGGCTCGTCGAACAGGACGAGCTTGGGCCGCGCCATCAGCGCCCGGCCGATCGCCAGCATCTGCTGCTCGCCCCCCGAAAGGGTTCCGGCCGCCTGCGCCCGGCGCGCGGCGAGACGCGGGAACTCGCCGTAGATCCGGGCGAGGTCGGCCTTAGCGCGCCGGAGAATGGGCCCGGCCGCCGACGGGGCCGACCGCACAGAGAGTCGGGCAGCCGACGCTGGCGGTGAATCCGGAATCGGCGCAGCCGCCCGTGAACGCGCCCGAGACCGTCGCACCGTAGCGCGCTCGCTCCGGCATAAGCCTCGAACAGGGCGCGCGAGGCCGCATCCTGCAGGAGCGGCAGGCCCCCCCCGGATCGTCAAAGCGGCCGAAATGCCGGGAAGCGTGGCCTCGGTTACGATCGCCGCGATGCGTGCCATGGCTGCTTCGCGATCCTCCGGGCGGACGTAGCGCAGGTCGATCTCGCAGGTGGCGAGCGGCGCGACCGTGTTGACCGACTGGCCGCCCGAGACGAGTCCGACGTTCACGGTGGTGCCGCGTTCGAGGTCGGTGATCGCATGCAGCGCGATCGTCTTGTGGGCGAGTTCGCCGATGGCGCTGGTCCCGTCCGCGGGGTTGGCGCCGGAATGGGCAGCCTTGCCATGCACCGTCGACGCCATGAACACGCCGCCCTTGCGGCCCGTCACCACATCGCCCGACGGGCGCCCCGGCTCCGAATTCAGCACGGCGCGCGCGCCGCGCGTCGTCTCCTCGATGATCGGGCGGCAGGCCGGCGACGCGGTCTCCTCGTCGCTGGTGAACAGGCCGACGAGCGGGGACGGTGCCCCGCCCACCCGTTGGAAGGCGGCGAGGCGGAAGGCGTTCATCGCGAGGCCGGCCTTCATGTCGGCGACGCCCGGGCCGTAGGCGCGACCATCCGAGACCCGGAACGGCCGCCGCGCGGCCTCGCCGGTCGGGAACACCGTGTCGCGGTGCCCCATCAGCACCGCCGGCCGATTGGCGCCGCCGCTCCCGGTCACGTGGGCCTTCAGCGCATCGCCGTATCCTGCGATCGGGATCGTGGCGACGGACACACCATGCTCGGCGAGAAACCCACCGATCCGGGCACCGACGTCATCGACGCCGGCCTTCTCGTGGGAATTGGGATCGATGTTCACGAGAACCGCGAGCAGGGCCAGCATCGCGGCCTCCCGTGCTTCGAGCCAGCGGACCGCGTCGGCGCCTCTGTCGGACATCGCAACTCCCATCGGGCTGCCCCGGCGCTTGGGACGGATGGATCCGCCGCCGGCCGTGCCTTCGTTCCTTCCGCCGCGTCAGTCCCGGTACGCCGGCTCCTCGCGATCCAGGATTCTCCGGATCGCGGACAGGGGCAGGCGGGCGGATTCGGGATCGCCGGCGCGCATCTGGCGGGCCGTGGCTTCGGCGATCGCGGGATCCACGGGGATGACCTGGCGCCCGGTCGAGAGCGCCAGGGTCTGCACCTCGGCAGCCCGCTCGAGATCGTAGAGGTCGTCCCAGGCTTCCGCGATGATCGGTCCCAGGACCATCACCCCGTGATGCTTCATGAAGAGGCAACCGAACCTTGATCTTGCTTCCGGAAGAAGACGTTCCGTCAGCGACTCGAGCCGGTCGCTTCGTGTCCGGCGAAGGCTCCCCGCAAGTGGATCACTATCGAGCGCGATGGCCTTGCCGTCAGCCTTCGAGCTCGGTCGCCATCGAGCTTAGACGGGCTTACCAACACGATCCTGGGACATGCGGCCCACATGAGCCGCCACTGTCACGTCCCAGGGCGCCGGGGTTCGAAAGATTTCGCCGAGGAAGGTCAGGAACGCCTTCACGTTTGGATTGCCCCGGCGGCTCTCCGGCCACAGGGCGATCATTGCGTGGCGGTCCACGGAATACTCATGCAGGATCGGGATGAGTTCGCCGCGTTCGACGAAGGGAGCCGCCAGATAGGTCGGCGAGATGCCGATGCCGCCACCCGCGACGAGAGCGGATGCAACGGCGTCGCTGTTGTCGGTGACGATGCCGGCGTTGGGTACGATCTCCAGGATGCGATCCCCGGCTCGAAAAGGCCAGCGTAGCGCTTGGCCAGTGCTCTGGAAGCGAAAGTTCACGCAGTCGTGGTTTACGAGTTCGTCCGGATGCCGTGGGGTTCCGCGCCGGACCAGATAGGCCGGGGATGCGAATGCGCAGACACGGTGTGGCGCCAGCGTTCGAGCGATCAGTCGGCTGTCTCCGAGATCCCCGACGCGGATGGCGACGTCGATGCCGTCCGCGATCAGGTCGGCAAAGCCATCGCCGAGGCGCAGGTCCACCATCAGCTTCGGGTAGCGCTCACGGAAACGGGGTAGTGCCGGAGCAATCAGGTGCAGGCCTACCGGCAAAGGCGCCGTGACTTTCAGGGTCCCGGCTGGTTCCGAGCGGGCCGCCACCGCCATCTGCTCGATCTCCGCGGCATCGCGTAGCAGGCGAAGCGCTCGCTCGTGCAGGTCGCGTCCTTCCGAAGTGAGCGTGAGCGACCGGGTGGTTCGGTGGAAGAGGCGCAGACCAAGATGCTGCTCTAGGCGCTGGACGCTTTTGCTCACCGCGGAGGGCGAGATCGAGAGCGCGCGCGCTGCCGCGGTATAGCTCCCCAGCGAGCCGGCACGAGCGAATGCGATGAGGCCGGTGAGCCGGTCGAGCCCAATTTGTGCCGTCATGGCGTAACTGAACCGCCATGCGGCAGAATTATCAAGCCCAAAGCGAAGATCTAGGTTTTGGTCCCCGGCGACCGACGCCCCGAGCACGAGGATCAGGACCATGAACGACATCAGCTCGCTTGCGGCTTCCACCCTTCAAGATCGCACTGTCGTCATCTTCGGTGGCACCTCCGGCATCGGTTTGGCCTCCGCGATCCAGGCCAAGGCCGCGGGCGCCAAGGTCATCGTCGTCGGGTTCAACCCTGAGGGCGCGGAGCGGGTCGCGACGGAGAACGGCTTCAATGGCTAGCGTGCGGCCGACGTGACCAAGCCCGAGACCATCGCACAGGCCCTCGCGGACATCCCGCACGTGGACCACCTCGTCCTCCTCGCCGGCACCTTCGTCGCCGGCAAGGTCCTGGATGCCGAGGTCGAGTACCTGAAGCGCGCCTTCGACGAGCGGATCTGGGCGGCCGTCCATACCCTACGGACGCTCGGTGAACGCCTCGCTTCCGATGGCTCGGTGACCTTCATCTCGGGAGCGCTGGCGGATCGCCCGAGCGCCCAGGGAACGGCAGTGCTCGCCGCCGCCTCGGCCGCGATGGAGGCTTTTGCCCGGGGTCTGGCGCTGGAACTCGCGCCGATACGCGTGAATACGCTCTCACCCGGCACCACGGACACGCCGCTTCTCTCCCGTACGCTGGGCACGCATCGCGACGCCTACGTCGCCGCCCTCACCGAGAAGCTCCCCCAGCGTCGTCTCGGCACGGCGGAGGAGGCTGGTGCAGCGGTCGTCTTCCTCATGAGCAACGGCTTCATGAACGGCGAGACCCTCCACATCGACGGCGGCGCACGGCTGGTCTGACCGCCCGGCCAAACCTCGCCGAAGTCTACCTGCCGAAAGTCGTTGCCCGAACGAAGGTCCGCTTCATGGCTTGGGTTCCCCGAAGCGGATCAACCCCCAATCCTTTCGACCTGGACGTAGGTCATCCTCCACCAAGCTACCGAGAAGCGGACCTCCCCAGGGTCCGGAAGGGTCGAGAGCGGAACGTCCGAGGCGGCTAGGTTTCCGCAAGTCCACTCCTGGAACGCAGACCCGAGAAACCGGACGTGAGCGCGGAATGCGACGCATGTCGGCTATTCGCCCATTCCGATCGGTCGTGAACGCCGGAGGGCATCCGACCGCCGATGCCCTGGGGGCGCGGCGGTCCGCGCGGCACGAAAGAACGGAGGGCCGGCGCCACGCCGACCCGGCGGCTTGATCCCTGAACCTAGCGCCTGACCTTGCCGCGGTTCTCGATCGGTTGCCGGACAGCCGCTAGGCAGCCTCGCGCGCAAGGGTGGGCAGGTCCGCCCCGGCCTCGATCTCGGCCGCCGAGGGAAGACTTCCGAGGCCGAGCAAGTGCAGGAAGGCGGTGAAGGCACTGTTGCGGCCGATGCTGCAGGCGGCGGTCACTCTGTCGCCGGTGACGTAATAGGCGATGATGTCGAGGGCGGAGGGGTCGCCCTGAACGATGATCCGGTCGAAACCTTTGGCGTATCCACCGTAATCGAGCCGCTTGTCGCCCTGGTTGCTCCAGAAGAATGGAGCACCTGCGAACACGCCGCTTCGGCCGAGGATGGCATGGGCCACATGGGTGCCGTGCTGCTGCGCGAGACGCCAATGCTCGATCCGTGCGGTCTCGCTGCTCGCCCTCTCAGGGAAAGCGGCGATATCGCCTGCGATCCAGACGCCGTCCGCGAGCTTGAGGTCCCCGCCGACCTCGAGACCGCCGCCTTCGCCGGGCTCGACGCCCGCGATCAGGCTGCTTTCCGGATCTGCACCTGCGCCGACGAGAACGATGTCGGCCGGGAGGCGCCGTCCGTCCTTCGTCTCGACAGCTTCGACACGACTGATGCCAGTGATCCTGACGACGGAGCCGGTCTCGAACGTGACGCCGTTGTCGGCATGGTGCTGCTTCAGCGCTGCGCCCACCGCCTCGCCGAAGCGCTTGGCGAAGGGCACCTCCTCGCGCGCCAGCACCGTTACGGACAGCCCGCGCTTGTTAAGGAACGCAGCGGCCTCCATGCCGATGAAGCCGGCGCCCACCACGACGACCGACCCACCCGCGCGCGCCGCCTCGCTGATGCGGATCGCGTCGTCGAGACTGCGCAAAATGAAGACCCCGCCGAGGTCCTTGCCGGGGAAGTCGGGCAGCACCGCCCGACTTCCGGTGGCAACGAGGATCGCGTCGGCCTCGAAGGTCCGGCCGTCTCCCAAGGTGATGTCGCGTCGGGAGGGATCGACCTTGACGACCTCCCCGGTGATACGCTCGACCTTGTTGATCTGGTCGAAATCGGGCTCGATCAGCACCTTTTCCGGCGGGGTCGGCTTGGCGAGGAACTGCTTGGAGAGCTTCGTCCGGTCGTAGGGCGGGTGCGCCTCGCGGCCGACCATGGTGATCGGCCCGTCATAGCCTTCGCGGCGCAGGGTCTTCACGCACGCGACGGCCGCCGCGCCCGAGCCGACGATGAGCACGCTCTCCACGGCCGCGCTCGCCGTCTTTGCCGGCGCCGGCGCCGGCGTGAGGGTCGCGACGACTTCTGACCCCTCGATGCGGACAAGGTAGCGCGTCAGGGAATCGAGGGCCGGCGGCTCCTCGAGGCTTCCGTCGGCCAGCGCGAAAGCGGCCTTGTGCCAGGGGCAGTAGAGGCGTCCGCCGCAGATCTCGCCCTTGGCGAGCGGCGCCCCGAGATGCGGGCACTTGGCCTGAAACGCCCGCACACCGGAGGCGTCGCGCACGAACAGCACCTTCTCATCCCCGGCCGATCCCTCCTTCATGCCCCCCATCGGGATCGCTCCGAGGGCAAGGCGGATTTCGGTTCCGGGCATGGCTGGCGTCGCTCCTAGTGAGCGCCATCGCGCCCGGCCTATCAAGTCGCCTAACCTGCTCCAGTTGCCTCTTGCCCGGCCGGGAACGCGGTGGAACGCGGACCCGTGAGATCGCTTCAAGCATCCGTCGTCGTCCGGTTGCACCGCAACCTCACCGGCGTCGGGGCGCCTCTTAGGAGCACACAGATACTGCGCCATTCCTCACAGGATGATGCTCGAACCGCTGGATCGAACACATGAACCGATCGGACGTCCGCCTGTGGGTCTTATGGACCCCCCCTGCGACGGCGCAATCGGGTCGAGACCTGTCCGTCCGCTCTAGGGTTGGGGTCTGGCAAAGGATGCCGCCGTCGAGCTCGCCGTCCAGGTGGTGTCGTCGGCCGCGCGCCATTCCCGAATGGCTGGCGCAGTCTCCCGAGCCGGTAGCTAGGGACCGTATGCCTTCCGCCTGGATGCCCTTCGAGGGGGGCGCGCTCGATTCGGTTGAGGATGAGATCACGACCCGTCCTGCGACCACCGGGATGCATGGCGGAGGTAGGGGGCGGCATCACAAGACCTTGCTGGGCCTGTACGGCCTACCGACCCCTCTCCCCCGCGGACGCAGCGATTGGGGACGTGGTGTCCCCTTAGATCCGATCCGATCCGGCTTCCTCGGACGCCGGCTGCCCTTATCCTTCAGAAGTAACGTGCCGCCGGAAGGCAGGAACCGGCAGCCCAGTCCGAAAGGAACCTCGTGTCCCCATTGTTCACTTCGTTTTCCCTAGCAGGGCTCGAGCTGGCGAATCGGATCGTGATGGCGCCGCTGACCCGGTCCAGGGCAGCGAACGACGCCGCCGACACGATGACCGCGCTCTACTACACGCAGCGGGCGACCGCAGGGCTGATCGTGTCCGAGGGCACGACCATCAGCGAGGAGGGACGGGGCTACCTGTTTAACCCCGGCATCTTCTCAGCCCCGCAGGTCGCCGGGTGGAAGACTGTTACCGACTCGGTCCGCGGCGCCGGCGGCCACATGTTCGCTCAGCTCTGGCACGTGGGACGCGTATCGCACACGTCACTTCAGAAGGACCAGGGTCTGCCGGTCAGCGCCTCGGCCAGGACGGCGGCGGGCGCCAAGGCCTACGCCTACGACGATGCCGGCAAGCCGGCCTTCGTAAAGACGTCCACGCCGCGCGCCCTGTCGACGGACGAGGTCCGCCGGGTGGTAGAAAACTTCGCGACGGCCGCCTCGAACGCCGTCGCGGCCGGGTTCGACGGCGTCGAGATCCACGGCGCCAACGGCTACCTGCACGAGCAATTTCTCAACCCGTACGTGAACGACCGCACCGACCGCTACACTGGGGCAACGGTCGCGGGCCGCATCGCCTTCACGCTCGACGTGGTCGACGCCATTGCCGCACGCATCGGAGCCTCCAAGGTCGGCATCCGGATCTCGCCCTATGGCCGGCTGTTCGACATGCCCGCCTACGACGGGACCGAGGTGACCTACCTCACGCTGGCGGCGGAGCTCGACCGGCGCGGCATCGCCTACATCCACGTCATGGACCAATCGGGCTTCGACACCGGCGAGATGACGGTGGATGCGATCCCGGCTCAGCCCCCCTTCTGGGACAAGCTCCGCAAGGCCTTCCCGACCGGCGCGATCATCCTCGCCGGGGGCATGACCCTCGACCGGGCGAACGCGCTCATCAGCGAGGGGACCATCGACCTCGCCGCCTTTGGGCAGGCGTTCATCGCCAATCCGGACCTGGTCGCACGTCTGCGGGAAGGCTTCCCGCTCGCGGTCCCGGACAAGGCGACATTCTACGGCGGGGGGGCTGCTGGGTACGTCGACTACCCGTCCTACCAAGCCGCTTGAGCCGCTCCCGCGATCCCGCGCTCCGCCTCATCCAAGGATACGATCTTGCCCAAACTCACGACGACCGTCGATTACGCCCACCGCGATAAGCCTATCGCAATCAACTCCTACACCACGGTGCTCCGCCATCCGAAGGTGCCGCACGAGCTGTTCGCCACCTACTGGCGGGACGTGCACGGTCCGCTGTGCTCGCGCATCCCCGGGCTCGGCTGGTACGTACAGAACCACCTCTCCCGCGAGCAGGACGCACGCCTCTGGCCGCAGATGGAGAGCATCGAGCCGTTCCCGGCTTACGAGTTGGATGGCGGCGTCGAGATCGGCTTCCACTCCGCGGAGGACCAGGCGGCATTCAACGAGGCTTGCCCGATCCTGTTTGCGGACGAGCAGAACATGTTCGCGGCGACGGTCGCCTACGCGCTGCCGAAGGGGTCAACGACGCTGGTCGACCGGGTCGCGGAACCCTCCCCGAACGCTGACGATGGTCTCGACCGCATTCACCTGCATCTCGGTGCCGCCCATGACGATGCGGCAGTGTTCGGCGACCGCATCGGTCGTCTCGCCCGCGCGCTCGCCGCCGAGGAGGCGGTGCTGCGGGTTCGCCTCCATCTGCCGGAGCCTTACGACAACGCCCACCCGGCTCCCCCGGCGCCCAATGTCGGGCACGAGGTCCCGGCCGAACGTCGCCTGATCGCGATCCTCGACCTCGCCTTCGCCTCACCCCTGGACCGGAGTCTGTTCTACGCGTCCGACGCCTTCCTGCAAGCCAGCGAGGGCCTGGCGGCCGCTGTCGCGTATGCGTCTCCGTTTGCGGTGAGCGGCGTCTACACGTATGTCCGCGACAAGGAACTGACGTTCGCCGGCCTGCGGGGCAGCCGTCCGGCGCAGCTCATCGAGAGGCTCGGCGCCCGCAACCAGGTCGCCGCCAATGTCCGCCACCTGCTGCACACCGGTACGCTTCTCGACCGCTGATGACCGAAACCGGGGCACCGGTGCGGTATCGTACCGGCGAGCCCCACGCCGAAACCGGGACCGCGTCGCACGGCAGTCCCGCCATGTCGCCTGAGCGCATCGAGGACATCGTCGCATTCGTGCACGCGGCGGACGCGCGGAGCTTCACGGTGGCGGCCGAGCGGCTCGGCCTTTCGCGGTCCACGGTTGGCAAGCGGATCACGCGCCTGGAGGCACGCCTCGGCGCTCGCCTGCTGCACCGCACGACCCGCAGCGTGACGCTCACCGACGAGGGCGCAAACTTCCACGGGCAATGCGCGGAGATCCTGGAAGCGTTGGAAGCCGCCGAGGCGGAGGTGACGGCACGGGGCGTCGCGCCGAGTGGACGCCTGAGGATCGACCTGCCGGTCTCGCTTGGGCGCCTGCAGGTGCTGCCCGTCCTCCAGCGGTACATGCGCCTTTGGCCGGCGGTGAGCGTGAACATCAGCTTCAGCGACCGTTACGTCGACCTCGTCGATGAGGGCATCGACGTCGCGGTCCGCGTCGGCGGCATGGTCGACAGCAACCTCGTGAGCAGGAAGGTGGCGGCCCACACGCTCGTGACCTGTGCCGCGCCGGACTACCTCGCTCGCCGGGGCACGCCGGTGACCATCGAGGACCTGCCGGATCACGATTGCCTGACGTTCTCTCATGGCGGGCGCCCGGTCGAATGGCGGTTCCGCGACCACGGCGCCCGGCGGACGGTCGCGGTTGGGGGCCCGCTGACTTCCAACAACGCGGAGGGGCTGCGCGACCTGGTCGTCGCCGGCCTCGGGATCGGGCAGTTGGCCACGTTCCTCATCTCCGACGAACTGAGGGATGGCAGGCTCGTCCCGATCCTCGCGGGCCACGCGTCTGAAGGCGAGCCGCTGTCGGTTGTGTACCCGGTCCGTCGGCTCCTGCCGCCCAAGGTCACGGCGTTCGTGGACCTGCTTGTCGCGACATGGCAGCCGCGGCCGCCCTGGGACCTCTGATCGGGTCTGACGCAGCAGGCTGACGGCTGCGGGAGAAAGGGCGGGGATAGTCATGGGATGGCTCCACTCGCTGGAGGGGAGCCAGGATGGTCCATCCCAGTCGGGCGGTCCTCAATCAGCAGCTGAGGCAGGCATCAATTCGCACCGGAGAGGCGCATGGACCGTTGCAGCCACGGTTCTGTTTGGAGCACGCTACGGAACCAAGGCGCACCGTGATGATCTGCGACCACCTGCGACCCCAGAGGGTCGTCCCGCCTGTTCCGTCGAGTATTCGAAAGCGGACGTCAGCCTCAATTTGCGGGAACGGCAGGACGAGTTGCAGGATCGCCGGTTAGGGTCGGGTCAGGAAGCGTTTTGCACGATCCGTCCGAGGTTCGGTGAAGAATATGCTCGGTGGCGCGATTTCCCGGATGCAGCCGCTTTCCATGAAGACGATCGTGTCCGCCACATCGCGCGCGAAGCGCATCTCGTGGGTCACGATCACCATGGTCAGCCCCTCCTTCGCGAGTTCGTGGATGACGCTGAGCACCTCCCCGACCATCTCGGGATCGAGGGCACTGGTCGGCTCGTCGAACAGGATGACCTTCGGCCTCATGGCAAGGGCTCGGCTGATCGCGACGCGCTGCTTCTGACCGCCGGACAGCGTATGCGGGTAAGCGTCGGCCTTCTCCGCAAGGCCGACGCGCGCCAAGATCGCGCGGCCCTCCGCCTCGGCCTCCCGCCTCGGGCGGCGCAGAACATGGACCGGGGCCTCGACGACGTTGCCCAGCACCGTCAGATGGGGCCAGAGCGCGAAGTGCTGGAAGACCATGGCGATGCTGGTTCGCGCGGTAGCGAGTTCGCGCCGGGCCATGGGGCGCGCGGTAGCCGCCGTTCCGGTCCGGCCGATCGGCTTGCCGTGGATGAGCACCGAGCCTTTGCTCGGCTCCTCCAGCCAGTTGAGGCAGCGCAGGAGGGTCGATTTGCCCGAGCCGCTCGGCCCGAGGATGCAGGTCGTCGTGCCGGGAGCGATCTTGAGGTCGATATCGCGAAGAACCTCGAACCCGTCGAAATCCTTGCACACGCCCTGCACGGAAATGGCAGCGTCGATCTCAGCCAAAGCGCACCTTCCTCACTCTTTCCATCCGTCGTACGCCGTCCTCGACCACGAAGGACATAAGGGTAGAGGCCGACCGCCGCGGCGAACGGCGCAAACGGGGTGAAGGTGTTCGCGCTGACGAAATTCGCTGCGAAGGTCAGTTCCTGCACCGTGATGATCATGAGAAGGGCGCTGTCCCGGATGGTCGTGATGACCTGGTTTCCGATCAACGGTGCGGCTGTGATGGCGACCTGGGGCAGGATGATGCGCCGGTAGAGCAGGCTGCGGGACAGACCGAAAGCGTGGGCGGCCTCGATGGAATCCCTGGCGACGGCGAGGAACGCGGCCCGGAAGATCTCGGCGAGATAGGCCGTGGTGTAGAGCGTCAGCGAGGCCAGTCCTGCCCACCACGGATCGAGCCTGAGGCCGAGCTCGGGCAGGCCGTAATAGACCAGATAGGCCAGCAGCAGGAACGGCACGCAGCGCAGGAGATCGACGAGTTCCGCGAGCGACCGGCGCAGCGGTCCGGGGGCCTCGGTGAGGAAGATGGCGACGAGGATGCCGAGGGGGATGCTGAGCAACAGGCACCCCAGCACCAGCGACAGGGTGTTGGCGGCCCCCCACAGGAAGACGTCCCGGCTCTGCCAGACGGCCAGCAGCCCGCTCATCAGCGCGCGCCCCCGTAACGCCGGGCGATCCTGCGCTCCACGACGCGCTGGCCCCGTACGAGCGTCGCGATCAGCGCCGTGTAGATCAGGGTCGCCACCAGGAACGGCGGCAGCGGTTCGTAGGTCTCGGCACCGACCCGGCCGGCGGCGCGGGTGATCTCCACGACGCCGATGACCGCCACCGCCGGGGTGCACTTGAGCAGGATGGTGACCTCGCTGACGAGAGGCCCGAGATTGGTCCGCCAGATCTGCGGGAAGATGATTCGCGTGAAGATCTGCCGTTCCGACAGTCCGAACACTGTGGCGGCCTCGCGCTGGTCACGCGGAAAGGTCTGGAGGGCGGCGCGCCAGATCTCGCTACTGAAGGCGGCCGTGTTCATCGTCAGGGCCAGGATGGCGGCCGGCACCGGGCCCAACTGGATGCCGGCCGACGGCAGGATGAAGAAGACGAAAAGGACGAGCGTTACGAAGGGCGTCGCCCGGACGAGGCTGACGAAGGCCGCGAGCGCTCTTGCGAGCACCGGCACTCGGCGCCAGCGCAGGAGAGCGAGGAGCAGGCCCAGGGGCAGGCTGAGCAGGATGCTGACGGCCGCCAGCGCGGCGGTGACCACCGCGCCGTCGAGGATCGTCCGGATCGCTGGCCATGTCATGGCCGCCCCTCCCCGCGCTTGAGGTGTTCGCCGCCCGGGAGCCCGCTACTTGGTCGCCGTCGCCGGCATGTCCTTGAAGGCGCGGCCCAGCCACTTCTCTTGAAGGGCGTAGAGTTCGCCGCTCGCCCGCACTTTCGCCATGAACGTATCGAGATAGGCGAGAAGGCCGTCGTTGCCCTTGGCCACGGCCCAGGCCGCATAGGTCGGCGCACCGACCGCCTCGCCCATCCTGAAGCGCTTGGGCTGATCCTTCGTCAGGCTGACGAGGTTCACGACGCCGTTGATCACGTAGTCGAGCCGGCCGTTGGCGAGATCTTGGTAGGCTTCCGGCAGGGAGGTGTACTGCACCACCTTGCCGAGCTTGCCCCCGGTCTTGGCGAGGGTGGGTTCGAGATCGGCCAGGGCGGCATAAGAGGCGCCGCCGGATTGAACGCCCACCGACTTGCCGGCCAGATCAGCGACGCCCTTGATCCGGGACTCGTCAGCACGGACGACGTAGTACTGCGTGGCGTCCGCGATCGGCATGGTGAAGGCGAGGCTTTGCACGCGCTCGGGCGTGATCACGGCGGCGGTCAGGGCCACGTCGTACTTGCCCGTGGCGACGCCGGCCAGCAGCCCCGTCCAGGGGATGATCTGTTGGTCGATCTTGAACGGCGCTTCCTTGCGTAGCAGCGCCAGGAGTTCGTGGTCGAGGCCCATCGGCTTGCCGTTCTCGACGTATTCGAACGGCTTGTAGCTGTCCTCGGTCGCGACGGTCATCGTCCCCCTGGCCTTGATCTCTTCGAGGCTGGCCGCGAAGGCCTGCGAAGCGCCGACGGTCAGCATCACGGCGGCGATGATGCCAAAGGTCTTGGTCCGGACGAACAGCATGACTCGATCCTTCTGCTCTCGATGATGATCGTGCCGCCGCATCCTGCGCCGGGCCGGTTCCTCGTCTCGGCGGGGACGGTTCAGGCCATCCGGGATGGTGCCGCTCCGCGATGGGCCACCAGGTCGATCTCGACCAGCGCGTCGTAGGCGAGGCCCGTCGTGCCGATGCAGGTGCGTGCCGGCAGCCGATCCTGCGGGAAGAACGACTTGTAGGTCGTGTTGAAGGTCGCGTAGTCGCGCTGGAACTCCGTGAGGAAGGCGCGGGCGACGACGACGTGCTCGAAGCCCAGCCCGATCCCGGCCAGCACGGCTTCGAGATTGGCCATCACGTTGCGGGTCTGCGCCTCGATGCCCTCCGGCAGGAGGCCGGGAGCCTGCGGGGTATCGGGCATCTGCCCCGTCACGAACACCATGCCGTCGATCTCGACCGCATGGCTGAAGGGCGCCACCGGCTTCGGCCCCCCGGCGATCATGTGAAAGAGCGCGGCTGACGTGGTCTCGGAATTCGGCACCGTGGACTCCTCGTAGCAGGCCATGCCCGCAAGGCCCTACCGCGGTCACCACCGTGAACCGCATTGTCACGATCAGATTAGGTCGGATTGTCTGGTTCTGCGCGGGGAGACTTGCGGCAAGCTGCTTGAATTTCCGCCGGCACTCGGATGAAACTAGGACAATCACTCGGACAATCGGAACAGGCATGACGCGACCGGGATGGACGGAGGCGGTCGAGCGAACTGCGGGTCCGCGCTTTCGCGCCATCGTGGGGGCGGTGGAGATCGCCCTGCGAGCCGGCATCCTGCGCCCTGGCGACCGGTTGCCGCCGCAGCGGGACCTCGCCGACTGGCTGTCGCTCAACATCGGCACGATCAGCCGAGCCTATGCCGAGATGCAACGCACGGGCCTGGCGCGGGGCGAGGTCGGACGAGGCACGTTCCTCAACCCTGTGCAGGCAACCGACGGTCCGTCGTCCCTGCGGACCCCCGCCCCGCGTCCGGCCTTCCTCGACCTGTCTCACAACTTTCCGGCGCATGCGATGCATCATCCCGCGCTGGCTGCGATCCGGCCGTGCTTCGAGGGCGGGGTCGATGTCGACGCCATGCTCTCCGCCCAAGTCGATATCGGCCTCGGCCGGCATCGGGACATCGCCGCGCACTGGCTCGGCCGGTTCGGGATCGAGGCGCAGGCCGACGACGTGCTGATCACATGCGGCGGCCAGCACGGCCTGCTGCTGGCGCTCATGGCGCTGACCCGCCCCGGCGAGGCCGTCCTGACGGAGGAGGTCACCTTCTACGGCCTGAAATCCGCAGCCGGCATGCTGGGACGTTCGCTGGTCGGCGTGCGTATGGACCGCGAGGGCCTCGTGCCCGACCATCTCGACGTGGTCTGCCGGCGGACGAACGCGAAGGTCCTCTTCTGCACGCCGACGCTGCACAACCCGACCACGGCGACGATGTCGGCGGAGCGGCGTCGGGAGGTGGCCGAGGTCTGTGAACGCCACGACGTCATGATCGTCGAGGACGACGTCTACGGCTTTTTGCCCGATCCGCTGTTGCGGCCGCTGGCCGCTTCTGCCCCGGACCGGGTGGTGCACATCTCCAGCGTGTCGAAACTCATCGGCCCGGGGCTGCGCGTCGGGTTCATGAAAGTGCCGCGGCATCTGGTCTACGCGTTCGGCATCGCCCTTCGAGCCAGCACCCTGATGGCCTCCCCCTTCACCGCCGAATGGGCGACGCGCCTGCTGGCCTCGCAGCAGATCGATCGGGTCGTGGCCGACTTGCGGACGGAAACCGAAGCCCGGCAGGCCCTCGTAGCCTCCCTCATGCCGGAGCGCGCCATCATGAGCCACCGAAACGCGTTCTACTTCTGCCTCAACCTGCGGAACGGCTGGTCTGCCGAGGCTTACAGGCAAGCCGCCGAAGACATCGGGGTGGGGGTCACGCCACTCGGCCTATTCGAGGTGTCCTCCTTGCACCAGAATGACAGTGTGCGTGTCTGCGTCAACGCGGCGCCGGACCAAGCCTCGCTTCGCGAAGGGTTGGAGAAGCTCGCAGGGCTGCTCGTATCAGGCGCACCGCCGACCGTTCGGTTCAGAGCGGCTATCTGAATCGGACGGTCGGCATTCGGGCAAAAGTCCGATGTCGTCATCCCATGCCATAAGCGGACCGGCTGGAAACCACGCGACCCAGACGCAGGTCATCCTCCGCCAACCTGCAGCGAAGCGGACCCTCCGACGGTCCGAGAAGGGTCGACACCGGAACATCGTCTACCGGCAAGTGAATGTCCGCCTCCGGGCGGTGGGGTGATGTCCGCTCATGGCGCAACCAGGACTCAACAAATTGGGTGCGGGAGCGTCCGTTTTGCACGTTCCGACGGAGGGCGCCGAATGACCGGGATGAGCGCAAAGTGGAATGACCGTTTGAGTGCGGGGCCGAGGTGCTGTCGCGATTGGTTTCGTGTTTGACGGTTGCCCCAAAAAGTTGCTACGAACTTCGGTATCGGCGGGTTAATAGAACCTTTGTTGTCAGGGGTTTAGGCTTGTTGGCGGCGAATCCCCTCTCCGCCAAATCGTCCTTGCGCCAATGCGATGACGGTATCTTCCTGATGCCGTGGGCTTTCAGCGCGCTCCTGCTACGAGGGCGTGCGACGAAGCCAGAGGCAGATGGTGGGTCTCGTCCAGCGTCGGGGCATCTTCTATGTCCGTCGCACCATCCCGGATGCGCTGCGCGCCGACATGCCGGCCGTGCTCGGAACGGCGGGGCCTGGCATCTTCGACGAAAGCGCGCCCGTCTCGCTGAAGGGAAGGCGGGCCGGCCGGGAGTTCTGGGTCAGCCTCGGCACCCGCGACGAGGACGTGGCACGCGATCGGGCCCGCCGGCTGGATGGCGAGGCGGACGCGCTCGTCCGCTTGGCGAAGCGCCGTCTGCCTCAGCGCTCAGCCGAAACTCTCGGACCTCGACGACACGGTTCTTCAGGGTCTGGTCGCGACGTTCCGCCATCGCAAGCTCGCCGCGGATGAAGCGCGGCGGCGCGGCGCCGACCCCCTCAGTCGCGAAGGGTTCGACGCACTCGGACGGGAGATCGCGTCGCGGGAGGCCGAATTGCGCGATGCCAACGCGCGCGGCGACTCCACCGTCCCGCACTTCGACCACGACGCCATGATGACCGTGCTCGATGCCGGACTGAACATCGCGTTCGGATCGCCAGCGGATCATCGGCTCCATCTGGCGTTCGTCGAAGCCGAACTCGAGGTGATCAGCGTCATCGGCGACCGGCATCGTGGGACTACGACGCCGACCCCTGAGCGACCGACAAGCGACGCCCCCGAACCGAGGGCGCGCCTCCGTCGAAACCGGGGAACGTCGAAGCGTCGACCCCGGAGAAGATCCTGGAGGGTTGGAATCTCGATCAGACACCGACCGAGAAGACGTTCGACACCTTTTCGAGCATGGTCCGTCGGGCTGGAGATGGTGGCGTGGCGGCTACCTGAGGCTGGACGATGTGCGTGCGGCGCTCGTGATCCATGACGAGGTTCAGGAAGGCGTTTTCGCAGAAGTCTTCGCCGATGGCCGCTGTTCGGCGCGTACCGTTGCCGTGCCCCAGGCCGGGGGAGACCGATGGCGGAACGTCAGCCCGGGCCAAGCCCCCGTTGACGCGAGAGCTGCCGGGTTGGAAGCGATCGGCTGCCGGACCATCCGGGTCCGGCAGCCGGGACGGGGGGCAACGCCAGGAGGATGGCCTGGTTTTGGACATCACAGGGTGGGATGTCGGGCGACAATCCGGGCCGGCTGCCGGTTGGGCAGCAACTCCGATGGCGGAAATGGCGTTCACCGTCCGAAAACCGTGGTGCGGTCTCATCGACCAATAAACGTCCGCCCGGTCTCGCTCCAGACCGCGGCGTCTACCGCATCGAACGATGAGCCGCCGGTCCGGCACCCGTGTCGTCCGAGATCCGCTGTGAATTCAAAGCGGGTGTGGGTCAGTCCCACCGCGCCCTCATCCAAGAGAAAGCTCAGGTTGCCGCAGCGGCAGCTTAAATCGTCAGGTCGCAGTCATCGCTCGGCGTGCCATAAAAGTACGCTACGAATCGTATTCAGTGCCGTCAACGACAGCAGAAATGACTGCACTGACCATCGATAGAGGATTGTATCTCCTTGTTTCTGGTCGCCTCGCGCGTGTGACGTCATCAAATTGCCGCACTGGCCCGATGAATGCATGATACGATATGCTTCTGTACGCGGCCGTCGAGCCCCGCCCAACAGATTGATCGAGGCGAATTCAAGGTATGGCGGCGATCGTCCGACTGGCCCTGCTGCGGCCCTACACCTTCGTCGTGATGTCGATCCTGATCCTGATCTTCGGGGTCATGGCGATCGTGCGCACCCCGACCGACATCTTCCCCCGGATCGGCATCCCGGTGATCAGCGTCGTCTGGCAGTACACCGGGTTGCAGCCCGACGACATGGCGGGACGCATCGTATCGGTGTTCGAGCGCTCGCTGACCACCACGGTCAACGACATCGAGCACATCGAATCGCAATCGGTCCCGGGCTACGGGATCGTGAAGATCTACTTCCAGCCCGGCGTCGACATCACCGCGGCTCAGGCGCAGGTCACCTCCATCTCGCAGACGCAGCTCAAGCAGCTGCCGCCGGGCGTCACGCCGCCCCTGATGCTCGCCTACAACGCGTCGAGCGTGCCGATCATCCAGCTCGCCCTGTCCAGCGACAGCCTCTCGCAGACGGCGCTCAACGACCTCGCGCAGAACTTCATCCGGCCTCAGCTCACCACGATCCCCGGGGCGCAGCTGCCCTACGCCTACGGCGGCGCCGCGCGCCAGGTACAGATCGATCTCGACCAGTCGGCGCTTCACGCCCACGGCCTGTCGGCGGCCGACGTCGGCGCGGCCTTGGCCCGGCAGAACCTGATCAATCCGGTGGGCACCCAGAAGATCGGGAGCTTCGAGTGGATCGTCGACCTCAACGACTCACCCAAGAGCATCGAGGCGTTCAACGACCTGCCGGTCAAGGTCGTGGACGGCGCCGTGGTTTTCATGCGCGACGTCGCCCACGTGCGCAACGGCTCGCCGCCCCAGACCAACGTCGTCCAGCTCGACGGCAAGAAGGGCGTGCTGATGTCGATCCTCAAGATCGGCAACGCCTCGACCTTGGACATCATCGCCGACGTCAAGGCGCGCCTGCCCGCCATCCAGGCGGGCCTGCCGACGGGCGTCGACCTCAAGTACGTGGCCGACCAGTCGGGCTTCGTGCGCGAGTCCGTGGTGGCGGTGGTGCGCGAGGGGGTCATCGCCGCCGCGCTGACCGGCCTGATGATCCTGGTCTTCCTAGGCAGCTGGCGCTCGACGCTGATCATCACCGTGTCGATCCCGCTCGCCGTGCTGTGCTCGCTGATCGCGCTCTCGGCGCTCGGGCAGACCATCAACGTGATGACGCTCGGCGGGCTCGCGCTGGCCGTCGGCATCCTCGTCGACGATGCGACCGTGACCATCGAGAACATCAACCGGCACATGGAAGAGTTCGGCGAGGACATCGTCACCGCGATCACCCGCGGGGCGCAGGAGATCATGCCGCCGGCCACCGTCGCCCTGTTCTGCATCTGCATCGCCTTCGTGCCGCTCCTGGCGTTGGGCGGCGTGGCGGGCTTCCTGTTCCGGCCGCTGGCGATGGCGGTGGTGTTTGCGATGATCGCGTCCTACGCGCTCACCTATACCCTGGTGCCGACGCTGGCGCGCTACCTGCTGACCGAGCACGCCCACGGGCAGGATCCGGCGAACAAGCCCGGCCCCTTCGCCCGGTTTCAGCGAGGCTTCGAGCGCCGCTTCGAGGCCCTGCGGCAGGCCTATCTCGGGCTGCTCGGCTTGGCGCTGTCACACCGGAAGTCGTTCGCTGTCGGCTTCCTCGCGGTGGTCGGCCTGTCGTTCGGCCTCGTCCCCTATCTCGGGCGGGACTTCTTCCCGGACGTGGATGCAGGGGCGCTCCGCATCCACCTGCGGGCCCCGACGGGCACGCGCATCGAGGAGATGACGGCCCTGACCGGGCGGGTCGAGGGACGGCTGCGCGCGCTGATTCCGCCGGGACGGGTGGCCAGCGTCGTCAACAACATCGGCCTTCCGATCAGCGGCATCAACATTTCCTATGGCAACAGCGGCACCATCGGCACCTTCGACGCCGACATGCTGGTGACCCTCGACGAGACCAGTGGCGGCAGCGAGGGCGGCCCATCGACCGCGGCGCTGACCCAGCAGCTGCGTGAGCGCCTGCCGCAGGATTTTCCCGGCGTGACCTTCGCCTTCCTGCCCGCCGACATCGTCAGCCAGATCCTGAACTTCGGCTCCCCCGCCGCGCTGGATGTCCAGGTGGCCAGCCGCGACATCGCGGGGGGCCGCGCCTACGCCAACATGCTCCTGGCCCGGGTCCGCCGCGTAGCCGGGGTCGCGGACGCCCGCATCCAGGAGCAGGCGCGCAACCCGGCGCTGCGGGTCGATTTCGATCGCGCGCTCGCCGGGGTCGTCGGCCTGACCGAGGGCGACGCGGCCGCGAGCCTCCAGGCGACGCTGTCGGGCAGCACGCAGACCGCTCCGACCTACTGGCTCGACCCGCGCAACGGCGTGTCCTACCCGGTCTCCGTCCAGACGCCGCAGTATTCGATCGACACGCTGGGCGCGCTCAACAACCTGCCGATCACCGCCGCCCGCTCGGAGCAGCTCCTGGGGGGCTTGGCGACGATCCGCCCCGAGCCGCTCAGCGCGGTGGCGACCGACTACAACATCGCCCCCACCGTCAACATCCTGGGCACGACGCAGGACCGCGATCTCGGCGGCGTCACCGCGGACATCCAGGGGGCGATCGACGCGACGCGGGCCGACCTGCCGAAGGGGGCGACCGTCACGGTGCGCGGGCAGGCGGTGACCATGGCGCAGGCCTACCAGCAGCTGCTCGTGGGCCTCGCCTTCGCGATCGTGCTCATCTACCTGCTCATCGTCGTCAACTTCCAGTCCTGGGTCGACCCGTTCGTCATCGTGACGGCGCTGCCGGCGGCGCTCGCCGGCATCGTGTGGATGCTGTTCGCCACGCACACCCACGTTTCGGTGCCGGCGCTGACGGGGGCGATCATGTGCATGGGCGTGGCGACCGCCAACTCGATCCTGGTCATCAGCTTCGCCCGCGAGCAGCTCGACGCGGGACGCACGGCGATCGAGGCCGCGCTGGCGGCCGGGGCGACGCGGCTGCGGCCTGTGATGATGACCGCGCTGGCGATGATGATCGGCATGGCGCCGATGGCGATCGAGCCGGGCCAGAACGCCCCGCTCGGCCGCGCCGTGATCGGCGGATTGCTGTTCGCCACGCTCGCGACCCTGTTCTTCGTGCCGGTGGTCTTCGGCATCGTGCATGGGCGGCCGCGCCGCGCCGCGGCCCGGCGCGAAGACGCTTCCCCCCAGCCCCTCTCGTCCCCATCGGCCTGAGCGCAGATCCCGCATGCACCCGACCCAACACGCCAAATCCGACGACGCCGCGCACGCGAGCGCCGAGCCCGCAGTCGCGTCGCCCCGCACGCCGTCGGGGCGCCGGGTCGGCGCGCTGCTGGCGGGCGTGGCCATAGGCGCCGCGGCGCTGGCCTGGGTCGGCATCAACGACCGTGCGAAGGGGATGCAAGAGGTCGAGAGCTGGACCGAACGGCAGGCCGTGCCCACCGTTCGGGTGGTGCACGCCCGGCGCGGGCCCATGGACGAGGACCTCACCTTGCCCGGGTCGCTGAGCGCCTTCTACACCGGGACGCTGTATGCCCGCGCCAGCGGCTACGTCACGGCCTGGCATCGGGATATCGGCGCCCGCGTGCGCAAGGACGAGGTCCTGGCCGAGATCTCGGCGCCCGACCTCGACCAGCAACTCGCCGAGGCGCGCGCCACCCTTGTTCAGCTTCAGGCGGCGGTCGACCAGGCTCAGGCGAACGCCGATCTCAGCGCGGCCACCAACAAGCGCACCGCCCGCCTGGTCACGCAGGGCTGGTCGAGCGAGGAGCGCGGCGACACCGACCGCTTCACCGCGGCCTCGCGCACGGCGGCCCTGTCGGTGGCCAAGGCGAACATCGTCGCCCAGCAGGCCAATGTCGGGCGCCTGGAGGAACTGACGCGGTTCAAGGAGGTCCGAGCACCCTTCGACGGGGTCGTGACCGCGCGCAACGTCGACATCGGCGACCTGCTCACGGCGGGGGGAACCTCGGGTCGGCCGCTCTACCGGGTCTCGGATCTCCACCGGGTGCGCGCCTACGTGAACGTGCCGCAGGCCTTCCTCGCCGTGATGAAGCCGGGGTTGAAGGCCTCCCTGCGCGTGCCGGGGCAGGAGGCGGCGTTCGACGCGGAGGTGACCTCGACCGCGAACGCCATCGCGGAGGATTCCCGAAAGGGTCTCGTGGAGCTCCAGGCCGACAACCCGGAAGGCAAGCTCTGGCCGGGGGCGTTCGTGGAGGTGCGATTCCACGTGCCCTCGGACCCGGGGACGTTGCGCGTGCCCGCCACCGCGCTGGTGTTCGACCGCAACGGCACGCAAGTGGCGCAGGTGGGCGACGACCACCGGATCGCGCTGAAGCCCGTGACGCTCGGGCGGAACCTCGGCAACGAGGTCGAGGTGCGCGCGGGCGTGACCACCGCCGAACGGCTGATCGACAATCCTCAGGAGTTCCTGGCGAGCGGGGACGTCGTCCGCGTCGCCGGAGAGGAGGCCGCTCCGCGGACCGCCTCGGCGAACTGACGATCGCCCCCGCGGCGGACGTTTCCCGGCCCCCGCGTGGTGCACCGCGACCCGCCATCGCGAATGGGTCAGGCCGCCGTGCAGCCTGACCGCACGGCGATTTCGCCGGTCGCCGGCGGGCACGTCATGGCAACTGCACGCACCTAGAGCGGCGCCGTTCGTCTATCGGATACGCCCTATCGCCCGCCCTGCCGTCAGTCCGTCGGATCGTCGAACACTCCGGCCCACAAGCCGGCACGACGCCCCCAGGCCCGGTCGCTCGCCCGCCTGTAGGATGCCGGCGCGTCGCGGGCGGGCATCGCGTAACCGTTGGCGATCATCCAATCGCCGAGGTCCTCGTCACCGATTCGGCACGTCGCCTCGGCGGAACCGCTGTCTGGGCGATCGTGCCGCTCGCAAATCGGCTCCGCCGTCCCGATGCGTGCGATCATCTTCTCGCGGACTTGACGGCCGCACGCGTAGGGAACCTCGTGGGCGTCCCAACACGTCGCATCCGGTGCGGGCATCACGATGCCGAACAGCGTGACGGATCCGCCGTCGATCGTGAGGGTGGTCCCGTTGATCAGCGAGGCATGCCCCGTCGCCGGCTCCCCAGCCAACGCCGGTTTCCCCGCGATGGCGAGACAAGTGGCCAGGGCCAGCGTCAAGACGCGGTTGTCCGGGACCCGGGCCGGGGGTTGATGTCTTGTGGCCGGCGGCGGGCACAGGATCGTGCCGGCAATCGCCGCCACGACGGTCAGAAGGATGCCGATGATGATGGACATGGCCGTGCGGCTCCGCGAACGAGGGATCTGCGGAGCGTTCTGGCGGATCCTGAACCCACCGGCCTGACGGAGCCCGTCAGCCTCCCGTCAGGTTGACCCACCCATGGTGCCAGTGTCCATGCCGATCCTCCGCACCCTTCTCGTCGCCGCCCTTTGCTCAGGTCTCGTCCGGATGGTCCCTGCGCGCGCGGACGACGACGCCGACCGGGCCCGTCGCGCCCTCGAACGCGGCGAGATCCGTCCGCTCGACGAGGTCCTGCGCGCCGCCCGTGCTGCCGTGCCCGGCGACGTCGTGGCCCTCGACCTGAAGCACCACGACGGGCACTGGTTGTACAAGCTGCGTATCCTCGGCGCGGACAGCAAACGACGCGACGTGAAGGTCGATGCGCAGTCGCTGCAGATCATCGACAGGGACGACGATGACTGACCTGACATGGAAACGCGTCCGATGCGGGTGCTAGTCGTCGAGGACGAGCCCCGCATCGCCGCGGACGTGAGCGCTGGCCTGGAGCGCGCCGGCTACGTTGTGGACGTCGTCGCGGATGGCGAGGCCGCGTGGTTCCGCGCCGAGACCGAGACCTACGACGCGATGGTGCTGGACTTGGGCCTGCCGCGCCTCGATGGCCTCGGCGTGCTCCGCCGCCTGCGCGCGGCCGGCACGATGGTCCCCGTGCTGATCCTCACCGCGCGCGATGGCTGGCGGGAGCGCGTGGAGGGCATCGACGCAGGCGCCGACGACTACCTCGCCAAGCCATTTCGAATGGAAGAGCTCGCAGCGCGGCTGCGCGCAATCCTGCGGCGCACCGCCGGCCACGCCTCGCCGGTGCTGCGCGCCGGCGCCGTTGAGCTCGATACGCGCACCCGGGCCGTCAGCGTCGCCGGTCGCGAGATCGACCTGACCGCGTTGGAGTACCGCCTGCTCGCTTTCCTTATGCACCAGCAGGGACAGGTGGTTCCGGCCGGCGAACTTCTCGACCACCTCCACGGCGTCGGAAGCGACCGCGAGGCCAACGCACTCGAGGCGCTGTTGACGCGGTTGCGACGCAAGCTCGGGCCGGGAATGATCGAGACCCGGCGCGGCCAGGGGTACCTCGTCCCAGCCGACCAACCGAAGGCGCCTGGCCGTTGAGGGCGGACTCCCTGCGCCTGCGCCTCGGGATCACCGGCGCCGCCTTGATCAGCCTCGCTCTGCTGCTGGCCGGCTTCGGCTTGACGATCATCTTCGACCGCGTGCTGGACGCCCGCACGGCCGACGAACTCGACCGCTCGGCCAAGCTCATCGCCGGGCGCGTCGGACTGGCTTCGGACGGTGCCCCGACCCTGTCGCGCGAGCCGCCGGATCCACGGTTCGCCACACCCTATGGCGGCCTGTACTGGCAGGTCGAGACGCCGGACCGGCGGTCCCTGCGGTCGCGCTCGCTTTGGGACAAGAGGCTCGAATCGTCGGGCCTGGGCACGGGTGATGCGCCGATGGTCACCGATGCGACGGGACCGGATGGGGGGCGGCTCCTGTCCCTATCGCGACCGGTCGAGATCGATGGGGCCGGCGGAACGGCGACACGGTTGCGGGTCACCGTCGCCGAGGATCGGCGTGGACTGGCCGCGAGCCGGTCGACGTTCCTGCGCCTTCTTATGCCGTCGCTCGCCGCGCTGTTCGTTGTGCTGACCCTGGCGATGGCGGTCTTCGTCCATCGCGCGCTGACGCCATTTCGAACGTTGCGCGCGAGCCTTGCCGCGGTGCATGCCGGAACGCGCGAACGCCTCCCGGACGTCTTCCCGGACGAGGTTCGTCCGCTCGTGGCCGACCTCAATTCGTTGCTCGACGCACAGGAACGGGCGCTCAAGCGAGCGGAGGCCGGCGCGGCGGACATGGCACACGGACTGAAGACGCCGTTGGCCGTCATCGACGCCCTGATGCGCAGGCTCTCCACAACGGAACCGCTTGTGGCGCAGCAGATCGCGGAACAGACACAGGCGATGGGCGGTCAGGTCGATCGCACGCTGGCTCGAGCGCGCCTCGCGGGTGCTCGGGACCTGCGTCGCAGATCCTGTGGCGTGGCGGCGGTCGTGGACAGGCTCGTCGCCACGATGCGGCGGCTTCCCGAGGGCGACTCACTGGTCTGGGACGTATCTGTCCCTGCCGATCTGTCTTACCCGGGCGACGAGGGCGAGCTGATGGAGGTTCTGGGCAACCTGCTCGACAACGCGCGCAAGTGGGCACACCGGCGTGTGCGCGTCACCGGGACGCCGGACGGGGCGGGAGGCCGCTTGTCGGTCAGCGACGATGGGCCGGGGATGGACCCTCCGGCCCTGGCCGGGCTGGGCCGTGGGGTGCGCTGGGACGAAAGCCGACCGGGCACCGGTTTCGGGTTGGCGATCGCCCGCGACGTAGCCGAGGCAGCCGGTGCCCGGATGGCATTCGGCGAGGCCGCCGAGGGGGGGCTGATGGTCGAGATGGTTTGGTTCTCCGGCTGAGGTCTTCGGCAGTCTTCCGCCGGCAGGGGACAGTCGAGACCGCCAGGATGGATATCCAGGCGGTCCGCGAGCCACCTGGCCCGAGACGGCCCTTGCCGGCGCTGCCGGGACGCGGAGGCGGCCGTTGACGCTTCGAGCTCGAATCGAACGTCAGGTTCAAGGCCAAACGTCGGACGGGATCGACGCTTTACCCCGGAAGCGGACATCCGTTTTCTGCCGTTCCGGCAGCGGTCCGTTTCCCCCGTCACCGCGGTGGATCGCGCAGAATTTGCGAGTTTGGCAGCTACGGATGCCGGCGTGCGACCACCTTGCACGCCGCCGGGAACATCAAGTCCGTGCGTGTCGACCCCGGTATCCGGCGTCGCCTCAGGTGCCGGATGCCTGCGTTCGACAGTCGATCCAAGTTCGACCTACCGGCTCCCACTGAACCGCTGCCGGAGGGCGTCGGCATTACCGCCAGTCCGTTGCCGCCGATACCATGGCAGCCAAGGCCGTCGACCTGCGCGGTGGCGACAGATTCGAATGGCGGCTGATTGCAACTTGAGAGCGCGAATTCAACGCCCAGTGTAGCCTCTAATTAAGAATTCTACCTCTATCAATAAGTGCTTCCATTCGGCACGCTCGCTGGGCGGCCTGAGATCGGGTCCGATGTGCCATGAGCGCTGAACGGCACTACCTTGGCGCTGCCCAGCGCGAGACGCCGCGGAGCCTGCGGCCGAACGCGGGCACCCCCTCCCACGCCTGGGCGCGCTATCTCGACGTGATCCGGCACGGGCTGCTGATGATCGACGATGCGGGGCGCGTGATCGTCTCGAATGCGCCGGCCGAGCGCCTCCTGACCAACTTCCTGCCGCCTTCGCGCGAACCGGGTGCCAGGCCGTTGCTTCGCGCCCTGTGCGCCGGGACTGCGAAACCGCGGCGCGAGGTCTTCCGATCCTTGCGCCAGGGACGCGATCGTCGCACGGCCGTTTCGTTCGAGGTCAGGGATCAGGGGCTCACGCTGCAGGTCGAGCTAAATCCTGCAGAGGAACAGGGTTGGATCGCGACGATCGAGGACGTCAGCGCGCGCAAAGCCAGCGAGGCGCGCGCCGACGAGGCGGCACGCCAGGATCCGCTCACCGGCTTGCCGAACCGGCTGCTCCTGCAGGAACGACTCTCCGAGGCCCTCGTGCGCCTCCATCGCAACGGCGAGAAGTGCGCGCTTCTCCTCGTCGACCTCGATCGCTTCAAGCCCGTCAACGACACGCTCGGCCACCCGATCGGCGACGCGCTCCTGAAGAAGGTCGCCGATCGACTGCGCTCGGCCGTGCGGCCCACCGACACCGTCGCCCGGATCGGCGGCGACGAGTTCATCATCGTGCAGGCCGGCATCCGCGAGGCCAGCGACACGCAGGCCCTGGCTCGGCGCCTCGTCGACCTGATCGGCCGAACCTACATGATCGACGGGCACCTCCTGACGATCGGGGCCAGCGTCGGCGTCGCGTTGGCGCCCAACGACGGGGACGCCTCCGAGACGCTCCTGAAGAACGCCGACCTGGCCCTCTACCGGGCCAAGGTCGACGGACGCGGCACGTACCGCTTCTTCGAGCCCGAGATGGACGCGCGCATGCAGGCGCGCCGCCGGCTGGAGCTCGACATGCGTCAGGCGCTCGCCCGCCGCGAGTTCCAGCTGCACTACCAGCCGCAGATGCAGCTCGACGGCGATCGGCTGATCGGCTGCGAGGCCCTGATCCGCTGGAAGCATCCCGAGCGCGGGGCGGTCTCACCACTGGACTTCATCCCGCTGGCCGAGGAGATTGGCCTGATCGTGCCGATCGGCGACTGGGTCATCCGGCAGGCCTGCCGCGACGCGATGCACTGGCCGGCGCACATGGCGGTGGCCGTGAACGTGTCCCCGGCCCAGTTCAAGAGCGACCGCCTAGTCGAGACGATCATGTCGGCGCTTGCCGGCTCGGGCTTGCCCGCCCGGCGCCTGGAGGTCGAGATCACCGAGGGCGTGCTGCTTCAGGAGAACGAGAAGACGCTGCGGACGCTGCATCGGCTGCGCGAGCTCGGCGTCCGCGTGTCGATGGACGATTTCGGCACGGGCTACTCCTCCTTGAGCTACCTGCGCTCGTTCCCCTTCGACAAGATCAAGATCGACCGCTCCTTCGTGAAGGACCTGTCGAGCAAGCCGGACGGCGACGCGATCATCAGGGCCATCGCGGGCCTCGGCAAGAGCCTGGGCATGACGACGGTCGCCGAAGGCGTCGAGACCCCGGAGCAGATGCAGCGCATCCGCGAAGAGGGCTGCACCGACGTGCAGGGCTATCTCATCAGCAGGCCGATACCGGCCGACGACCTCATGACCTTCCTCGCGAGCTACCCGCCGCACGCGTGATCCACCCCAGTCCCGGATAGTCTCTGATGAGCGAACTCTATCGCCTGGTCTACGCGAGCAAGAACCTGCTGAAGGGATCGGAGGCCGAGATGACGGCATCGATCACGCAGATCCTCGCGGCATCGCAACGGAACAACGCCGAATCGGACGTGACCGGCGCGCTGATGTTCAATGCGGGGGCGTTCGCCCAGGTTCTGGAGGGACCGCGCCGCGAGGTCGAGGAGACGTTCGAGCGGATCCAGTGCGACGATCGGCACGGCGACGTGACGGTCCTTCAATGCGGGCCGACCGAGAAGCGCGGCTTCGCGAACTGGTCGATGGCCTTCGTCGGCCAGTCCGCCGGGGGACAGGCGCAATTCAGCCAGCTGGCGGCCGAGAGCGGCTTCGACCTCTCGCGCCTGGACGGCGACGCCGTGTTCGCGATGCTGCACGGGCTCGTGCTGGAAGAGGAGCGGGTGCCGGCCCCCGCGCCGATCGCTTCGCCGTCCGAGGATCTCCCCGCAACGGGCCTCGATGTCGAGCAGCTGCGAACGGAGATCGCGCAGCTTCGGCGAGAGGATGCGGCCCCCCGGATCCCGCCGGCGCCCGACGCGGTTTTGGCCGGCCCGATCGCGGTCGTCGGCCCGCGCGCCCGCCCGGGAGGCGACGCGACGGGCTCGGCGGGCGGCGCGGCGGACGCTGCCTTGTCCGTGCTCAAGACCGCCCTGGCGCGCGAGCGGCAACGGACGAGCGAGCTTCGGACGGAGATCGACGCGCTTGAGGTCGCGCTGGCCTTGCACCAGGACCAGATGGAGGCCCTGCGGGCGGACCGGGACCGCTGGGCCGAGCGCGCACGCCTTCTTGCCGCGGCGATGGTCCAGGAGGCGGGCGACGTCCGGACGTCGCCCGATCATGCGAGCGCCGGGTCCAGGGAGTCGACATCCGCCGCGGCGCCGGGCGCGGCCCGTCGCCTGCGCGCCTAGAGCCTGCTCCAGCGAGGGGGATGCCCCGGTGATCCGATCGCGGGCCGGCGCGAATACGGACCGTCGTCCACGCCCGCCGACGCCGGACGTCAGGGCGACGTCCGCAGCCGCTCCAGCAGGGCGACGTCGGCATAGCCGTCCGGACGGAGGCCGGTCGAGGCCTGGTAGGCGCGGATCGCGGCCCGGGTCTTCGGACCGATCCGGCCGTCCACGGCGCCGGCCGTGTGGCCGTGCGCGTCCAGGCGGGTCTGAAGATCGCGGCGCTCGGCTTCGGTCAGGGCGCGGTCGCCACGGGGCCAGTCGCGGGCGAAAGCGGCCTGCCCGCGAAGGCGGTCCGACAGGTGCGCGACGGTGAGCGCGTAGGACAGCGACGTGTTATAGCGCAGGATCACCGAGAAGTTCGGCCGCAGCAGGAAGGCTGGGCCGCCCGCGCCCGCGGGGACGACGAGGGTGGCCTGCGCGACGCCGTCCGCTTTGCGATCGGGGACGGGCGTCGCGCCGAGCGCGCGCCAAGCGTCGAGGCTGCGCGGGGTGGTCTCGTCCGCCAGCGCGTAGTCGAAGCTTTCTCCCAGCACGGCTTCGCCGCCCCAGGGCTCGTTGCCGCGCCAGCCCATGGCGACGAGGTAGTTCGCCGTCGAAGCGAGGGCATCGGGCACCGACCAGAGGTCGCGCCGGCCGTCGCCGTCGAAATCCACGGCGTGGGCGCGGTAGACGCTCGGCATGAACTGGGTATGCCCCATGGCGCCGGCCCAGGAGCCGGTCAGGCGCGCGGGCGGCACATCCCCTTGCGCGAGGATCCGAAGCGCCTCGACGAGCTCGTCGCGCCAGTAGCCCGGTCGGCCTGGATCGCCGCAGGCCAGCGTCGCGAGCGATTGCACCACCGGACGGACGATCGCGGCGTCGTCGAGGACTTTGCCGTAGCCCGACTCGACGCCCCAGAAGGCCACGAGGGTGAAGCGGTCGACGCCGGTGCGCCGCTCGATCGCCTCGAGGACCGCGGCCCATTCCTCGAGCTTGCGCTGCCCTTCGGCGATGGTCGCCTCGGTGATCGTGGCGTCGAGGTAGGCCCAGATCGGCTTGACGAACTCGGCTTGGCCGCGGGTCGCCGCCAGCACGTCCGGGTTGGGCGTCAAGCCGACGAGCTGCCCGTCCGCCCAGGCCGGCGGCACCCCGCGGGCCTGGGCGTCGGCGGCGATCCTGCCCAGGCAGTCGGCCCAGGGCGATGTCTCCGACGCGGTTCCAGAGGATGCCGGGCCGGCCGTCGCCAGGGCCATCGGGAGGGCTGCGGCGCGGAGCAGGCGGGCGAGGCGCATCATCGGTTCTCCGCGTCGGGGCGGCGATCGCATTGCCGGAGGAAGCCTCTCGGCCCTATGTCGGTTCTCGATCCCGCTCAAGGCGCGCGTGCGGTCGCGATCCGGCGCGTCCGTCACGGCTCTCGTCCCCGCACCGCCCTTGGACCCCTCGACCGATGCCGAACCGTCTCACGTCGACCGTCCGCGCCGCCGCCGAGGGTCTCGTCGCGCTGGTGGCGGCCGGCAACCGGCTGCGCCTGCCGGGGACGGCGCACCCCTTCGTGGTCGGCGTCCACGCGCCGATGCGCGCGGAGCTGACGCTGCGGGACCTGCCCGTGACCGGGACGATCCCATCGGGGCTCGACGGGCGCTACCTCAAGATGGGCGCCAACCCGGCCCGCCCGACGACGCGCGGCCACGATTGGTTCCTGGGCGACGGCATGGTGCACGGCCTCCGCGTCGCGGGCGGCAAGGCCCTGTGGTACCGCAACCGCTGGATCGGCTCGCGGGCGGCCTCGGCGGCGCTCGGCCGGCCCGCCGCCCCCGGACCGCGCCGGGGCGACGACACCGTCAACACCAACGTCGTCGAGATCGGCGGCCGCGCCTTCGCCCTGGTCGAGGCCGGCAGCTATCCGGTCGCGCTGTCCGAGGATCTGGAGACGCAGCTTTACGATCCGTTCGAGGGGACGCTCGGCGGCTCCTTCACCGGGCATCCGCACCGCGACCCCGAGACCGGCGAGACGCATGCCATCGCCTACGACGGACGGATCTGGGACAGCGTGCGCCACGTCGTCGTCTCGCCCGCCGGCCGCGTCGTGCGCGACGTCTCGATCCCGGTCGAGCACGGCCCCTGCATCCACGATTGCGCGATCACGGCGCGCTTCGCGGTGGTGCTGGACCTGCCCCTTACCTTCTCGATGCGGGCGGTGCTGGCCGGCCACCGCTTCCCGTTCCGCTGGAACCCTGCCCACCGCGCGCGCCTCGGCCTGCTCCCCCGGCACGGGACGGCCGCCGACATCACATGGTGCGCCCTCGATCCATGCTTCGTGTTCCACGTCGCCAACGCCTACGACGACGCGGACGGGCGGGTGGTCCTCGACGTCGTCGCCTACGAGAGCGTGTTCGCCTCGGCAGGCGGCGGCCTCGACAGGCCGGGCCGGCTGGAGCGCTGGACCGTCGACCCCGCGACGGGGCGGGTCGACCGGCGGGTGGTTGATCCGGCGGCGCAGGAGTTTCCGCGGATCGACGAGCGCCGCTTCGGGCGACCCCACCGCTACGTCTACGCGGTCTCGGTCCCCGCCGACGGCAACACGCAGCTCGAAGGCGCGACGCAGATCTACAAGCACGATCTGGCGCGCGGGGCGCGGCGCGTGCACGAATTCGGTACCGGCCGCGTCCCGGGGGAGTTCGTCTTCGTGCCGGCGCGGCCGGAGGCCGGCGAGGACGAGGGATGGCTGATCGGGCTCGTCGTCGACACGGCGCGCGACACGACCGACTTCGTCGTCCTCGATGCGCGCGCGTTCAAGGCGCCGCCCGTCGCCACGATCCACCTCGGGCACCGGATCCCGCCGGGCTTCCACGGCAACTGGTTTCCCGCGCGCGATCCGGCGTGAACGGTCGCTGAGGTTGACCCCGATCACCGCGTCGATGCCCGAGGGCGTGATCGCGCTCCAGCCGCATACAGCGGCGAAAGCCATCGAACGCCGTAAGCGAGTGCTGCGATGCAAGGCGAGCCGACGGCGCCTCCGGCGGGGCGGCGAAGCCGGCAAAACGACCACGAGGCGCGCGAAGCGGGGATGGCTCCTCCGACGCCTGAAGCCAAATCGCGGGACCGCACGGCGTGGCGCTTTATTCCGCTGGTTGGTCCGTGCATGATGAAGGCATGAGCGTCGCGCCGTCCGGTGCGGGTGCCGCGGGATCGCATCTCAAGCCCGAGGACAACGGGCAGGGCGGTTCCGCCGACGGGGAGGGTTTCGGATGGATCGTCGCGTCCTGTTGGCCGGCGTCGGCGGTCTTGCCGCGTGGGCTGCGCTTCGCCCGTCGGCCTCCGTCTCCGCCGGCGACAGGACGCGCATCGTGCTCTGGCATGCGATGTCGGGCGCGAACGGCGAGGAGGTCGAGCGGCTGACGCGCGACTTCAACGCGAGCCAGTCCGATGTCACCCTCGAGGCGGTGTTCAAGGGCACCTATCCCGAGACGCTGACGGCGGCGATCGCGGCCTACCGCGCCGGCAGGGCGCCGCACGTCGTCCAGATCTTCGAGGTCGGCACGGGCACGATGCTGCAGGCTGGCGCCGCCATCAAGCCGGCCTGGAAGCTGGCGGAGGAGACCGGGCTCGCACTCGATCCCAAGGCCTACATCCCCGGCGTGCGGGGATACTACAGCCTGGCCGACGGCAAGCTCGCCTCGATGCCCTTCAACTCCTCGACGGCGGTCATGTGGTACAACCGCGACGCCTTCGAGAAGGCGGGGCTCGACCCGGACGCGCCGCCGGCCACCTACGAAGACTTCGCCAAGGCGGCCCGCACCCTCGCCTCCAAGGCGGCCACGCCCATCGCCAGCACCTCCGCCTGGATGACCTGGATCCAGTTCGAGGAATACGCCGCGATCCAGAACCTCGCCTACGCCACCGAGAACGACGGCTACGACGGCCTCGGCGCGGAACTGCTCATCAACACCAAGCCGTTCGTCGACCAGCTCCAGCGCTTCCTGGACCTGTCGAAGGACGGCGCCTTCAAGTACGCCGGCCGCGACGGCGCGCCCGATGCGGTCTTCTATTCCGGGCAGGCCGCGATCGGCTTCGGCTCGTCCTCGGGCCGTGCCGACATCGTCAAGAACGCCAAGTTCCGTTACGCCGAGGCCTTCCTGCCGACCGAGCCGGCGCTGAATCCGCGCCCGAACAACTCCATCATCGGCGGCGCCAGCCTGTGGGCGATGACGGCGCCGAAGCGCAGCGAGGCCGAATACAAGGGCGTCGCGGCCTTCTACGCTTTCATCGCGAAGCCCGAGCAGGTTGCCCTCTACGCCCAGAACACCGGCTACGTTCCGGTGACGCTCGCGGGCTACGCGGCCACGAAGCAGGCGGGCTACTTCGACAAAAATCCCGGCACCGACGTGCCGGCGCGGCAGCTCTCCCGCGGGGAGCTGACCCCGAACTCGCGCGGCCTGCGCCTCGGCCGCCTGCCGGAGATCCGCGCGATCCTCTACGAGGAGATCGAGAAGGCGCTCCAGGGCCAGCAGACGGCGCAATCGGCGATGGACGCCGCCGCCGCGCGCGGGAACCGCGTCCTGCGCGACTTCCAGAAATCCGCGCGCGGCTGACGCGGCGGACCGGCGGAAGGCACGCGTGGGATGGAACGACGGACGCTGTTCCCGGGCCGGGTGCTCCCGGCGCTGCTGATCCTGCCGCAACTGGTGCTGACCGGCGTCTTCTTCCTGTGGCCGGCCATCCAGGCGATCAAATCGAGCCTGGAGCGCGAGGACGCCTTCGGCACCAGCACGGAATTTGTCGGTCTCGATAACTTCGCCGACCTGTTCGGCGATCCGCTCTACCTCGCCGCGATCGGGCGGACGCTGGTGTTCTGCGCCTGCGTGACCGGGATCGCGATGGGCGTGGCGCTCGGGCTCGCGGTCCTGGCCGATACCGAGATCCGGGGGCGCGCCTTCTACCGCACGATGCTGATCTGGCCCTACGCGGTGGCGCCGGCCATGGCGGCCGTGCTGTGGGTGCTGATGTTCCACCCGCAGATCGGTCTCGTCGGGGCGTGGCTGAACCGGATCGGGATCGCCTGGGACTACAAGCTCGACGGCACGCAGGCCATGGGGCTCGTAATCCTGGCCGCCGCGTGGAAGCAGGTCAGCTACAACTTCATCTTCTTCCTGGCGGGCCTCCAGGCCATCCCGAAGACGATCATCGAGGCGGCCCGCATCGACGGCGCCCGCAGCATCCGCCGGTTCCGCACCATCGTCCTGCCGCTGCTGATGCCGACCGTCTACTTCCTGCTCGTGGTCGACCTCGTCTACGCGGCCTTCGACACCTTCGCGACCGTCTACGCGGTGAACGGCGGAGGGCCGGGCCAGTCGACCCAGACGCTCGTCCTCAAGGTGTACCTCGACGGCGTCGTCAACGCGAACGTCGGCTCGTCCTCCGCGCAATCCGTGGTGCTGATGGCCGGCGTCATCGTCCTCTGCGCCCTGCAGTTCCGGTTCCTCGGGCGAAAGGCCGCCGCCTGATGCGCCGGAGGATGCCCCCTCTGATCCCGCATGCCGTGCTGATCCTGGCGATCCTGCTCTTCGCCCTGCCGATCTGGATCGCCGTCGCGGGCTCGACCCAGGATTCGGCCGCGATCGCCCGTGGCGAGGTCTCGCTCGTCCCGCGCCTCTCCGGCCTCGGCGTCTACCGCGACGTGCTGGTGAACGGCTCGGCGGGGGCCGGGCCGGTCTGGCGCTCGCTGCTTGTCTCGGCCGCGATGGCGCTGGCGATCGCGTTCGGAAAGATCGCCCTGTCGCTGCCCTCGGCCTATGCGGTCACCTTCTTCCGCTTTCCCTTCCGCATGACCGCCTTCTGGCTGATCTTCCTGACGCTGATGCTGCCGGTCGAGGTGCGGCTGATCCCGACCTTCCAGGTCATGGCCTCCCTCGACCTCATCAACAGCTTCACGGGGCTGACGATCCCCCTCGTCGCCTCCGCCACGGCGACGCTGCTGTTCCGGCAGACGTTCCTCGCGGTTCCGGACGAGCTCGTGGAGGCGGCGCGCATGGACGGGGCCGGGCCCCTGCGCTTCCTGCGGGACATCCTGATCCCGGTCTCGGGCGCCAACATCGCGGCCTTGTTCGTCATCCTGTTCGTCTACGGGTGGAACCAGTACCTGTGGCCGCTCCTGGTCGCGACCGATCCGAAGCTCGACACGGTGGTCATCAGCATCGTCAAGATGGTCGGCGTCGACACCGCCACCGAATGGAACAAGGTCATGGCGACGGCGGTGCTGGCGCTGGTCCCGCCGGTCGCGGTGGTGCTCCTCATGCAGCGCTGGTTCGTGAAGGGCCTGACGGAGGGCGACAAGTGATGGCGGGCCTGAAACTCGACGGCCTGCGCAAGCGCTTCGGCAACAACGAGATCCTGAAGGGCGTCGACCTCGCCCTGGCGGACGGCGAGATGCTGGTCATCGTCGGCGCGTCGGGCTGCGGGAAATCCACCCTCCTGCGCATCGTGGCGGGGCTCGAGACGCCGACCGCCGGGCGCGTCCTGATCGACGGGCGCGACGTCACCGACCTCGACCCGTCGGCGCGCGACATCGCCATGGTGTTCCAGAACTACGCCCTGTATCCGCACATGAGCGTGTTCGAGAACATGGCCTACGCGCTGAAGATCCGCGGCCTTCCCCGCTCCGAGATCCGGGCTAAGGTCGATGCCGCCTCGGCCCTCCTGGGCCTGGAGGCGCTGCTCGAGCGCAAGCCGCGCCAGCTGTCCGGCGGCCAGCGCCAGCGGGTCGCCATGGGGCGCGCCATCGTCCGCGACCCGAAGCTGTTC
Source organism: Methylobacterium sp. E-025 (assembly GCF_022829705.1). Taxonomy (NCBI): domain Bacteria; kingdom Pseudomonadati; phylum Pseudomonadota; class Alphaproteobacteria; order Hyphomicrobiales; family Methylobacteriaceae; genus Methylobacterium; species Methylobacterium sp. E-025. The sequence continues at coordinate 34,877 of NZ_JAKSYR010000139.1, forward strand.
CTGTTCGACGAGCCGCTGTCGAACCTCGACGCGAAGCTCAGGGTGCAGATGCGCGGCGAGATCCGCCGCCTCCAGCGCCGGCTGAAGGTGACGAGCCTCTACGTCACGCACGATCAGGTCGAGGCGATGACGCTCGGCGACCGGCTGCTCGTGATGCACCAGGGCGTGCCGGTGCAGCTGGCGACGCCGACGGAGGTGTTCGAGCGCCCGGCCGACACCTACGTCGCGGGCTTCATCGGCTCGCCGGCGATGAACCTGCTTCCCGGCACCCTCGGTCGCAACGGGACGTCGGTGCGGGTGGCGGACGCGGACGTCGCGCTCGGGGCCTGGCGGTTCGACCGGCCCGACGGCCACCGGGTGGTCCTGGGCATCCGGCCGGAGCATGTCGTGCTCGACGCATCGGGCATGACCTGGCCGGTCGAGATCGTGGAACTGCTCGGGTCCGAGATGCTGGTGCATGCCGGACGCCCGGGCGGGGCGTCGCTCACGCTCAAGATCGCCAACGGCGCGCCCGTGGGCGACGCCATCCGGGTGTCGTTTCCCGCAGCCCATATCCACGTCTTCGACGAGGCGACCGGCTTGCGGATCGAGCCGGCCCTCGCATCCTCGCGCGCGATGGAAGCCGGCTCGCGTGCGGATGCGAGAGCCTGACCCTGTTCCATCGGAGGACGCACCGCATGCGCATCGTGACCGCCATCCTCCTCGCCTGCCTCGCGGGCCCGTCCGCGGTGTGGGCGCAGGCGGCGCCGCCCTCGCCCCGCGAGGTGCCGGCCAAGACGATTCCTGTACCGGACACCGTGAGCCCGGCCCTGCAGGCGATCATCGCCCAGCCGCTGCGGACGAACTGGGACAAGCCGCCGACGACCCCGGACGGCTGGAAGCAGCTCTCGGACGGCTTCGCGACGCTTGCCGCCCCGCAGATCGGGCCGATGTCCGAGCGTCTGCGGGTGACCGTGGCGCCGACGACGATCGACGGCGTGCGGGCGTACACGATCACCCCGACCGACATCCCCGCCGCGAACCGGGAGCGGATCGCGATCCACGTCCACGGCGGCTGCTACGTCCTAAACCCCCGCGAGGCCGCCCTGCCGGAGGCCATGCTGCTGGCCGGCTTCGGCCGGATGAAAGTGATCGCGGTCGACTACCGGATGCCGCCGGAGGCGTTCTTTCCGGCGGCGCTCGACGACGGCATGACGGTCTACAAGGCCGTGCTTCGGACCACCGCCCCCGGCCGGATCGCGGTCTTCGGAAGCTCGGCCGGCGGCGCGTTGACCCTCGCGATGATGCTGCGGGCGAAGGCGGAAGGCCTGCCGCTGCCCGGGGCCATCGCACCCGGCACGCCGATGTCGGACGCGACGCAACGCGGCGACTCGTTCCAGACGAACGCGAGGGTGGACAACGTGCTGGTCTCGCCGGCCGGATTCTGCGACGCGGCCACGAAATTCTACGCCGCGGGGCACGATCTCACCGACCCCCTGCTTTCGCCGATCAACGGAGACGTGCGCGGATTCCCGCCGACGATCCTGACGACGGGCACGCGCGACCTCCTCCTCTCGAACACCGTCCGGATGCACCGCAAGCTTCGGCAGGCCGGGGTCGAGGCCGCGCTTCAGGTCTTCGAGGGGCAGTCGCACGCGCAGTTCTACCGGGACGATCGCGTGCCGGAGGTGAAGGAGGCGTTCGAAGAGATCGCGTCCTTCCTCGACCGGCATCTCGCGCGCTGAACCCGGGGCCGCCACGTCGCCCGCGACAGGCCTCGGGCGACGTCGCCTGCGGGGATGCGGCGGGCCGCAAACGAACCGGCCGCCTCCACGATCGCGGCCGCCTGTCACGATCTTGATCGGGGCACGCCTTCGAGGTCGAGCGAGGGCGTGTCATCCATGCGGCTCCTGCCGCGAAGAGCCAAAGCCCAGAGGACATCCATGGCGATCGCGCCCGTTGATCCGGCCCCGTCCGAGCCCCGGCCCTCCCAGGCCGTGCCGTCCAAGCCCGCGCCGGCAACGGATCCCGGAACCGTGCCGGCGGCCGGGACGCTCGAGCGCCTCGGCATCCGCTTCACCGCCTGGGCGGAGCGCTGGTTTCCGGACGCCTTCATCTTCGTCGCCATCGCGGTCGTGATCGTCGCCCTCGGCGTCCTGGCCAACGGCGCGCCGGCGGCGTCCATCGCCAAGAGCTTCGGGGACGGGTTCTGGAGCCTGATCCCCTTCACCATGCAGATGGCCTTCGTCACCATCGGCGGCTACGTCGTGGCGGTCTCGCCGCCGGTGCGGGCGCTGATCGAGCGCATGGCGCAGGTGCCCCGGACCGGGCGCGGAGCGGTCGGCTTCGTGGCGGGCGCGACGATGCTCTCGTCGTTCCTCAGCTGGGGCCTCAGCCTGATCTTCGGCGGGCTGCTGGTCCGGGCGCTCGCCCGGCGGACGGACCTCCGGATGGATTACCGGGCCGCGGGCGCGGCGGCCTATCTCGGGCTCGGCGCGACCTGGGCGCTCGGTCTCAGCTCCTCGGCGGCACAGCTCCAGGCCAACCCTGCGAGCCTGACCAAGAGCCTGCTCGCGATCTCCGGCGTGATCCCGTTCAGCGAGACCATCTTCCTGTGGCAGTCGATGCTGATCGCGGCGATCCTGTTCGTCGTCTCGGTGGCGATCGCCTACGCCTCGGCCCCGCGCGGGGCGACGGCCGTCACCGCTGAGACCCTGGGCGTCGACGTGAGCCGCGAATCGACCGACATCCCGCCGCCGCGCCAGCCCGGCGAGTGGCTGGAGCATTCGCCGCTCCTGACGATCCTCCTCGTGGTGATCGCCGGCGGCTGGATCGTGCAGGAATTCGCCCGTCAGTCGTGGATCGTCGCGATCTCGAACCTCAACACCTACAACCTGCTGTTCCTCACCCTGGGCCTGCTGCTGCACTGGCGGCCGAAGCGCTTCCTCGTGGCCGTCTCGAAGTCGGTGCCGGCGATCGCGGGCATCCTGATCCAGTATCCGCTCTACGCGGCGATCAGCGGGATGCTGACCGTGCCGAAGAACGCGGCCGGCGCCTCGGCGTCCGATGCGATCACCCATGCCTTCGTCAACCTCAACACCGCCGGCACCTTCCCGCTGACGATGGGCGTCTACTCGGCGATCCTCGGCTTCTTCGTGCCCTCGGGCGGCGGCAAGTGGCTGCTCGAGGCGCCCTACGTGCTCCAGGCGGCCAACGAGCTGAAGGTCCACCTCGGCTGGGCGGTGATGATCTACAACGCCGCCGAGGCGCTGCCGAACCTGATCAACCCGTTCTGGATGCTGCCGCTGGTCGGCATCATCGGCCTGAAGGCCCGGGACATCGTCGGCTTCAGCTTCCTCCAGCTCATCGTGCACCTGCCGCTGGTGCTGTTCCTGCTCTGGGCCCTGGCCTTCACGTTGACCTACCATCCGCCCGTCATGCCGTGAGGGCGAGGCGGCGGGAGGGTCAGATCTTGCGCGATGCGCTTTGGCCGACGAGAACGGCGGCGCCGTCATCCGCGAGACGCTGCATCTGATCCTTCGGCGCGTCCGAATTCGTGACCAGCGTCCAGCGTTGCGGGAGAGCCGCCCAAGCGTTCTGCTCGGCCCAGCCGAGCTTGCTCGCGTCGGCGAGCACGATCACCCCGTTCGCCTGGCGCATCATCAGGGATTTGAGCGCCACCTGATCGAGGCTCGCCTCGCAGAGGCCGCGCCCCGCCACCACCCCGTCGGCGCTGAGGACGACGTGATCCGCGGTCATGAGGCGAAGCGCCTCGACGGCGAGGGGGCCGACCGTGCTCATGCTGGTGGCCCGCAAGGCGCCTCCCAGGACCACGAGCTCGATCCCCGGCGCCTCGGCGAGGGCGGGGAGCAGGGCGAGGTTGTTGGTGACGATGCGCAGGCGGCGCTTGGCGAGGAGCTGCCCGAATGCGGCGACCGTGGAGCCGGCATCGAGGATCAGCGTGTCGCCGTCCTCGACCAGCGTGATCGCCTTGCGGGCGATGGCGAGCTTCTCGGGCCCGTTCACGGCCATCCGCTCGGCCAAGGTCGTCTCGACCGGGTGGCCGGCGAGGATCGCGCCGCCGTAGGTCCGGCGGACGGCCCGGGTGGCGGAGAGGACCTGGAGGTCGCGCCGGACCGTGGAGGCGGAGACGTCCAGGCGGGCGGCGACGTCGTCGACGTCGATCTCGCCGAGCTTCAGCGCCTCCAGCAGCAGCGCCTGACGCGCCTTGCTCCGCATCGACATGAGGACGACGACCCTACCGAGATGATCCGGTGCGCCCGATCCGACCCGGACGATCCCTTCGGGACGGCGGATCCGGGCGCGGCACGGGCTCGCCCGATCCGCCCTCCGCTCCGATCGAGGGGAGGGCGCATCATGCCGGAGGTCGGGCCGGCTGGCTATGCGGAAGCCGGTGCCGCTTTCGGCGCGAGGTCGACCGCCTGTCGCAGGGCCTCCATCAGGCTGCGCTCGTCGGCGACGCCTTTGCCGGCGATGTCGAAGGCGGTCCCGTGGTCGACCGAGGTGCGGATCACGGGAAGGCCCACGGTGATGTTCACGCCGGCCTCGAGACCGAGCACCTTGATCGGGCCGTGACCCTGATCGTGGTACATCGCGACGACCATGTCGTAGTCGCCGCGTCCGGCGAGGAAGAACAGCGTGTCGGCCGGCAGCGGGCCGCGCACGTCCCACCCCCGGGCCCGACAGGCCTCGACCGCCGGCGTGATCTTCTCCGCCTCCTCGCCGTGGCCGAACAGGCCGTTCTCGCCCGCGTGCGGGTTGATCGCGCAGACGCCGATCTTCGGGTTCGCGATGCCGGCCTTCACCAGCACCGCGTGCCCCCGCGCGATCACGCGCTCGACCAAGCCGGGCTCGATCTTCGCGATCGCGTCGACGAGGCCGATATGGGTCGTGACGTGGATCACCCGGAGTTTGGGCGAGACCAGCATCATCGAGACCTCCGGCGTGCCGGTCAGGTGGGCCAGCATCTCGGTATGACCGGGGAACTTGTGGCCGGCGGCATGAAGCGCCTCCTTGGACAGGGGCGCGGTGCAGATCCCGCCGGCCTCGCCCGCCTGCACCAGCTCGACGGCCTTGGCGATGAAGCGGTAGGCCGCCTCGCCGCCGACCGGCGACACCTGCCCGAACGGCAGGTCGGCGGGGACGACCTTGAGATCGATGCATTGCACCGCCCCCGTGTCGAAGTCGGCCTCGCCGACATCGGCCAGGGCATCGACCGGTACCCGCGATCCGACGATCTCGCCCGCCTGCCGCAGGCGCCCGGCATCGCCGACGACCAGCGGACGGCACAGGGCCTGAACCTCGGCATGGGCAAGCGCCTTCATGATGATCTCGGGGCCGATGCCGGCCGGGTCACCCATGGTGATGGCGATGGTCGGACGTGTCATGAGAAGCTTCCTTCGATGCGGACCGCACGCAAGCGCTCGCGGATGCGGATGAGGCTGTCGGCGTCGCCGAAGGCGCCCGCCTTCGTCGCGACGGGGATGGCGAGGCGGCCGAGCGTGAGGCCGAGGGACACGCCGGGCTCGATCTCGTCGACGAGGCGGATCCCGTCGACGCCGAAGCGCGAGAGGAGGGCGGAGGCGGTCTCGCCCCCGGTGGCCGCGAACGCGCCGATCGCGGCGCCCAACGGCGCGAGCGCGTCGGCGAGTGCATGCACGAGGCGGGGGCCGAGGGCCATGTCGGGAACGCCCGCCATCGCGATCTCGACCAGGACGTCGTGCCCGGCGGCGATCGCGATCGCGACGCGTGCGACCGCAGCGGCCAACTCGCCCGGATCGCCGAGAAGGGTCTCGGACGAGACGGGCAGGTGGACGACGCCGTCGAGCGCCGCGAGCTTGCGGGTGGCCGCCCGGGAGGTCGTCGCAAGCGATCCCACCACGATCAAGCTGCCGCCCCGGCGCGACGCGATCCGCAAGGGCGCGAGCGCCGGCCTCGCCTCGACCGCTGCGAGGGCGTGGGCGAGGCCGGCGCTGCCGACGAAGAACGGCGCCAGCCCGCCCGACGGGCCCGCGGCGGCGATGCGCAGGCCCTCGGCGGCGATGCGATCGAGATCCGCCTGGGTCTCGGCATCGCAGACGGCGACGACGTCGCCCGTGGCGGCGACCTGCCCGAGCGCCGACGCGAAGCCCGGGCCGCGCACCGTGACCAGCGGCACGGCCGTCGTCCGGATCCCGCCCGTGCCCAGCACGAAAGCTAGGTCGGCGTTGGCGTAGCTGTGGTCCCGTGCCCAGACCTCGGCCTCCTCGAGGGGGCGCCCGTCGACCTGGACGCGCCCGCCGACGGTCGTCCGCCCGGTGGCCGGAAAGGCCGGGGCGCAGATCCCGAACACGGTTCCGGCGAAGCCGGCCTCGGCGCGGCCCTTCAGGTGACGGAGCGCGGCGGCGGTCTCTGCGGCGGGCTGGCCGCGCAGGGTCGAGTCGATCTTCTTGAAGAGGATCCGGTCCGGATCGTGGAGGCGCCTCAGGCATTGGGCGTGCCGCTGCGCGGCAGCCGCGGCGGAGAGGCCCCGGCTGTCGGCATCGTAGGACAGCACCGGGAGATCCGCCGACCCGCATCCCGTCGCGGTTCCCCACGTCACCGCCGCCGCTCGGCCGCGACGACCGAAGGCGATGGCGCAATCGGCGGCGCCGGTCAGGTCGTCGGCGAGGATGAGCCAGCGCTCGGCCATGTCAGCGCCCGGCGACGACGCGGTCCGGCTCGGCCGTGCGGCCGGCAGGCGCGCTCCCCGTGACCTCCGCGATTTCGCCGTCGGCCCCCACGGGATCGCCGAACCGCCGCGCGGCCCAGGCGGTCGCCACGGGGACGAGGATGGCCGTGACGACGACGCAGGCGGCCACCAGGATCGTCGCCGGACCTGCGGCGTCGGCATAGGCCGGGTTGGCCGAGGCCACGATCGCGGGCACCGCCGCGGCGTTGCCGGCCGTCGAGGCGGCGGCGATCCCCGCGACCCCGGTCCCGCCGGTGAGCCGGTCCGCGAAGAAGAGCGGGATGCCCGTCACGACCACCACGGCGACGCCCATGGCGAGGCCGAGGAGGCCCGCCTGCCAGACCTTGGTGAGGTCGAGCCCCGCACCGAGCGCGAAGGCGAAGAACGGGATCATCACCGGGATGGCGCGGCCGAGGAAGGCACGCATCTCGCGGTCGAGGTTGCCGATGATCATGCCGACGAGGAGCGGCAGGATGGCGCCGACCAGCGTCTGCCAGGGAAAGGCCGAGAGTCCCGCGACCCCGAGCGTGACCATGGTGAGGAACGGCCCGCTCTCCAGCGACATGACCGTGTAGGCGCCCACGTCGCGCGGGCGGCCGTACTGGCCCATCAGCGCCATGTAGAGGCCGCCGTTCGTGTCGTTCATCGCGGCGACCACGGCCAGGGTGGACAGGCCCGCGAACATGCCGGCGGCGACCGGCGCCTCGCCCAGGACGCGTCCGAAGACCAGGCCCAGAAGCACGGCGATGCCGACCTTCACGAGCAGCAGGGTGCCGCCCTTCCTGGCGATGTACGGCGTCGCGCGGAAATCGATGCTCGCCCCCATGCACACGTAGAAGACGGCCAGGATCGTCAGCGCCCCGGAGAACAGGGCGCCCGTGAACGAGCCGAAAAGCTTCGGCGTGCCGGGGAAGAAGGTGGCGATGAGCGCCCCGGCGAGCAACGGAACCACCATCATGCCGCCGGGCACGGCTTCGATCGCCCGCTTGATCGGGATCTGCATCTCGGGCTCCTCCCTGCGCATTTTGCGCAGATTTTTTCATTTTTGCGCCGATCAAACCCACCACGAGGTCATGCGGCGCATTCATTCTGCACTGTTTGCGCAGTTTGTCTACAAAGTCGTTCAAACCGCGCGATCCCAAACGTTCGACCAGCACGACAGATGCCGCATGGGGCGCCGTGTCGATCCGAGACAGGTGACGCGCACGCGGCGCGAAGACGTTGCGTGGGGCGAGGCGGTTGTGACTGGTCCAAGGGCCACGCGCGATGCGGTGCTCGGCCGAGGGCGGCCTCTCCGACCCGTCGCTCGGACAAGCCTTTCAAGGCCGTCGGTCAGGTCCCCGCCTGCTGGCGCCGGTATCCGCCCGGCGTCGTGCCGACCCGGCGGACGAACGCACGCCGATGTGGCCATGGACATCTCCCGTCCCGGCGCGCGCAGCCAGCTCGCGGAGCATTGGGACGTGATGCAGATCCTGTCGGTGGTTTCGGCCGATTTGAACGGCCTCTCTCGATTCCTCGGGATCGGGACCGGTGCGTCACCCGAGCCTGAAACCCATGGCTCCCCTTCCGGCTTTCCCCATTCCACAGAAAGGCGTGAGATGATCGACCTGAACACCGCGACCGCCGAGGAACTCGACACCGTAGCGGCGTTGAGGGGCCACGGCTTCGAGATCGTGCGGTACCGCGAGGAGCGTGGCCGTTTCACCAGTCTGCGGCAGCTCGACGAGGTGCCAGGTCTCAGTGGCAAGACGGGCGGCGTCGAGCGCGACGTCGATGTCGGCAAGACCTAGCAGGCTGCTGCAGAAGTCTGGCGTGCCGTTCGGTTTGGAGGATTGTCGCTGTTTTGTCGGAGATCGCATCGTCCGAAGCGGGTCGATCCGGCGGCTTTGGCGGTGTCGCGGTGGGCAGGACGCGCCTCGGCCCGGC
>NZ_JAKSYR010000205.1:0-1454 GCF_022829705.1 Methylobacterium sp. E-025
GCTCTGGCGCAGCGCCGTCTCGGCCTTCTTGCGCAGCTCGAGGTCGGCGAAGGTGAACAGCATGCACGGCTCGTCGCCCAGCTCCATCGGCTGGCCGGCGACGATCACGAACCGTGTGCCGCCGTCCGGCAGCCCGAGGCACGCCTCCATCTGCGGGATCGTGGCGCCGGCGTTGAGCCGGTTGACCGCCAGGTCGCGGTTGCGGGCGTTGGCCAGCACGTCGACCTCGTAGACGCTGCGGCCGATCACGGCATCGCGGGTGTAGCCGGTCATCTCGAGGAAGCCGGTGTTGACCTTGACGTGACGCAGGTCGGACAGGCGGCAGATCACCGCCGGGGCCGGGTTGGCGTTGAAGGTGGTCTCGAAGCGGTCCTCGGCCTCGAACTGCTCCGAAACGTCCTTGAGGATCAGCGCGAGGCAGCTCGGCGTGCCCGCGTGGTCGGTCGCCACGAGGCTGCGCAGGGAATGGACGAAGTCGACACCGGGCCGGTCGGTGCGCTTCACGTCGACGATGACGTCGTGGAAGCGCTCTCCGGAAACGACCCGCTCCATCGGATACTGGTTCGGGGTGTGGTTGTTGCGGTAGCGCAGGGCGAAGCGCTCGCGGTAGATCTCCACCGTCTCGCCGAGCTCGCCGAGGGATTCGGCACCGTGCATGGCAAGCGCTGCCGCGTTGGCGTAGGCGATGGTCTGGTCGGGCTCGACCAGGATCACCCCTTCGCTGAGGCCGGCGACGATCTGCCGGAGCTCGTGCCTGTCGACGCCCGCAACCACCCTGCCCACCTTCTCGACCGCAAGAAAACCGAAGCGCGAAACAGCGACGTCCGCCCGCGGTTCCAGGATTTGTTTTCGGGCGAACTGGTACAGTCGGACGCCTGTGCTGGATGCGCGCCGCCAGCCGCCCCGCCTCATCCTTCGGGGCGTCGCCTGGACGACCGCCTCGACCGGTCGGCCGCGCCTCTCGTCCTTCTCGGCCATCGTCGCGTCTTCGCCCGGCCGCACGAAGATCTGCCCGGGATCGATCAGGCCGGGATCGCGGATCTGGCTCCGGTTGGCGTCGTCGATCACCGCGTACCTGTCGCCCGCGCCGTAGGTGCGCCGGCCGATCTTCCACAGGCCGTCGCCGCGACCTGATCGAGCCGGACCGTGCAGGCCCCCGGCTCGACGCCGCGCCCGCGGCCCGATCCCGACAAGCAGGCCGATGAGCGAAAGCAAGGCCGCGTCCCTGCACCGCGGTCCTCGTCGCCGGCCGGCAACGTCAGAACGCAACGAACAGGAGCGGCATGCAAACCGATCGGCAGGCCGCACCATGCCCCGTGGGCGCCGTCGTCGGCGCTCGGCTGTCCCGGCGAACGCGCGCGCCAGGGGCATCGGCGTCGGCGTCGCCCGCGGTCCGAGCGATGCCCGGGACGACGTCGCGATGCCGGGGTTCCGCGGCCGGGCTCGGCGTGAAC
>NZ_JAKSYR010000206.1:0-14814 GCF_022829705.1 Methylobacterium sp. E-025
ACGTATCGCGGTTTCGCCGATGTCGGTTTGCCAAGCGCGCGCTGCTGTCACGGCATCGGCAAACAGACGCGAACGCTCGGCATCGTTGCCGATCAAGGTCCTCAAATGTGTGATCGTCTGGTCCAGGGCCGGCCGCCCCGCGCGGTAGGGCTCTAGGCTGCTCTCGCGCCCGGTGATCAGATAGCCACGTAGGCCGGTCTCCTGGTTGAGCATGGCGGTGCGGAAGGCATCGAGCCCCCGAACCACTTGTGTCGAGCGGTCGAGGGCGTCGGTCGCATCCTGCAGGTGGTTGCGTGTGGCTAAGATCGCCCCGCTGCTGAGGACCGACACCAGCGCGATGACGCCAATCGCACCTCCAAGCGTGCGGTTGAGGCCAAACGTGTTCGGCATGTTCGAGCGTTCCTACGCAGACGTACGACACCATGTGGCAACCGCCATCGCTGGCCCAGTCAGCTAAATTAGATTTCAAATCAAGCTGGTATTGGTTCCATACGCCAATCGCGGCAATCTGAACGTCGGCAGGGATAGGCTGCAATAGGCCGCCGCCTGCGACCGGCGCATGAGCCGCGGCCAGTTGGGGAGGGGTTCGCGTTGACGCGCCATCGCCTTGGCCGAACATGAGGCAGATCCGGTCACGCGGCCTCAACCTTGGATCAGAAGTTGCCGATGATGACGGACAGCCTTGGCTCCGACCATCCTTATACCCTGTCCGAGATTGAGCGTGCGCACGAGATAATCGCCCGCAGCGTCGTCGATTATGGCGTGGTCTACCTGCCGCTGCTGGATCGGATGGAGCGTGAGGTTGCCCATGCGAGGCGCCAGGTCGAAGGCTCCGCCCGTGCGCAGGCAGTTCTAGGACGGGTACGCGAACAGCAGGCGCGGCGAGGCCGCGTCGTCATGAGGAAGCCCCCACTAGCGCCGGCCGTCCGGTTCCGGGTCGATCCGGCCTATGTCCCGGCTGACAAAGCCGCACGCCGTATGGGGCTGACCCCAGATCAGTTCGGGGAGTACCGGCGACGCCTCTACGCCCGCGGTTTTCCCGTGCCGGACGAGACAGCCGGCCTTTACGACATCGAGGCGATCGACCGGTGGCGGATGCGCCAGCGCCCCGATCTCTACCCCGAGATGCAGCCCGGTCTGCCCGTTGTTGGGCCTGCCCCTCGGACAGATTTGGGAGCGCGGTTTGCAGACGCCCAGAAGGCCAAGAGCATGGGCAAGCGCTTCGCTGACGCCGAACGGACACGGCGTGCAAAAACACGATCCGGGGACGGCGGGCGCGCGTAGCCATCCCCGCAACGGGCATCCCTCTGATTTAGCGCCCCCCATGTTGTCGCCCGACGGCCTTTACCTCTATTCCCTCACCATGATCCGGTCCGACCTCGTTCTCCGCCTCGCCGCCCTGAACCCGCATCTCTACGGGAAGGACTGCGAAGCGGTGGTCGATACCATTCTCGGCCGCATCGCAGACGCGCTGGTGGCCGGCGATCGAGTGGAAATCCGCGGGTTCGGATCGTTCACGGTGAAGGAGCAGCGTGCCCGGCAGGGTCGTAATCCGAGGACGGGAGCACTGGTGGCTGTACCGGCCAAGACCGCGCTCGTCTTCAAGGCCGGCAAGGAGATGCGAGATCGGCTGAATTTGCCCTATGGCCCACCGGACTTAGCTGACGCTTTAAGCGCATAACATCCACGGCATGAGTGATGCTTCATTCTCCCCCACCTTAAGGATGAGAGAATAGTAGCTGTCGATGCGACCCCTAAATGATCTTGAAAGGCGCGTCCTCAAGGCTTTGACCGGTGAATTTGTGAGCGCATCCGTCATCAAAGCCCGAGCAAGGATCGCTATGAAAGACCTAATCGGCCCTACGGTCGACGCCTGTATTGAATTGGAGAAGCGCGGCCTTGCAGAGCGGGATAAACGAAAAAGCCGATTGATCTGGCGTCGGTCCAGCGATAGACCTGACGATATGTAGACTGATCTTCCTAAACTAAAATTGTAATCCGCTCGGCTTAAAGCGTTAAATAAACCTTAGCCAATCCCCTAGTTCAACAGAGCGTTTTTCTGCCTTGGCTTGAGTAAGCACTTGAGCTTGTTCGTCATCGCCGGCTAAAATTTGATACTTGCCAAAGACATCACCTTCCTGGTCAAAGGCCAAAACAAGGATGCGCGGTGGATGGCACGGCTCGGTCGTCCAAAGCGACGCGTTGGAGTTGGCAGGCATGTGCGTCTCGGGTCTGGGAGCCCACCCCTTTGCTCGCAATGAGCACCAAAACAAGGCATCCGACGCAGAAGGCCATCGTTATCGAAGCCTGAGGCGAATGCACCGACATCCAGCGTCACCGTGTCTCAGTATCGTGGCCTATAGGAGACCACAGCGCCTCCAACAGTTTGCACCGCTGATCGGAAAAGCCAGAATTCATTTCGGTAATGCGAAGGATCGCCTCATCGACAGCATCAAGGCCCCCGACGGCATGGATGCTCTCTCCACATGCACGAAGTCGCGCTACAACCGTCGCCGAGGCGGGGTCGTTCGCAAACGGTATGCGGCCCTTTTGGGTATCGTCGAAGCGGCTCCATTCAATCTGCCGAAGCAGGGCATCGACGGTATCATCTTGATCGGTAGTGATGCGGTTCAGCATCTGGGTCCTCTGACGCTGGTGCATCTGATGCACGCCGCGTTCCGCCTTCCATGCTGATCCTCGTCCAGAGCGTAGCCCAGGCCCGCATCCCGCACGGTGATCCTGAACCACACCCGAGATGGGGCAGTTGACGAAGGCATGGGCCCCATTGTCATCATCGCTGCCTCCGCTGGCGGGCTTACCCCGATCAAACAGATTGTAGCCGCGCTACCGGCATTCTGCTCGGCATCGGTTTTCATCGTCTGGCACACCGGCAGCTATCCCAGCATCGTTCCGGAAATCCTGAGCATGACGAGCCATCTGCCCGTCGGACACGGGGAGGATGGCCAGCATATTGAGGCTGGCCGCATCTACGTCGCACCTCCCGACAAGCACATGTACCTGGATCACGGCGTGATCCGCCTCGATCACGGGGCGAAGGTTCACTTCACCCGTCCCGCGGCGGACCCGTTGTTCGTGTCAGCTGCCGAGGCCTACGGCGAACACGTCATTGGCATTGTCCTCAGCGGCTATGGCGGAGACGGCGCGGACGGCTTGGCCACCGTCAAGGCGCTCGGTGGTTTGGCTCTTGTCCAGAAGCCCGAGGAGGCGGAGCAGCCCTCGATGCCCTGGGCAGCGATCCTGGCCGACCATCCTGACGCCAGCCTGCCGGTTGAGGAGATTGCCGCTCGGGTAGCTGGGTTGTGCTGAAAAGACGAGGCAGGCCCGCCCCCTCCGATCTGATCACGGGGTGGCGGGTGCTTCGTCTATCTCACCAACGTACCGGTCCTGAGCCCGACTTAAGGGCAAGATGCCCCCAACGAGTTATCGCGGCGTCAACGATCCACCACCGGTCAGTCCCAGGACAAATTTCCCGTTTCTTATGCCGCGGGATCGTGTTCGTTTCGGCGTGGTTACCCCTACAGATCTTCAGCGCGGAGTCGTCGCCATGGCCCAGACCCGGCATCTAAATTCTCATTCTGACCCAGTTGAAGAAGGCGCGCAGGCTCGTATCCATGGCAGGCCGAAGGATGCTTGTCCCTATCCTCACAACAGCGAAGAGCGTGCCTCCTGGATGGAAGGCTACGACGGCACGCCCCGCGATGATGCCCCTGATTGGCAGCTGGGATGAGCGCGTTGGCCATCATTAAAAAGCTCGAACAATCATGATATTAGAAGCCCAAGCCGCGCAGCATCCTGATGCGGTGGCAGGCCGAGCGCTACTGACGGCTAGGTTGAGGCGCTTGTCTCCTGCTGAGCGCAAAGCATTCCATACGGCAGTTCGTGCCTGCTTCGCATCGCGTGCGCCGGCGGCTGCTAACGAAAATCGAGAAGTCGACCGAGCCTTGCTGTGATGCCACTCGTGTTGGTTAGATTTGGACGGTGACCAGCGATGGACCGCGATCAAGAGCCTGAGGAATGGATCGTCGGTTGAAATGCCTCGTCACCGGTATGGGACTGTAAGGCGATGCGACCCGCATCAGTGATTGCCCACTTCCTCGATCCGTCCGCGGAGCTGGCCCCGATCGGCTCGACGAAACCCATCTTCATCAACCCGGGGATTTCCTGATCCCCCTTGGCATAGCGGCGTGGTCCGCGCGCTAGCAGCGTCAGCCGGTAATGCTGGCTCGGCCGCAGCTTACTCTTCATTTTACCGCCCTCTCACGGCGTCTTCCCCTCCCACAATCTGATGCCCTGCTATGGCTATGCCATTACCTCGGCCGATTGGGCGGAACGTGAGCATCTAGGGCGTCCAGCCACTCGTCGAACGAGCCAGCACTGGGCCCCCCCTTGCAGCGGTGTATCCATTGGTCGAGGTCGCGTCAGTCGTACCGCAGCAAGGCGTCGGAGCCGAACCGGATCGGCTCCACGTCGCACTCCCGCTGGAACACGATGCGCGAGAGGCCGCAGTACGATGTAGCCTAAGCCTGGATGAGAAGCTGTGCTGCAGACAGGACCAAGCTGTGTTCGTTCACTGGTTGTCCGGCGGCTGATCAATCTGTTCTCGTATCGATGCCGCTGGAGGCGCAGGCAGATCTTCGGTCCGGCATGGTGCCTTGGATCGGTTATCGCTCCACCTTGTGCTGAACGATCATGCCGTACCAGCCCAAGCCGAGGTAGGTCTCGTAACCTGGTGTCCGGTGGAAAGCTGTGACCGTGCCCGTCTGGCTGTCTCTGGTAATTCCGCTGGCCTGACCCTTCGGATCCAGCGGCAGCACTTCGGTGAGGACACCCTGACCGTCAGACGCTGCCAGGACACGGCGGTTAGTATCGACGAGCAAGACACGGGTTCGCGCTCGGTCCGCCGGAGCGACACGCACCCCTTCCACGATTGCACAGGCCTGGGGCTCCCAGTCGAAGTGGATGCCGAGCACGCCAAGCACAGGTCCATCCGCTCGGCCGCCTTCGCGTACACTGGCGGCGTAGGTGGCGACCTGCGCACCAGCAAGGCGGTTCTCACGGCGTACGTTCGCGCTGACGTAGTCGTCACCACTGCGCAGCGCGATGGCGTTCTGAAACCAAGGCTCGCCGGCTACGCTTTGACCGCGCACACCCGGGTATCGATCGGGTCTGCCATTGGCGATGACTACGCCGTTCCGGTCGCAAAGCCAGAGATCGAGGTAGACGGTATAGGCTGACAGGATGACGCCCAGGCGTTCGCAGGCGTAGGCGCTGGATGCCTCACCCGGGCTTGCCGCGCAATCGACGACGGCGGCATCAGTCGCCCACCAGCGCACGTCGCAGGTCCGCTCATAGAGGTTCCGGTCGATCAGTTCGACGGCGTTCAGGGCCAAATCAGTTAGGCGCTCGGCCTCAGCCTTCTGCGCCATACCCTCGACAACCTGCTGCAGCATGCCGATCCGACCCGACAAGTGAGCCTCAAGTTCGCGAGCCACACCATCGATCTCAGCCCCAATCGACCGAACTTCCTGCGCAACGACGGAAAAGCCCCGTCCCTGTTCACCAGCGCGTGCAGCCTCGATGAGCGCATTGAGTGCCAGGATCCTAACCTGCGCGGTGATCTGCTGGATCCGACGCGTCTTGTCGCCGGCGATCTGATTGACCTCGGAAGTGATGCTCGCAATCGCTGCCAATGTGGGATCGACGTTGACCGGAAGGCCACCCGTCGGCGACGTAGATCCTACAGCTTTAGGTTGAGGGTTCATCGGCTTATCAGCTCTCAGGGCTGCATTCAAAATGCAGGGCGACGGTTAATAAGTTCTGATAATCCTAAATCAGTTTTAATCACCTCATCACATCGCCGTTACTGGATGACTGGCAGGGGGCGATGGCGACGGATTTGGCTAAGGCCTTGCTCAGCAGTGAAATTGGACTTTTTACGTCCCAAGAGCCGGATACCGCCCCTCATGCGTTCGCAGGGACGAATACGGGGGGCCTGATGGAAATGGCCCTGCAAGCTGGTTTCTGCAGGGCCATCGGGTCGTTGGTTCGATGTTTGCGACGGACCTCAGCAGTCGTTGCTGCCTGGCTTCACCACCTGGCCCTCTGCCGCCTTCTTCTCGCCATCGGCGGGCTTGGTGCCGGCGCCGACGTTGTTCATGGCGCCGACCGTTCCGGGAGACTCGGCTTTGGCGCCAGGGGTCGTCTTGGCGGACGACGTGCCATCAGTCATCGAGCTTTTGTCGGTCGAAGACGACTTGCCTTCCATATTGGTGGTCGTTCCCACCGAGCACGGGGCGGCGAAGGATGCACCGGCCGTCAGCATCAGGATGGCGGCTGCGCCTGAAAGAGTTGCAAGCTTGGTCATGTTTCCTCCGGACTGTATTGTCGGAAGGAAACCAATTTCGGCACGATGGTTCCTACCCTGCGCCACTAGGGCTCTTTCCTCCCCTGGAAGGGTCGAAGCAGCCAGGCCATCCCTTTCACCTCAGCCTGCTCGACCTCGTCCGCCGCCGCCATCTGGCCAGTCTCTTTGTCGATCTCATGGACGATCTGCGTCAGCAGGGGCGGGAGCGGAACGTTGTACTCATTTAGCAGCAGGGCAGCGTCGAGGAGCGCTCGGATTTGCTGGTTCAGAATTGTTCGTCTCATGATCTGCGCGTCTAGCACCTGATCGGCGAGGAGGCCGGCGCGGCGAGAGACCTCGGATAGGCGCTCAGATGAGGCGATCACGCTTTCCGCTCACGCATCCGAACCCCAGCCCCGCCCCCGTTCTCGGGGATGAACTCGACGCCTGCGGCTTCAAACGCCTTCCGAATGGCGGCGAGGTTGTCGGTGATCGATTTTGGCACGCCGTCGGTCTCTTCCATGCGCTTGATGGTGGTCCCAGAGACCCCCGAGGCCTCCTGTAGATCCTTGACCGACCATCGCAGGTAGCCGCGAGCCATTCGCATCTGCGCTCCGGTGAGCATTCTTTTGGCCCCTCAGAAATCCAATTTGTACCGCATACAGTCCAATATGGGTTGACAGCCCTGCTGGCATGGCTAATTTAGACCATACGCAGTCCGAAAGGAAGTGCGAGCGGTCCAATTAGATCCTTGAGGCCAACCCCGATGCGCTACGCCAACCTCATCCCCGCCTCGCACATCGCCCGCAGCGCCGATCCGCGCCTGACCGCCGACGCCCGCCGCGCCGTCATCACCACGAAGGCCGCCGTCGTCTCTGCCACCGAGAGCGCCAAGCGCTTCGCTCGCACCGAGGCGCTGGTGAACCGGGACGGCACCTTCGACCGTTCCGCCATCATGCGCGCCGCGATCCGCTCGGCTCAGGCCCGCATGGAAGTGACCGGCGACGCCTGGGGCGTGTGCATGTCCTACGCGCTCAAGGGCACCTGGGCCGCCGCCAAGTCCTCCCGCGCCTACCGCGCGCACTGAGGGGGTCGCCATGCTCGTTACCGCCCACGCCACTGTCGCGCCCGCCATGTCGGCCGCCATATCGGCCGACCCCGTGTTCGCTGCGATCGAGACGCACCGCGAAGCGCTCCACGTCTACGAGGCCGAGGTCCACTACCAGAAGCGGAAGCGGAAAGGCCGGTGGGTCTCGAAAGAGAACTTCCGCGAGGCGGCCGACATCTACGACACGATCACGTCCAGGCTCGCCCTTAGCCCCATCGAAACGCTCGCCGGCCTGCGTGCGCTCACGGCCTATCTCGCCAGCCTGAACGCCTATGGGCAGGTGGCGGGGAACGCCTGCCTCTACGCGATCGAGGTCTGGCACCTCTCGGACGCAATGACGACGATCGCCGAAGCGATGGCCCGGTTGCTGCCGGCCGACGCCGCGCCCTCGACGCACTGAGGCCGAGCGATGCGGATCACGCGCCAATCCATGATCTCGGGCGAGACCAACACGCTCGAAGCTGCAACCGACGCCTTGGTGACGACGCCGTGCACGTCTCGGTTCGGGGCGCTGGCCTTGCTCGGACACCTGCGCTGGTGGCTCCGCGAGGAAGCCGAGTTCTCGGCAGCCCATCAGCCCGGCTACGGCATCGCGCAGGCCCGCGTCGCCGACCTCACGCTGTTCCTCGGTACCAACCTGCCGCCGGTCACGATCCCGCACGCCTTCCCCTCGGGTCGCCTGCCGCCCGCCCCGGCCCGCCTCCTGCCGGGCGTCGATCGCTACAGCCAGAGCGCGGCGCTCGCTCTGCCGAACGAACCCGTGCCCGGCGAGTGCGCCCCGTGGGAGGCCGTCGCCGCGGTTCGTCCTGACACCGCCTTCGTGCGCTCCCTCCGCTTCATGGATGCCGGCGCCGAGCTGCTGGGCGCCCTCGTCATCATCGGCGGCGGCTGCGTCCTGACGGGCTTCGCCTCGCTGCTCTGAACCCTTCCTACCCCTCGCCCTGGGCCGGATGGCTCACGGGCTTCCCCTCGGAGAACCCGACATGCGCAACCGTTTGAAGCGTCACCTTAGCAGCGAACCGAAGCCGAGCCTGCGCGAGCGGTTCGCGGCGACGATGGCCAGGACCGGAATAGCGTTACGGCGCACGAAGCCGGAGGCCGATACTGGATCCGATCTCAACGACCGGACCGCTCTAGTCTGCTACTCGACATGGCTCGGAATTGAGCAGCGTCGGGTCTGCCTCGAACTCTACCCCCATCTCGGCCCTAAGGGGACGGCCTTCTCGGTCGGCTTCAACGCGGGCGAGGAATGGCACTTCAACGGCAGCAACCGGACCGGGGGCCTGAAAGACCGTGGCCCCGTTCTGCACCGCGCCGTGCGCCTTCTGGACACCCTCGGGGTCGATTGGCGCGGCGACATCGCTAGGGGACGGGGGCCTGACGATATCGCTAGAAACCTCACCTCAGATACCGGCGAGCGGCCTCCCATGCCCCGCGGCTGGCCTGCGACGGACGCTGCGTTGGTCACTGCCGCAGGCGATGCCGAACGGATGGAGGCAGCGATCCTCGCCCTCGTCACAGGGGACGATCGCGACATGGACGAGATCCCCGGCTACTCCGAATTGGATGAGGCTCGCGACGAGGCGCAGGCGACGTTGGTGCAAGAGCGTGCCACGAGCTTGACGGGGCTCCGGGCCAAGGCCAGCGGCTTCGACCTACCGAGCCAGAAGGGTCATGACCGCTGGCTGGCGAAGCTCGGCGCGTCCATCGCTCGCGATCTCCTTCACGGTACGAACCGCCTTGTCGAGCCCATGCCGGACCCGGTGTTCGAGGCGATCGAGGAGACAAAGCGGCTGTCGGCGGCCCGTAGCGCCGCCCTGCACCTCGACCAGCTTCCCGGCAACATCGATCCACCGGAGCAGGCTGAGACCCGCGAAGCCTTCTTTGCCCACGTCGATGACGTGCTTCTCGTGACCGTACCGAGGACAGCCGCCGGGTGCGCGGCCCTGTGCCGGTACGCCCTCGCCTACCACGAGGAACACGGCTGCGCCCTGGACGAGTCCTGGGACAACAACCACCACTTCCGCATCCTGGATCTAATCGCCCGTTCGCCGCGCCTCTGACGCCACCCGCTGCGGCGGGGCCGATGCCAGTGAACCACTGTGCGTAAGAATACCGGGCGCGGGGGCTAGTCTAGTTCATACGTCCGCGGCGCGATCGGATATCCTTCTGAGCCAGTCGTCGCCCCAGCTCCAACAGCAACGCATCCGCACAGCCCTTCAGCCGTGGGTCCTGCATCTCGACGATCGCCTGTTGCGCAGCGATGGCGTGTTCGGCTGCGCGATCCAGCGCGCTGTCCTCATTCTCGACCCCGAAACCTCTGCAAGTATCCTCCGTCATCCGCATCTGCGTGATATCGACGAGAATACCAGCCCCTTTCCACCGGCGCCCGACACGATCCGTGGTGAAGCGACCGCGATCCAAAACCCAACGGGTCCGACCATCCACCGAGATTACGCGGTACTCGGCGAGAAAGGGGCTGCCATCACGGGTGCTACGATTGATCAAAGCGCGGACCCGTTCCCGATCGTCGGCGTGGATGCTGTCGATGAAGCACGAGAGCGGTAGACCGGACTTGGCGTCCTCAGGATCGACGTTGAAAACCAGCGCCACGAAGGCATCGACGCGAGCCAAGTCGGTCGTGGCGTCCCACTCCCATCGCCCGATCACATCCATGGCGTCCAGGGCCGTCTGAAAGGCTTCCGGACTGGTCCGAACACTGAGGGTCTTATTCTTTGGCACTCAAAATCCGCCTTTGAGCCCGAAGGCGGTTTCATGTACAACCGTAAGGATACAACTTCAAGTCAAATCTTATCATTTGATGGCAACTGTGACGTGTTTGCAATGCTGCTACAACGCGTAAATTGTATTATGGATACTGCGACACAGGTGCTCTGTCCGCTCGCAAAGGAATAAGTCATGGGATCGAAAGCGCCGCCTCCCAGCCCACCGCTGCAAGCCGGACCGCAAGAGGACGACACTGATCGGCTTCCTCGATCAGTGAGCCTCATAGCCAAGAGCATGCCCCTACAGCGGATCGCCGACGCGCTGCAGGTATCGCTGACCGTTCTGTATCAATCGCAGAACGCGATCGAAGCGGTATCCAAGCCCGTGGAGCAGACAGAGGCCAATGGCGGCTTCGACCGTGAATGCTACGCGCTGATCGAGGCGTTCATGCGGATTTCCGATCCTGAAGAACGTCTCCGGATCTTGACCCTTGTACAGGCGTCAGCCGAGCCGGCATGAGACGCAAAGCGTCCAAATTTGGAAGGCCGCGTCTGTAGATCGGTCGATTACGACGCCGGTTGGGCCCGCTGGATTGTACCGGACCTCTGGCCGGCTTGGGCAACGTCGTCACGGCTGCACATCATCTCGGTGCTCGGTGTGATGTACCTGAAAATGGTGGTCTGGCGGTGAGCCTTGATGCCAACTACTCGCCGCCTGATTTCAGCCCTAGGGGCAAGGCTTTCACAACAATCAGGCCTTCCCACTACCAAGAGTCAATTTGTGAGTTCTTCACGAGTTAGCCCAAAGAAGGCTTCTACATGCTCGCGTAGACCACGCGGGGATACTCGGAGACGTATGCAGGACGGGACAGGGGCGGTGCATTTCACCAAGCGTAAAAGAGCGTCGTAAGCCTTTTGAATGTTCGTGGGCGATGGTTCGATATCAGCGTGAACGAGTGCACCAGCTGCATTATGCCAAAGGGGCGCCTCGGTGCTCTGTAGTGCCTCGTCAATGCCGTACCGATGCAAGGCGGAGAGGCCTGAAGGAACATCGTTTATGAGTGTGACCCCGAAATCTGGGCGATTGGGGTCGAGCCAGACAACCACGGCATCTTCAAACGGCTTTGACATCAGGATCACATCCTCCGTCGCTAAAACCGATTTCTCAATACGCGAATTCAGCCTAAGGTTGCGCTTGCTAGTGGGGTGTGTAGTTTCTCGGTTAAGCTTTAGTAACCAACAACTGTGGCATTCCTGGCGAAGCTACGCGTTTGAGCCGATAGGCATCATCCGCATGACATGGTGGTGCCGCACCCACCCGTAAGTGCGATCTCGGGCTCAATTGCACGAACATTCTTACGGTTAGACACGCTGCTTTCCGCGCCCACCCCCCCCGCGGGCGTCATCTTCGGCGGCCGGAATGCCTATCAGGACCTGTAAGGGGGGGGCGTTCGTACCATGCGGATCTTCCCCGATAAGAGCTCGCAGCCAATGCAAACCGCATACGTCCAATGAGCCCATAAATTCTCGTTCTGCCGATCGACTCATTGTTGTCCGATGCGACACCACTCCATGCGGCGCCACATGATGCGCCGTGGCGGCGGCCGAACCATCGAAATGAAGAAGGGGCTCTGAATTTCAGACGCGGGGAAGCCTGCGCCCTGACATCGCCTTCGCCCGCCCGGCATCCGCCGCGACGGGCTTTTCGTGCGCTCGACGGGTTTGCTGATCCGCTACGTCGCACGCGACCGCAAGCTGATGACGGAGCACACCCGGCGGGTGTCGAAGGCGCTGCGGGCTTTGAAGGCGGGTCGGGTAGTGCGGGGTGTCGCGGACGGGCGGGGCAGTCTAACTTGGATGAAAATGGAATAGAACTTCACACTTCTTCCAGAGTTATCAAAGATGATTTACCTACTGCTTTTTCTGATTGTTATTCGGCTGTCCCGCCCCCTGCAATGTTTGACCCTTGTTTTGGAAACCACTATAGAGAGCAGACCACATTGCCTTATCAAAAGGGAAGGCAGATGCTCGGTATTGCGCGGCACTGAATGCTATCCAGCCAGAAGCGCTTAGCGCCAAGCCGGCATATTTAAGACGATTTTCTTTTGTAGATTTTTTCTTGTTCTTCTTCACTACAAGAGTGACTCTTTCTTGAGAGTTCTTCATTGTGGTGTATAGGTTTATTATATTGTCGTATTCTTCGCCGTCTATCTTGTTATAGATCGAGTCTCTGAGGCTGTTCCTGTTGCCCCGAGACTCAGCGATTTGATCTTGAATTTCTGCTATCTGTGAAAGTGTCGCTAGGTAGTTGGGAAAAACTTTTGTATTTCTTCTACGCCTATGGACTTTTCTGTTTCGTCAAACCATGTCGTAACGAAATTCATCATTGCATCTATCGCGTCGTGCTTAGCTTTTACGCAATCTTCTGTTGCATCAGCGATAAAGCTTGAAACTTTAGCATGTTTTTCAGCATCCTGAAAAATATCATGCGCAAGTATTATTTGTATTGAGTCAACAATCTTGCGCCCGGCATACCTTAATTCAAAAATAGCAGGTGCAACTATTTCGTTTGCGCGAACATGCTCTGCGCGCTTTATTCGTTTTTCGGCAACGTTCCATTGCTCAATGAGCGCACAAAGCGCCGCATCTAATTCTGCGTCGAGCATGTGTGGATGGGACTTCGAAGGAGGGGATGAGGCCTATAGCACTCTAGCGTGCGCTGCGCACGCGGTCTCGCCACTTCGAATTGATGGCTCGCGCCCTCTTCGTCTCGGTATCGAGTTCTTCGGGCATGAGGATG
This sequence comes from Methylobacterium sp. E-025, assembly GCF_022829705.1. NCBI lineage: Bacteria > Pseudomonadati > Pseudomonadota > Alphaproteobacteria > Hyphomicrobiales > Methylobacteriaceae > Methylobacterium > Methylobacterium sp. E-025. The sequence continues at coordinate 12,999 of NZ_JAKSYR010000206.1, forward strand.
CGCCCGTTCTGAGCGGAGATGTTCCCGCGAGCAAAACGGCTGACAGTCTTCTTCACAACACGAAGCCATTCGGCGCGGGCTTCCGCGCGAACCGCCCTTGACACCTGAGCCATAAAGTCCCGGCCTACCATCTGACGATCCTCAAGATGGCGCTGTAACGCCGCCCTGGGAGGGCGGCGCCTACCACAGCCTAGATTTTGGGTCTAGATGCCGCCAGTAGGCTATGACGATTATCCACCGCAGAGACTGAATGGCAAAGCTTGAAAAAGCGTTTATTTTCTGATGCTTGTGGAAATCTGTTCCTCAGCAGATCGCGCGTGGGGTTGGCAATTCTTTTTTAAGAGATTGCCGCATTCCGCTGCCAGTACCCCTTCCACTGCCGCGACACCGGATGCGTGAGCGCGGCGTCCGTCGCCATCAGGTACTGGACGCCGTTGCTGACGCGGCGGTGATCCTCTCGCCTACCGCCTGGCCTCCCACACCGGCACGCCCACCGGCCGCCCTTGCCGGTCCCACCGGAAGGTCTGGTTCCCGTACTGGATCCAGGTGTCGCCGATCGCCTCGACGCGGCGCGCTTTGGTCATTAGCGACCCGTGGTAGTCGACGCGGATCCCACGCCGTGGCCCTGCCTCGGTGCGTTGTCAGCAACTCGCGGCTGAACCTGATGCGAGGCCTTAAAGCGCGCCCCCTTCAGCGGCATCGGCTCGCACCCATGGGCTCCCATTGACAAGGTCACCATCGGGCACCTCTCCTCCGACTTACAGTTGCAATGCTGATGTCGGTCCTTATGGGCGGCCTGTGTGATCATACAGTCTGCGCCAACATAGATTACAATTTCTATGCCGCATGAACGACAAAAATCCCTCATGACGCGCATGGTTTTTCCTGCACTCGCCGAGAAAAAACAATGGCGGCTTCTCAAGGAAGCCCGACATGCGGCAAACCGTTCCAAATCATGTTTGTCTTTGTATCCTCGAAATCAGCTTATTTGCGCGATCCCCCATTCAATATATGATAGAAAAAGACCGCCATAGCCGCGAATGATGCGCGATTTCCATCATTTGAGAAATTAGGCAGCTGATCTCGCCGGATGTGGGCCGGTGGGGATAAGGGCTTGGGCGGGGTGGCGCAACGCGCGACCTGGGCTTCTTCGACGACCCATTCCGAGACTCGTCCGCGCTCTCCGTGTGGATGCGGGATAACCAAGCCACCGGATCCTCCGTCCCAGCGATCCCAACCGTGAAACCTGTCGTAGGGTCGCCGAGTAGGTGAAGTATGACGAAGTCCGATCGTGCTCGCATCGACCTCGCGTCCGCTAAGCCGGATACCCTCGACGACATATCAGAGGGGGAGTTCGTGAAGCGATGGAAGGCTCTCGTTGGGGAGCCCCCGTCTATCATGCTCAGCAGCCGCGCTCACATGGTGAAGGTGTTGGTGGAAAGCGTGCCGCCTGCGACGACCGCTGGTGCACCGGGACTTTTCGATGATCAGACGGTGGTGGCGGAGCGGGTGTCGTCAGGCGCTGCCTGCCATGTATCTTCTTGGTAGCCGCCTCAGCCCTACCGTACCTGCCGGGTGGCGAGCACGTCGGTGAACGGCTTCGACAACACGTGCCGGCCCGACGCTTCGTAGATCTCCACCGTCCACGCCGACCAATCCCGCGGCGCGCTACCGAGCATCAGGTCCAGCGCGACGCGCTCCGCGTGCGCGCGCATCAGCGCCCACGTCGGCAGCCGCTTGCCCTGGAGGTCGGCCACGAGCTCGTGCCCGTTTGTGCAGTGGAAGCGGTAAAGCGGTGTCGGCATTGGCCTTCTAC
>NZ_JAKSYR010000043.1:0-331 GCF_022829705.1 Methylobacterium sp. E-025
CGTGCGGCGGGCGGCATCGTGAGCGGGTTTCGGCTTTGGGATGAAACGCCCATCCCCTCTCCCCGCACGCGGGGAGAGGGCCGTAGGCACCGCGTCGTGCATACGGCGAGCGGAAGCGAAAGTGAGGGGGCCGGGCAGGACGAGCCGCACCCCGACACGCGCCCTCACCGACGGCGGCGGCCCGGCCGCGCCGACGACGAGGTCCGGGCGGGCCTCACCCCGAGACCGGCGTAGGGGGGGTCTGTAGACCACTCACTCCAGCGACTGTAGCCGCCTGACTTCCCCACCGACAGAGCAGCGGCGCAGCCGCGGCGGGTGGAGGTGCGCCGTT
>NZ_JAKSYR010000055.1:0-91274 GCF_022829705.1 Methylobacterium sp. E-025
CTCCGTGCTGCTCGAGCCGGTGATGAAGGTCGAGGTCGTCTCGCCGGAGGAGTATACCGGCTCGGTGATCGGCGATCTCAACTCCCGCCGCGGCCAGATCCAGGGCCAGGACATGCGCGGCAACGCGAACGTCATCAACGCCATGGTGCCGCTTTCTGGCATGATCGGATATGATCGACGGCTGCACTTGCTGGCTGGCGGTCGCGCTACGGTGGCCATGAGCTTCAGTCACTATGCTCCGGCATCATCGCCTGATTGGGATCCATCCCCTCCGGCGGCGCCAGCGATGGCGTTGCGAGCATAAGGCTCGATTCGAGCGGCGCACGGCGATTGCGCCCTCGTCATGACGATAATGGTCGGTGCTGATGCCGCCCGGCAGCCAGACCGTCGGTCGGGGCCGACGCCGAACACGGCACCGTGACGCGTCACCACAGCGAGCACCGGAAGGGCGAGAAGGCCTCGGCCAACGCGATCGCCTCGGATCTTCGCTTGGACGGGAACCGTCGCGTGCCGGGACAAGCTGGACGGCGAAGCGGCGATGGCGCCTACCGTGCCGGGCCAATGACGTCGTCCGGCAGATCATGCAGATGGTCCGGGAAGCGGCCGTCCCTCAGGAAGGCGCCCGTCGCCTCGAACACGTCCGGATGGTTCATCAGCAGCGTATGCGCGGCATCCACGACAATCCTGTCGTGCGGTCCGGCGATGCGCGTGCGGGCGAGACCAACCAAGCCGTCGTGCGGGCCAGCAATGACACGTCCCGTGAACGGCAACCAAGCCCGCGTGCCGGCGATGATCCCGACCGAACAGGGTGGGATCGGCAGCTTGTCGGGCACGCCTGATCTCAGGTCGGCGAGTGCCGGACCAAGCATCGCCCGCGCGAGACGATACCGGAACAGGTGATCGGCCACTTCGCTGCCTCTGTTCGGCGGCGCCAACATCACGATAGCCCGAGAGTCATTCGGATCCGTCGCGAGGCAGCGCGCCACGAGTCCGCCCATCGAATGGGTGACGAACGCGATGGCTCGACCGGTACGCTGCCGGAAAGCCTCGACCACAGGCTCGAGGCCCGTCGCACACGCATGAACCCCGCGGCTCTGCGAGGGATAGCCCGGGATGAGCGTTTGATGGCCCAGCGCTTCGAGGCGCCGCGCCAGCCGGGCCATGCTCCTCGGCGTCCGCCCAAGCCCGTGAAGCAGCACGATGGGGGTCAGTGACGACATCGCATCGCCTCGATCACCGCTCCTCGATTGCCAACCCGAATTGAATGCGGCGCCGGACCGGCCCGTGCGCGGATGACAGGCATACCCCGCCCGGCCCTCGATTCTGCGCCCGAGAGCGTTTAACGCGGCGTCAAACGACGCGCGAACGCTCGAGGCTCCCCGATGATCTCCTCTCCCCTGATGACCGTGATGGTCGATGCCGTGCGCAAGGCCTCGCGGGGGCTGCGGCGCGACTACGGCGAGATCGAGAACCTTCAGGTCTCGCGAAAAGGCCCCGGCGACTTCGTCTCGGCGGCCGACCGCAAGGCCGAGGAGGTGCTGCGCGACGCGCTGACGAAGGCGCGGCCGGGCTACGGCATGGTTCTCGAGGAATCCGGCATCGTCGAGGGCACCGACAAGAGCCATGTCTGGCACGTCGATCCGCTCGACGGCACCTCGAACTTCCTGCACGGCATCCCGCACTTCGCGATCTCGGTCGGGCTCGAGCGCGAGGGCCAGGTGGTCGCCGGGGTGATCTACGATCCGGTCAAGGACGAGCTGTTCGTGGCCGAGCGCGGCAAGGGCGCCTACCTCAACAACCGGCGCCTGCGCGTCTCGGGCCGGGTCGACATGGCCGACGCGCTGAGCGCCTACGGCACGCCCTATCTCGGCCGCGGCAACCATCCTCGCCTGCTGCGCGAGGTCGCCGCGGTGATGGCGGTCTCCGGCGGCACCCGCCGGATGGGCTCGGCGGCCCTCGACCTCGCCTACGTCGCCTGCGGCCGCCTCGACCTGTACTGGGAGCGCGACCTGCAGACCTGGGACATCGCCGCCGGCATCATCCTGGTGCGCGAGGCCGGCGGCTTCGTCACCTCGGCCGACGGCGCCTCGGAGCCCCTCGCCGCGAAGTCGGTGGCCTGCGGCAACGAGGGCCTGCACCGGGAGCTCGTCGCGATCCTGCGCAAGGTCAACGGCTGAGCGCCGAACTGGCCAGGGTGCGCGCCATCTGCTCTAAGCCGCCGATCACCACGAGGAAGGCCCGCCCGGCATGGAACGCCGCCACATCGCCCTGAAGGAATCGATCCGCTCGATCCCCGACTATCCGAAGCCCGGCATCGTGTTCCGGGACATCACCACGCTGCTCAGCGACCCGCGCGCCTTCCGCCGGGCGGTGGACGCTCTGGTGCATCCGTTCGCGGGCGGGCGGATCGATCAGGTCGCCGGCATCGAGGCGCGCGGCTTCATCCTCGGCGGGGCGGTCGCGCACCAGCTCTCGGCGGGCTTCGTGCCGGTGCGCAAGAAGGGCAAGCTGCCCCACAAGACGGTGTCGATCGCCTACACTCTCGAATACGGCACCGACGAGCTGGAGATCCACGTCGACGCGATCAAGCCGGGCGACCGGGTGCTGCTCGTGGACGACCTGATCGCCACCGGCGGGACCGCGACGGCGGCGGTGAACCTGCTCCGCCAGATCGGGGCCGAGGTGGTGGCCGCCTGCTTCGTGATCGACCTGCCCGAGATCGGCGGTGCGCAGAAGCTGCGCGACCTCGACGTGCCCGTGCGGACCCTGATGGAATTCGAGGGTCACTGACGCGCGCGGCGGCATCGGAGGCCCGCCAAAACGTTGACTCGGTAAATCCCATCCGCCATAAGCCGCGCAGTCGCGATGGCGCTCCGTTCGGGCGCCGTCCGCACGTGCATTCACAATTCAAAGACGCGTGAAGGTCGGGTGCGGCGTCAGCCGCCCGCGAGCGCGCCTCGACCTTTGGAGGCTTGAAGAGCCATGAAAAGAACCTACCAGCCGAGCCGCCTCGTCCGGAAGCGCCGTCACGGTTTCCGCGCCCGCATGGCGACCGCCGGCGGCCGCAAGGTCATCGCCCGTCGTCGCGCGCACGGCCGCAAGAAGCTCTCGGCCTGAGCGTGACCGTCGCGCCGCCCATCGCGGCGCGGAGGGTGCCCGAGGCGTGAGCGAGGCCGAGCTTCCCATGCCTATGACCGACTTGCCTGCGACCGACTTGCCGACGAAGGATCTGCCGACGACGGATCGCGCGGCGGTCGCGCGGCTGAGGCGGCGGCCGGACTTCCTGGCGGCGGCCGACGGGCGCCGCTTCCACACCGAGCGCCTGACGGCGCAGGGCCGCGTGCGCGAAGCGGGCGAGACCCGGGACGGCGAATCGATCGCCGGGCTCCATCTCGGCTTCACGATCACCAAGCGGGTCGGCCATGCCACCGAGCGCAACCGCATCCGCCGGCGCCTTCGCGCCGCGGTCGCCGAACTCGGGCCCGAGTTCGCCGCGGTCGCGGCCGACGTCGTGCTGATCGCCCGTCGCCCGGCGATCGACGCCGCGTTCGACATCCTCAAAGACGACCTGCGCCGGGCGATCCCCGCGGTGGCCAAGCCCCGCGGGCCGAGCGAGCGCGCCCGTCCGTCGCGCTCCGGCAAGCCGGGATCCGCGAAGGGCCGCGGCAAGGGGCCGGCGCCATGCCGGGAAGGGACGCCCCAAAGATCCGATCGCGCAGCGGCACCAGCCCGTGCGCCCTCAGCAACCTCGAACGCGTGCGACGGTGGCCCCGATGGGCAATGACAAGACGAATATGTTCGTGGCCATCGCCCTGTCGCTGGTCGTGCTGCTCGGGTGGAACTACTTCGTCGCCGCGCCGCGGGTCGAGCAGCAGCGCCAGGCCAACATCCAGAACCAGGCGGCCCAGCAGAGCCCCGGCGTGACGCCGGACGGCGTGCCCTCGCCGAGCCCGAAGGAGGGCGGCCCGGCCGCCCCCGTCGCCGGCACGCTGCCCAACGCCGCCACCGGCCCGATCGGCCGCACCGAGGCGCTCGCCCGCTCGCCGCGCATCAAGATCGAGACCCCGGCGCTGGCCGGGTCGATCGCGCTCAAGGGCGGCCGCATCGACGACATCGCGCTGAAGAACTACCACGAGACCGTGGACGACAAGAGCCCGGAGATCGTGCTGCTGTCGCCGGCCGGGACGGAAGCGCCGTACTACGCCGAGTTCGGCTGGGTCGGCGCCGCCGCGGGCCCGCTTCCGACCAACGACACCGTCTGGACCGCCGACGGCCAGACGCTCGGCGTGAACATGCCGGTGACGCTGTCGTGGGACAACGGCGCGGGGCTGGTGTTCAAGCGCATCCTCGCCGTCGACGACAAGTACATGTTCACGGTCCGCGACGAGGTCGAGAACAAGGGCGCGAACGCCGTCACGCTCTATCCCTACAGCCTCGTCTCGCGCTGGGGTAAGCCGCACACCCAGGGCTACTACGTGCTGCACGAGGGCATGATCGGCGTGCTTGGCGGCGACGGCCTGCAGGAATACACCTACGATCACCTCGCCAAGGAGCCGGCCTACGGCGGGGCCGCCACGAAGGGCAAGGCCTGGGCGAACGTCACCGGCGGCTTCGTCGGCATCACCGACAAGTATTGGGCCGCGGCCGCGATCCCCGACCAGACGATGTCCTATACCGGCGCGTTCACCGAGCGCACCGACGGCGCGACCAAGATCTACCAGGCGAGCGTGCGCGGCGACGGCCGCAGCATCGAGCCGGGCGCCACCGCTTCGACCACCCAGCGCCTGTTCGCCGGCGCCAAGGAGGTCAACACGATCAACGGCTACGAGAAGAACCTCGGCATCAAGCAGTTCGACCTGATGATCGACTGGGGCTGGTTCCACTTCATCACCAAGCCGATGTTCCGGGCGCTGGACTTCTTCTTCCACCTCTTCGGCAATTTCGGCGTCGCGATCCTGATCGTGACCTTCTGCCTCAAGCTGCTGTTCCTGCCGATCGCCAACCGCTCCTACGTCTCCATGGCCAAGATGAAGGCCGTGCAGCCTGAGATGACCTCCATCCGGGAGCGGTACAAAGACGATAAGATGAAGCAGCAACAGGCGATGATGGAGCTGTACAAGAAGGAGAAGATCAACCCCGTCGCCGGCTGCTGGCCGGTGCTGGTGCAGATCCCGGTCTTCTTCGCGCTGTACAAGGTCCTGTTCATCACCATCGAGATGCGTCACGCGCCGTTCTTCGGCTGGATCCAGGACCTCGCCGCGCCCGATCCGACCAGCATCGTCAACCTGTTCGGCCTGCTGCCGTTCGCGGCGCCGGACTTTGTCCATCTCGGCATCTGGCCGATCATCATGGGCGTGACGATGTTCGTGCAGATGAAGATGAACCCCGCCCCGCCGGACCCGGTGCAGGCGCAGATCTTCACCTTCATGCCGATCGTCTTCACCTTCATGCTCGGCTCGTTCCCGGCCGGCCTGGTGATCTACTGGGCCTGGAACAACACCCTCTCGGTGACGCAGCAATACGTCATCATGCGCCGCAACGGCGTGAAGGTGGAGCTGTGGGACAACCTGCGGAACACGTTCAAGCGCGGCGGCAAGACCGCGCCTGCGAAGAGCTGACGTGACACAGCAGGAGCAGGAAGATGCGGCGCTCGCCGAGAGCGGCCGCCTGCTGTTCGCAGGCGCCGCCGACTTCGTCGCGGCGGCGCCCTCGCTCGGGACGCTGCCGGCGATGGACGGCGTCGAGATCGCCTTCGCCGGCCGCTCGAACGTCGGCAAGTCGAGCCTCGTCAACGCGCTGACCGGGCGCAACACGCTGGCCCGCACCTCGCACACGCCGGGGCGGACCCAGCAGCTCAACTTCTTCCGGATCGGCGAGCGCCTGACGCTGGTCGACATGCCGGGCTACGGCTACGCCGCGGTCGGCAAGGAGAAGGTCGAGGCCTGGACCGACCTGATCCACGCCTACCTCAAGGGCCGCGCCAACCTCGCGCGGGTCTTCATGCTGATCGATTCCCGCCATGGGCTGAAGGGCATCGACACCGACGTGCTCGACGGGCTCGACAAGGCCGCCGTGAGCTACCAGATCGTGCTGACCAAGGGCGACGCCCTGAAGAAGTCCGAGATCGACGCGCGCATCGCCGGCATCCAGGCCGCGCTCGCCCGGCGTCCGGCGGCCTATCCGCAGATCCTGCTGACCTCGAGCCGCGACGACCGCGGCGTGCCCGAGCTCCGCGCCGCAGTGGCCCGGCTGATGGCCGAGCGCGGCGCCTGATGCTTGCCGTTCAGGATCGTGCCCTCGTCGCCCTGGCCTGCCTCGCCGGCGGGCTCGGCGTCGCGGCCAGCGCCGCGGCCGCCCACATCCCGGGGGCGGACAGCCTCAAGACCGCGGCGCAGTTCCTGCTGTTCCATGCCCCCGCGATCCTGGCCCTCGCCGGACTCGCCGCCGCCGGCCTGACCCATGCGATCGCCACCCGGATCGCCGCCTGGGCGCTTGTGCTGGGCCTCGCGCTGTTCTCCGGTGACCTCGCGCTCCGCGCGCTTGCCGGGCAGCCGCTGTTCCCGATGGCCGCGCCGTCGGGCGGCATCCTGTTGATGGCGGGCTGGACCCTGGGGGCGATCGCGGCGTTCATCCCGGCCAGGCGTTGAGCCCCTGCCGGGACAGGCGCGGCTTCGACGACCGCTCTCTACGCCCACGGTGACGACGAGGCCCGATGTCGGGATCCGAGAAACAGAAGATGCTCGCGGGCGCGCTCTACCGCGCGGGCGATCCCGAGCTTCGACGGGATGCCGCCGCCAACATGGCGTGGCTCGCGCACTACAACACCACGCTGGCGCTGCCGTCGGCGGAGCGGCACGCGCTGCTGGCCGCCCATCTCGGCGGCGTCGGCCCGAAGGCGGTGATCCGGCCGCCATTCCATTGCGACTACGGCTACAACATCACGCTCGGCCCGGAGGCGTTCCTCAACTTCGGCTGCGTGATCCTCGACGTGGTCGCGGTGACGATCGGTGCGTGCACGCAGATCGGGCCGGGCGTCCAGATCCTCACCGCGGACCACCCGCGCGATCCCGAGGCGCGCCGGTCCGGCCTCGAGTTCGGTCGCCCGATCGCGATCGGCGCCAACGTCTGGATCGGCGGGGCCGCCCTGATCCTGCCGGGCGTGACGGTGGGCGACGACGCGATCATCGGTGCCGGCGCCGTCGTGACGCGGGACGTGCCGGCCGGCGCGACGGTGGTCGGCAACCCGGCGCGGGTCGTGGCTCCCCGATGATCGGGGGTTTGGGACGACTCGGCCGATCGCTTCGCATGGCGCAGGTCGGAGCCGGTCAGTCCGCCCGGACCTGCAAAAACGTCAGCGCCGGCCCCTGCGCATCCGAGAACACGCCCGCGGTCAACGCTCCGCCATAGACGGCGCCCGTGTCGAGGTTGGTCCGGAACCGGCGAACCTCCGGGTTGCCGCCGGTCTGCGGCGTGTGGCCGTGGACGACGTGGCGGCCGAAATCGTGATCCTCGGCGAGGAACGGCTCGCGGATCCAGAGGCGGTCCTGCACCTCGGCGGTCTCCGGGTCGGACCCCGGCCTGAAGCCGGCATGGACGAACCAGCGGCGGGCATCCGCGTGGACCGTCTGCAGCCCTTCGATCCAGTCGAGCACGTCGCCGGGGATCGCGGCCGCCTCGTCCACGCCGAACGAGGCCAGCGTCTCCGCGCCGCCGTTGCGCAGCCACAGCGCGTCGGCCCCCGGGGTCGTCAGTGCGGAGAGCAGCATCGCCTCGTGGTTGCCCATCAGGCAGGCGACGCGCCCGGGATCGCTCCAGTGCAGGCGGCTGACCGTCTGCAGCACCCGCGCGCTGTCCGGGCCACGGTCGATGTAGTCGCCCAGGAAGACGAGGCGATGGGGCTCGCCCGCCGCATGGGCCTCGATGCGGGCGAGGAGGGCGTCGAGGAGGTCGGCGCAGCCGTGGATGTCGCCGATGGCGTAGGTCAGCATGTCAGCCGGATCGTTCCGTCGGTGGAAGGCCAGAAGCGCCGCGGACGGCGCGCGCGTCGCCGACGGCCAGAATGCACGGTTTGCCGCCCCGCACCACTCCGCCTGCCGGCGTCGCATTTCTCTCTACGCTGGGATCGCGGATGTCACGAAGCTCCCGATGTCATGGGCTTCTCAATAACCATAATGTCGTGCGATGTGATTGCGGTTTCAATTCGGAGACTCAAGATGAAACGCGTAATTGCATTTCTTCTGGCGACTTTTTACCTTGGCGTGTCTTCACATATCGCCTACGCACAATTCCTGGCTGACCAGGAGCGCGTCGTCGCGTCCGGCCAGAGCCAGAAGATCGGTTGGCGCATTTACCTCGATCCGGCCTGCCACTCGATGGGCGCCGGGTCGCTCGGCCTCATCGATCCGCCGCGGCTCGACAGCGTCACGGTCCGTCAGGGCCGGGAATATCCGAGCTTCGGCTTCTACAATCCGCGATCGCTGTGCAACACGCGGAAGGTGCCGGCGACGCAGCTGATCTACAGCACCGCGCCGGGAACGGTCGGTGAGGACAGCTTCACCGTCGAGTACATCGGGCCGCTCGGCAATCCATTGCGGCAGCGATACCACGTCGTCGTGCGCTGAGCGCAGCGTTTCACGAGAACTGCGGCGCACCGGTTCGAAACCGATGCGCCGCGCGAGGTTAGTTCAGCGTCACGTTGGCCGGCCGCCGCCGCGGCGCTGTCGCGGTGCCGGCGATGACGAGGCCGTCCGGCCCCACCGCCACCGGCACGCTCTCGCCGTCGTGGATCTTGCCCGACAGCAGCAGCTCCGCCAGCGGGTCCTGCACCGTCTTCTGGATCACCCGCTTCAACGGCCGCGCCCCGTAGGCCGGGTCGTAGCCGCGGTCGGCGAGCCAGGCGCGCGCCTCGGCGTCGACGTCGAGGACGATCTTGCGCTCCTCCAGCAGCTTCTGGAGGCGGACGAGCTGGATGTCGACGATGGCGCCCATCTCCGCCCGCTTGAGCCGGTGGAACAGGATGATCTCGTCGATCCGATTCAGGAACTCCGGCCGGAAGTGGCTTCGCACCACGCCCATCACGTCGTCCCGCACCGCATCGGTGTCCTCGCCCTCGCTCTGCGCCACCAGATACTCGGCCCCGAGGTTCGAGGTCATGATCAGCAGCGTGTTGCGGAAGTCGACCGTCCGGCCCTGCCCGTCGGTCAGGCGCCCGTCGTCGAGAACCTGCAGCAGGACGTTGAACACGTCCGGATGCGCCTTCTCGATTTCGTCGAACAGCACGACCTGATACGGCCGGCGCCGCACCGCCTCGGTCAGCGCGCCGCCCTCCTCGTAGCCGACATAGCCGGGGGGCGCGCCGATCAGCCGGGCCACGGAGTGCTTCTCCATGTATTCCGACATGTCGATGCGCACCAAAGCGGTGTCGTCGTCGAACAGGAAGCCGGCGAGCGCCTTGGTCAGCTCGGTCTTGCCGACGCCGGTCGGCCCGAGGAACATGAACGAGCCGATCGGCCGGTTCGGGTCCTGCAGGCCGGCGCGCGCGCGGCGCACCGCGGTCGAGACCGCTTCCACCGCTTCGCGCTGGCCGACGACGCGCCTGCCGATCGCGTCCTCCATCGCGAGCAGCTTGTCGCGCTCGCCCTCCAGCATCTTGTCCACCGGCACGCCGGTCCAGCGCGAGACCACGCCCGCGATGTGGGCCGGCGTCACAGCCTCCTCGACCATGCCGTCGCGCGCGACCGCGCTCTCGGCCGCGGCCTCGATCTCGGCAAGCCGCTTCTCCAGCCCCGGGATCACGCCGTAGGCAAGCTCGCCCGCGCGCTGGTACTGCCCCTGGCGCTGGGCGGAGGCCAGCTCGTTGCGCGCCTCGTCGAGCTTCTTCTTGAGCTCGGCGGCGGCGCCGAGCTTGTCCTTCTCCGCCTTCCAGCGCGAGGTGATGGTGGCGGACTGCTCCTCGAGGTCGGCAAGCTCCTTCTCGAGCCGGGCCAGACGGTCGCGGGAGGCCGAATCGGTTTCCTTCTTCAGCGCCTCGCCCTCGATCTTCAGGCGCACGATCTCGCGGTCGAGGTTGTCCAGCTCCTCGGGCTTCGAATCGACCTGCATGCGCAGGCGCGAGCCGGCCTCGTCCATGAGGTCGATCGCCTTGTCGGGCAGGAAGCGGTCGGTGATGTAGCGGTTCGACAGCGTCGCGGCCGCGACCAAGGCGGAATCCTGGATGCGGACGCCGTGGTGCTGCTCGTACTTCTCCTTGATCCCGCGCAGGATCGAGACCGTATCTTCCACGGTGGGCTCCGAGACGAAGACCGGCTGGAAGCGGCGGGCCAGCGCGGCGTCCTTCTCGACATGTTTGCGGTACTCGTCGAGCGTGGTCGCCCCGACGCAGTGCAGCTCGCCGCGGGCCAGCGCCGGCTTCAGCAGGTTCGAGGCGTCCATCGCCCCGTCGGCCTTTCCGGCGCCGACCAGGGTGTGCATCTCGTCGATGAACAGGATGATGCCGCCCGCAGCCGCGGTAACCTCGGACAGCACGGCCTTCAGCCGCTCCTCGAACTCGCCGCGGAACTTCGCCCCGGCGATGAGCGCGCCGAGGTCGAGGGCGAGAAGGCTCTTCTCCTTCAGGCTCTCGGGCACGTCGCCGTTAACGATGCGCAGGGCCAGACCCTCGACGATCGCCGTCTTGCCGACGCCGGGCTCGCCGATGAGGACCGGATTGTTCTTGGTGCGCCGGGACAGGACCTGGATCGTGCGGCGGATCTCCTCGTCGCGGCCGATCACCGGGTCGAGCTTGCCCTCGCGCGCGGCTTCGGTGAGGTCGCGGGCGTACTTCTTCAGGGCGTCGTAGGCGTTCTCGGCCGAAGCGTTGTCGGCCGTCCGGCCCTTGCGCAGGGCATTGATCGCGCCGTTGAGCGAAGCCGGCGTCACGCCGGCGGAGACGAGCGCCTTGCCGGCCTCGGTGTCCTTCTCGACGGCGAGCGCGAGCAGCAGGCGCTCCACGGTGACGTAGGAATCGCCCGCCTTCTCGGCAGCCTTCTCGGCGGTGTCGAACAGGCGCATCAGGTCGCGCGTCGCCTGCGGCTGGCTCGCGTTGCCGGAGACCTTCGGCTGCTTGGCGAGCCACGCCTCGATCTGCGCCAGGGCGACGCGCGACTGGCCGCCGGCCCGGTCGATCAGGCCCGCGCACAGGCCCTCGGGATCGTCGAGCAGCACCTTGAGCAGGTGGCCCGGCTGCAATTGGGGATGGCCCTCGCGCATCGCGAGGTTCTGCGCAGCCTGGACGAAGCCGCGGGCGCGCTCGGTGTATTTCTCGAAATTCATGCGTTCTTGTTTCCTACCGCTTCGGCCTCCGCCGCCCTGGAAGGCGCGGTGTCGGCCCGAGACGCCGCCTCCCGACGAGGAACCGCCGCGGAAGGCCCCGGCGCCGATGGCCGCCGGTACCGAGGATGTGGTGTTGCAATTGCGCACCACAAGAGGGGGCAGACCCCTTGCATCGATGTGAAGATCCGGGTCACGGTGCCGGCATGACCGCGACGCTCTCCGCCCTCTACCGCTACCCCGTGAAGGGGTTCAGCCCCGAGCCGCTGGAACGGGCGGACCTCGAGACGTCGGGCTACTTCCCGGGCGATCGGCTCTACGCGGTCGAGAACGGCGATTCGGGCTTCGATCCGAACGCACCGCGTCATCAGCCCAAGACGAAGTACCTGATGCTGATGCGCGACGAGGCGCTGGCGCGCCTGCGCACCCGCTACGACGACGCCACCGCGACGCTCACCGTCGAGGCCGAAGGCGAGACCGTCAAGGCCAAGCTCGACACGGAAGAGGGCCGGGCGACGCTCGAGGACCTGTTGCGGCGCCTGCTGCCCCACGCCCTGCGCGGCGCGCCGCGGGTGCTGGCGGCGGCGGCGCAGACCGGATACCGCTTCACCGATTCCAGGATCGGCTTCGTCTCGCTGATCAACCTCGCCAGCGTGCGCGCGATCGAGGATTACGTCGGCGCGCCCGTCGATCCGCTGCGCTTTCGCGGCAATCTCTTCGTGGAAGGGCTCGCCCCCTGGGCCGAGCTGGAGATGGTCGGCCGCGTGCTCGAGGCGCCGAGCGGGCTGCGCCTCAAGCTGACCCAGCGCACCGTGCGCTGCGCAGCGACCAACGTCGACCCGGTCAGCGGCGTGCGCGACCTCGACATCCCCTGGGCGATCGACGCGCGTCTCGGCCACCGCGATTGCGGCGTCTATGCCGAGGTGATCGCCGGCGGGAGCCTCGCGGTCGGCGACACCCTGACGGCGGTCGGCTGAGCCGCGCTCAGGACGCCCGGCGCACGACGACCACCGGGTCGGCTTCGGTACGCCGGTGCTCGCACGAGACCTTGAGGTAGCGATGGTCGCCGCCGGGCAGCCCGGCCGCGGCGGCCATGGTCTGGGCGTGCATGATGCACTCCATCGGCGTGCGCGCCGGCGAGACGATCACGTCGAGCGCGGTCTCGCGGGAGCAATCCTGGGCCAGCAGCGTCCCGGCGCAGACGAGGGCAACGGACAACAATTCGGACATGACGGACCCCGTGTTCGAGCGATCGACAGGTCCGCGGGGTGCTCAGGCGTTCGAGCCACCGCGTGTTTCTTGTCCGGGCGTTCCTCGTCGTGACGTTTCTCTTGATGACGCTGTGGGGTTTGCAGATGTCGTGCCAGCTCGGCGAGGCCGGCCGCACCTGTGATCTTGCTGCATCAGCCCCGCGCGGCGAGCCAGACCGGCTCGGGCTCGGGGATCGGCATCAGCGCCGCGACCGCGTCGAGATCGACGATGTAGTTGTCGGTCAGCAGGCGCCACATCTCGGCCGGAGAGGCGGCCTCGCCCTTCAGGCCATCGACCGCCCGCGCGAGCAGGCCGGTATGGGTGAGGGTGGGGCGGGTCAGGAGCGGGTCGGAATGGAGCATCGTCGGCGGTCCCTGGAAGACCTCGTCAACGTTGCAGGTCGTGGTTAAAGGACCGTAAAGCCGACAATCCTCGAATGCTCGGGACAGCCGATCGCCATCGCGTTCGCCGAGGTTCGGAAGCACTCTTCGTCACCGAAAACCGATCGCCCGACCCTAGACTTGCTGATCGACGATCTACAGTCGCTCGATTCAGGTCGCGTTGCTTGTATCGATCACGGAAACGGAAAACGCCCGGGCTTCGAACCCGGGCGTCATCGGTCTCGATTGATCGGATCGTCAGCTGCGCTTGGCCAGGAGCTGCTCGATCAGCGAGCCGCCCTTCTCGATGGCGGCGAGCTCCTCGGCGACCGCGGCGACCGTCTCGCGGATCTGCTCGGGCGTGTGCTCCGAGGTCATGAAGAAGCGCAGGCGCGAGGCGCGCTCGGGCACGGCCGGGTGGATGATCGGCTGCACGTTGATCCCGCGCTTGTAGAGCCGATCGGACAACGTCACCGACTTCAGCGAATCGCCGACGATCACCGGGATCACCGCGAGCCCCATGCTGGTCCCGGTATCGAGCCCGCGCTTCTTCGCGCAGGCGAGGAACAGGGCGCCGTTCTGGCGCAGGCGCTCGACCCGCTCCGGCTCGTCGTGCATCACCGCGAGCGCGGCCTCGGCGGCGGCCGCGAGCGGCGGGGACATGCCGACGCTGTAGACGAAGCCGCCGGCCGTGCACTTCAGGTACTCGATCAGCGTCGAGGCGCCGCAGATGTAGCCGCCGCAGGCCGAGAGCGTCTTCGAGAAGGTGCCCATCCAAATGTCGACGCGCTTCGGGTCGATGCCGGCATGCTCGAACAGCCCGGCACCGGTACGGCCGAGCACGCCGAGCCCGTGGGCGTCGTCGACCATCAGCCAGGCGTTGTAGCGCTCCTTGAGGGCGATGAAGCCGGCGAGGTCCGGCGCGTCGCCGTCCATGCTGTAGAGGCCCTCGATCACGATCAGGGCCCGGCGGTGCTCGTGCCGGGTCGCCTGAAGCAGGGTTTCGAGCGCGTCGAGGTCGTTGTGGGCGAAGGAGCGGCGCTGGGCGCCGGACAGCTGCGCGCCGGTGACGATGCTGTTGTGGATCAGGTTGTCGTGGAAGATCACGTCGCCCGGCTCGAGCAGCGCCCCGATCGTCGTGACGTTGGTGGCGTGCCCACTCACCATCACCACGCAGGCCTCGGTCTGGTAATGCGCCGCCAGCGCCTTCTCCAGGCTGAGGTGGCCCGGCCGCTCGCCGGCCACGACGCGGCTCGCCGACGACGAGGTGCCGAACTCGGCGATCGCCGCGCGGGCGGCATCCGAGATGCGCGGGTGGCCGTTGAGGCCGAGGTAGTCATAGGACGAGAAGTTGACGAAGGACCGCCCGGCGATGCGGGTGGTCGCGCCGGCCTTGGTCTCGTGGACGTGGAAGAACGGGTTGTCGAGACCGATCAGCTCGGCGGCCGAGCGCTGCAGCCGCAGCTCGCGGTAGCCGGGCAGGCTCGCGAAATCCTGCACCGAGGGATCGCCGACCTTCTCCGGCGCGCGGAGCGCGGTCGGCCGGGGCGCGTTGCGTCCCAGCCGGTTCGTCACGAAGCCCGCGAGCGCGGCGCGCCCCCCATCCGGCCGTGGCGATTGCGTCATGACAGGATCTCTTTGCTCTCGAGGCTCTTCTTCTCGACGAGATCTTGGAACGGCTGGAGCACCGCCGCATCGACCTCGCTGCCGACGTGCCTCGAAGCGAGGCTCAGGGCGACCCCGGCGGCCTCGTCCATCGGCGCCGAAACCGCCTGAATTAAGGACTCCGACAGCTCGTTGACGGTCATCCCAGAGGACAGGCCCGCCGGCGGCGAATCGAGGCCGAAGCGCTCCTGCAGGCTGGCGCCGAGCTCGACGCCCATCAGCGAGTCGAGGCCGATCTCGGAGAGCTGGCGCACGCGGCTGATGTCGTCCTTCGGTAGGCGCAGGATGCGGGCGATGTCCTCGACGATCGCGTCGGACACGGTCTTGCGCACCGCGTCGATGTCGTTGCCCTTGAGCAGCGTGCCGATGCTGATCGCGGCGACAGCGCCGGCCTCCATCTGCTGGTCGGAGCCGAGGTCGTCGTAGCTCGGCGAGCGCATGGTCGCGAGGCGCTCGCGCGTCTTGCCCCAATGCATCGAGGCGATGGCGAGCACCGCGTCGTCGGGCGCCGAGCCCTGGGCGCCCAGCGCATCGGCCATGAGGTCGAGGCAGCGGCGGGCCTCCATCGGCGTCACGCCGACGCGGCCGGCGAGCCCCTCCATCACCGTCTTGTTGCGGGCGAGCATGCCGACGTCGCCGATCGCGCCCCAGGCGACGGCCAGCGCCGGCAGCCCCCGGCGGCGGCGCTGGCGCGCCAGCCCCTCCATGAAGCCGTTGGCCGCGACGTAGGCGCCCTGGCCGGGATTGCCGATGAAGGTCGTGGCCGAGGAGAACACCACGAAGTAGTCGAGCGCACGGTCGCGCGTCGCGGCGTCGAGGTTCTGGGCGCCGATCACCTTGGGGCCGATCACCGCGTCGAGCGCGGCGGCGTCCAGGTTGGCGATCAGCCCGTCCTGCAGCACGGCGGCCGCATGGATCACGCCGGCGAGCTTGCGGCCCGACGCCTCGATCCCGGCGAGCAATGCATCCACCGCGACGCGGTTGGTGATGTCGCACGGCGTGGCCGCGACCGTCACGCCGCGGGCGGTCAGGTCGGCGACGACGGCCTTGGCCTCGTCGGACTCGGCGCCCTTGCGGCCGACGAGGAGGAGGTTCTTCGCGCCGCGTACGGCGAGCCAGCGGGCCGCCACGCCACCGAAGCCGCCGAGGCCGCCGGTGATCAGGTGGACGCCGTCGGTCGAGACCGTGAAGGGCGTGTTGCGGGCGGTGAGGACGCGGCCGGGCTTCGGCGGCGCGATCACGATCTTCCCGACGTGTCCCGATTGCTGCATCAGCCGGAACGCGTCCGAGGTCTCGTCGGCGGTGAACGGCTGGTAGGGCAGGGGCTTGAGGCCGCCGTCGTTGAACAGCGCCATCACCTCGCGGAACATCCGTGCGCCGTCGTCGCCCTGGTGCTGCAGCACCTGGTCGAGGTCGACGCCGAAGTAGCTCAGGTTCCGCCGGAACGGACGCAGGCCGATATGGGTGTTGGCGACATAGTCGCGCTTGCCCAGCTCGATGAACCGGCCGAACGGCTTCAGCGCGTTGAGCGAGCGCTCCATCGCCTCGCCGAACAGGCTGTTCAGGACCACGTCGACGCCGGTGCCGGTGAGCGCGCGGATATCGTCGACGAAGGCGAGCGAGCGCGAGTCGAGCACGTGCTCGGCGCCGAGCGCCTTCACCAGCGCACGCTTCTCGCGCGAGCCGGCGGTGGCGATGACGCGGGCGCCCTTGAGCTTGGCGATCTGCAGGGCGGCGAGGCCGACGCCGCCGGCACCGCCGTGGACCAGCACCCATTCGCCGCGGCGCAGCCGGGCGCAGGAGACCAGCCCGTAATAGGCGGTGAGGAAGGCGACCGGCACGGTCGCCGCCGCCATCGGATCGAGGCCGGCGGGCGACGGCGCGACGACCAGCTCGGGCACGACGATGTGGGTCGAGAAGCCGGACTGCGCGAAGGCCACGACCGGATCGCCGACCTTGAACGCCTGGACGCCGGCACCGACCGCGACGACGCGGCCGGCGCATTCGAGGCCGAGGCGGGGGCCGGCGAAGCCGTCCTCCAGGATCTCCTCGGGCAGCATCGAGAGCGCCCAGAGCACGTCGCGGAAGTTCAGGCCGGTCGCCTCGACGGCGATCTCGACCTCGCCGGCACCCGGCGCGCGGCGGATCGCCGGCCCCCAGACCATCTCGTTGAGGCCGCCGGTGTTGCTGCGCTCCAGGCGGGCGGCCTCGGCCGGCACCGCCTCGGGATCGATCCGCCTGGGCGTGTGACCGGGACGGAAGCGGATCACCCGGGTGCGGTCGTCGTCCAGGACGATCTCGGTCTCTTGCGTGCCCGAGAGGATCAGGTCGCGCAGGCGCTCGGCCGCGCGCTTCGAGCCGATCTCGGGGGCGAGGTCGATGCGGCGCACGTCGAGCGTCGCGATCTCGTTGGCCAGCGTGCGCGAGAACGCCCAGACCCCGGCCTCGACGGACGCGGCCTGCCCGCCGCCGTCGCGGGTCGCGCCGGGCGAGACCACCCAGAGCTTGGTCTGGCGCGCGCCGAGATGCTCGGTGCAGCGCTTCAGGCTGAGGCAGCGTTCGCGCAACCGCGCCGCGGCATCGCCGCCGCGGGTGAAGGCGCCGGCCAGGAACACCACCGTGTCCGGGGTCTCGCGCTCCAGCTCCAGCAGCGAGGCCTCGGAGTCGAGGATGATCGAGACGTGCACGCCGGCGGCGACGAGCAGGGTCGCGAGCGACGAGGCGGTCTCGGCGGCGAACTCGTCGTCCGAGCCGATGACGAAGGCGAAGGTCTGCGCGGCGGCCTTGCCGGGGCGGGGCGGCGCTTCGGCGACGAGCAGGAGGTCGTCGCCGTTGACCGAGGCGGCGCGGTCGACCGCGACGCTGACGAGGCCGGTGGCGCTGAGGGTGCGCTGCCAGCCCGGGATGTCGTCGAGGCGGCCGACCGGCATGTCGCCGATCCCGGCCTCGAACCAGCCGGGGATCAGGCCGAAGACGAGGTCGCGGAACAGCGAGGCGCCGGGCTCGACCGCAAGCAGCAGGCCGCCGGTGGCGAGCGCGTTGGCCAGCCGCTGCGGCAGGTCGCGTTCGCCGCGATGCAACGCGCCGCTGGCCAGGATCAGGTCGAAGCCGGCGGCCGGAAGGTCCTCGGCGGCCTCGATCACCGCGACGCCGCGGGGGAGGGCGAGGCGGGCGCGCTCCGCAAGGCGCCGGTCGGTGTCGAACACCGTGAGGCGCGCCTCGGCGGATTCGGCGAAGGCCGCGACCTGGGCGGACAACGGCCCGAAGCCGACCTGGAGCAGGCGGAGCGCCCGGTCCTTCGGCAGCATGCCGCCGCAGGCCTCGGCGATCCCGGCGACGACGTCGGCCGAGGCTCGGGCGGTGGCGCTGCGCAGGGTGAACGCGTCGAGCGCGTTCTGCGGCAGGCTCGGAGCCTCGGTGAGGGTGCCGGCGAGCAGGCGGTCGACCAGGGCGCCGACATCGGCCAGCAGGACCAGCTCGGCCGACAGCTCGGGATGGTCGGCCGCGATCCAGCGCATGATCTCGGTCGGCGCCGGCAGCGCGTCGCCGTCGCCGAGACGCCAGAGGTCGCCATCCTGCTCGGCGAGCCCGCTGCTTTCCAGGGCGTAGAGCGCGTTGACGAGCCACGAGCGCATCTCGGCCGGGACGCGCGCGTCGATCGCGACGGTGGCGCCCTGCTTCAGGCCGGAGGCGAGGCGGTAGGCGAGCGAGGTCGCCCAGCCCTCGAGCAGGAGATGCCCGGGCGAGAGCGGGGCGCCGGATGCGGCGCGGGCAGCCTTGGCGGCCGGCTTCAGCAGCGCGGCGATGCTCGACCGGCGGTCCATCGCGATCGCGGTCGGCTCGGTCGCGAGTTCCGCCGCTTGCGTGATCGCGTAGGCGGCGAGGTCGCCGCCGCCCTTGGCGCGCAGCGCCTGGAAGCGGCCCTCGCGGATGGTGGCGACGACCTCGCCCTCGGCGTCGAGGATGGTGAAGTCGGCCAGGATCGAGCGCTCGTTGCAGCGCCGGGTCCGGATGACGGCCCGCGCGATCGCGGCGCCGGGGCGCAGCAGCCGGACCTCGCCGAAGCGCACCGGGATGTAGGCCTTGCCGGCATTCTCGCCGAGCAGGTCGGCGAACAGCAGGATCAGCCCGTGGAAGCAGGCGTCGAGGCGGGCCGGCACGAGGCCGTAGCGCGGGTCGGCCTCGGCGGGAACGAGGTCGGAGACGATGGTGACGTCGTCGATCCGGGCGCTCGCCGCGACCTGGCGGAAGCTCGGGCCGAAGCCGAGCCCGGCCGCCTCGGCGCGCAGGTAGAGCTCGTCGCCGGTGAGCACGTCCTCGGACGGCATCTCGACGTCGGGCCGCACCGGCGGCGCGAAGGTGCCTTCGACGATCTTGGCCGAGGCATGCAGCTGCCACGGCGACGGGGTGAGCCGCGGGCGGCTCAGGACCTGAACCGCGTTGCCGGAGCCCGACATCCGCACCGCGACCTCGCGCAGGGCCTCCTCGCCGAACACCATCGGGGAGTGGATCTCGAACTCGGCGAGCACGACGTGGTCGCTGCGCAGGGCCTCGCGCACGGCGGCCAGGGCCATCTCGACGAAGCCGGCGCCCGGCATGATCGCCTGGCCCTCGATGCGGTGGTCGTCGAGCTCGGGGATCGTGGCGATGTCGGCGAAGCCGTGCCATTCCAGGCCGTCGACCTGGACGCGCGAGCCGATGAGCGGGTGGTACACGCGCGGGGTCGCCGCACCCAGGCTTTCGGTGGTGTCGCCGAGGCGGAAGGGGCGGCGCTGCCAGGGATAGGCCGGCAGGTTCAGGGCGCCGGCCGGCGCGTCGCCGAAGACGGTCCGCTCGTCCACGGCCGCGCCCTGGACCAGGGCGGCCGCCAGCGCGCGGGCGATCGGATCGCCGCCGCTGGCCTTCTTGTGCATCACGCCGACGGTGGCGTTGTCGATGCCGAGCGGCTCGATGGCGTCGCCGATATGCGACATCAGCGTCGCGCGCGGGCCGACCTCGACGAAGATGCGGGCGCCCTGGCGGGTCGCCTCCTGCACCGCCTCGCAGAAGCGCACCGGCTCGCGGATGTTGCGCCACCAGTAGGTGCCGCCGAACTGGCCGCCGTCGAGCACCGCGCCGGTCACCGTCGAGACCATCGCGGTGGTTCCGGGCGACGGCTTCAGGCCGGCGAGGTCGCGCAGCAGCGGCTTCTCGGTCGGGTCCATGAACCGGCCGTGGAAGGCGTAGTCGAGGTCGAGCTTGCGCCCGCGCCGGCGCTTGCGCGACAGCGCCTTGAGCGCAGCGTCGATCGCGGCGACGGGCCCGGCCACGGTGACGGCCTTGGGGCTGTTGTAGGCGGCGATGTCGAGGGTCGGGTAATCCTCGAGGAAGCCCTCGACCTCCTCGGCCGGCATCAGCAGCACCGCCATGGTGCCCTGGCCGCGCGTCGTCTCTTGATGATGGCTGCGGTAGAAGATGACCCTCACCGCCTGCTCGAGGCTGAGGATCCCGGCAGCCTCCGCCGCGGCGATCTCGCCGACGCTGTGCCCGAGCACGAATTTCGGCGCGAGGCCGGCCGCGCGGAGGGCGGTGGTCGAGGCGCTCTGGATCGCGAAGATCAGCGGCTGCGAGACGCTGGTCAGTGCCAGGCGCTCGTCGAGGTCCTCGGCGTCCAAAGCCGCCTTGAGCGACCATTTCGAGTAGGCGGCGAACAGCGTGTCGATCCGGTCGAAGGCCGCGCGGAACACCGCGTTCTCGGCATAGGCCTCGCGGCCCATCCCGGCCCACTGGCTGCCGTTGCCGGAATAGACGAAGGCGACGTCGGCCGCCCGGTCGATCGCGGTGCCGGTGAGCGCGACGGCCGAGTCCTCGGCCTCGCCGATGGCACGGAGCTCGGCGGCGATGTCGGCCTTGCCGTCGAGGGTGATCGCGAGGCGGGACGACAGGCGCTCCCGACGATGCGCGGCGCCGGCCGCGATCCGATCGGCCTCGGCAGGGCCCGCGGCGTCGAAGCGATCGGCATAGTCGAGGGCGAGCTCGTTGAGGGCGGCGCGGCTCTGGGCCGAGAGCAGCAGCACCTCGGGCGCGCGGGCCGCGGAGGCCGGCGTGGCCACCGGGGCCGGATCGGTCAGCACGACGTGGGCGTTGGTGCCGCCGAAGCCGAAGGAGTTCACGCCGGCGAAGCGCTGACGCGCGCCGCGCGGAATCGCCAGCGCCGTCTGCACCACGTGCAGGTTCATCTCGGCGAAGGGGATGTCGGGGTTGAGCTCGGCCGAGTGCAGCGACGGCGGCACCAGGTCGTGCTCGAGGGCGAGGCTCGCCTTGAGCAGGCCGGCGAGGCCGGAGACCGGCTCGGTGTGCCCGATGTTGGTCTTGATCGAGCCGATCGGCAGCGGGCTTTTGCGGCCCTTGCCGATCTTGCCGCCGATGGCGGAGGCCTCGATCGGGTCGCCCACCGGCGTGCCGGTGCCGTGGGCCTCCATGAAGGCCATGTCGTCGAGGTCGATCTCGGCCTCGCGGTAGACCTGCTCCAGCAGCGCGCCCTGCGCGTAGCCCGACGGCAGCGAGATGCCGGTGGTGCGCCCGTCCGAGTTCACGCCGGACGCGGCGATCACGCCGCGCACGGTCGATCCGCCGCGCCGCGCGGCCTCCGCCGATTGCAGCACGAGCACCACGCCGCCCTCCGAGCGGACGTAGCCGTCGGCGGAGGCCGAGAAGGCCTGGCACAGCCCGGTGCGCGACAGCATCTGCGCATTGGAGAAGCAGATGAAGTTGAAGGGGCTCGCCAGCACGTTGACGCCGGCCACGACCGCGGTGTCGACGCGGCCGGACCGGATCGCGGCGACCGCGTTGTCGAGGGCGACCAGGGAGGACGAGCAGGCGGTGTCGACGGTGAAGCTCGGACCCTTGAGGTCGAAGATGTACGAGATCCGGTTCGACAGGATCGAGAGCGTGTTGCCGGTCGCCGCGTAGGCGTCGCCCGACGGCACGTCGAGGATGCGAAGGTTGCCGTAATCGAGCGACGAGGCGCCGACGTACACGCCGATCGGGCTGCCGGCGACGCTCGAGGAGCGCATGCCCGCATCTTCCAGCGCCTCCCAGGTCAGCTCGAGCAGGAGCCGCTGCTGCGGATCCATCTGCTCGGCCTCGCGCGGCGAGATGCCGAACACCGCCGGGTCGAACGACCAGATGTCGTCGAGGACGCCGGCGGCCCAGGTGTAGCTCTTGCCGCGCTCCTGCGCCCGCGGATGCCCGAAGCGGTCCAGGGACCAGCGGTCCCCGGGAATGCGGCCGACGGCGCAGCGCGCCTCCGTCAGGAGCTGCCAGAGGCCGTCGACGCTCGGCGCGCCGGGGAGCCGGCAGGCGCGACCGACGATCGCGATGTCAGTACGTTGTGTCACGTTTGATTCGCACACGCTCGTTAACGGAAAAACGGTTCAGTCGCCGGCAAGACAGCCCCCGGGCCGATGCTTAGTATGGCGCTAAATCGCTGTCCAACCTGAGGAAGGGACGACGGCATCGAAGTGGCCGATTTGCGGTCGGCTGTGGCGAACGTTCATCAACCTAAGCTTTGCCGCACACTGATATCACCCCGCATCTGAGCCGATGAAACCGGGTGAATTTGTGTTGAGACCGCTGCATCATTGCCGCACGTCGCAACGACGTGCCGCCTGTCCCCAGGTCGGCGATGCGATCGCCATCGCGGGACGCGGATTGCCGGCTCAATCCAGCCGCGCTCGGCGATCGGACGCACGCCCCACGCCGGCGTAGCGGAAGCCGAGGCGCTCGACGTCCTGCACGCGATAGACGTTGCGAAGGTCGACGAGAACCGGCTCGGCCATGGTGGCGCGTAGGCGTTCGAGATCGAGCGCCCGGAACGCGTTCCACTCGGTCACCAGCACCAGGGCGTCGGCGCCCTCCGCGCAGGAATAGGGATCCTCGGCGTAGGCGATGTCGGGCAGGAGCGGGCGGGCCTGTTCCATCCCCTCGGGATCGTAGGCGCGCACGGTGGCGCCGGCATCCTGCAACCCCGCGACGATGGCGAGCGAGGGCGCATCGCGCATGTCGTCGGTGTTCGGCTTGAAGGTGAGGCCGAGCAGCGCGATCGTCTTACCCCGCACCGAGCCACCGCAGGCCTGGATCACCTTGCGCGCCATCGCGCGCTTCCGCTGGTCGTTGACCGCGACCACGGTCTCGACGATCCGCATCGGCGTGCCAGCGTCCTGCGCGGTCTTCACCAGCGCCAGCGTGTCCTTGGGGAAGCACGAGCCGCCGTAGCCCGGCCCGGCATGCAGGAACTTCGCGCCGATGCGGTTGTCGAGGCCGATCCCGCGGGCGACCTCCTGCACGTCGGCACCGACCCGCTCGCACAGGTCGGCGATCTCGTTGATGAAGGTGATCTTGGTGGCCAGGAACGCGTTGGCGGCGTACTTGGTCAGCTCGGCCGTGCGCCGTCCGGTGACCAGGATCGGCGCGGCGTTGAGGTAGAGCGGGCGGTAGACCTCGCGCATCACGCCCTCGGCGCGCGCGTCGTCGGTGCCGATGACGATGCGGTCCGGCCGCTTAAAGTCGTCGATCGCCGCTCCCTCGCGCAGGAACTCGGGGTTGGACACGACCCCGAAGGCGGCATCGGGCCGCGCCTCGCAGATGATGCGCTCGACCTCGTCGCCGGTGCCGACCGGCACCGTCGATTTGGTGACGATCACCGTGTAGCCGGTGAGCGCGGCGGCGATCTCGCGGGCGGCCGCGTAGACGTAGCTCAGGTCGGCGAACCCATCGCCGCGGCGCGACGGCGTGCCGACCGCGATGAACACCGCATCCGCCTCGGCCACCGCCGCGGCGAGGTCCAGCCCGAAGCCGAGCCGGCCGCTGCGCACGTTCTCGGCGACCAGCGCCTCGAGGCCCGGCTCGTAGATCGGCATGCGACCGGCGCGCAGCGCCTCGATCTTGGCCGGGTCCTTGTCCAGGCACACCACCTCGTGCCCGAAATCGGCAAAGCAGGTCCCGGAGACGAGGCCGACATACCCCGACCCGACCATGACGATTCGCATGCAACCTCCGTCGTCGGCTCGGACACGCGCTCATTTCGCGGCGCACCATAATCGGGAAACCGTCGCGCGTCGAATACCCCCGGTCCGGCGACCGCGCCCGCCAAGGTCACGGAAGTGCGTCGTTTCTTTGCGCAAGACGGCGCTACACGCGCCGAGCCGGCGGTTAAAGGCGGTAATGTGCCGAATTGCGCGAAAGGTTGACGTTGTAATAGGGGTCGGCCTTCAGTTCTGCGCCCCAGCGCTCCAGCATGGTGTTCGCCTCGCCTTCGAAGCGCGCGCGCTTCTCGGGCGTGTCTTCGCGCCCACGGCTCTTCGACTCGTGGTGGACGAGCCTCGAAAACGGCGTCCACACGATTCGATAGCCGGCCGCTCGGATGCGCAGGCACAGATCCACGTCGTTAAACGCCACCTTCAGGCGCTCGGCATCGAAGCCGCCGACCGCCCGGAACACCTCCGCTCGCATGGCGAGGCAGGCTCCGGTCACCGCCGAGACCTCGCGCGCCTGGACCATGCGTCCGAAATAGCCGGGATCTTCGTCAGCGACCCCGTGATGCGAATGGCTTGCGACGCCGCCGATGCCGAGAACCACGCCGCCATGCTGCACCGTCCCGTCCGGATAGAGCAGCTTCGCGCCGACCGCGCCGACCGTGGGATCCAGGGCGGTCGCCACGAGTTCGCGCATCCAGCCCGGCTCGATCACCTCGACGTCGTTGTTGAGGAACAGCAGCACGGGGCCGGTCGCCGCGGCGGCGCCGCGGTTCGATAGGTCGGAGAAGTTGAAGGCCCCCGGCGCCGGCAGCACGCGCAGGCGCGGCTCACGGGCGTAGGCGGTAAACAGCGCGGCCGTCTCCGGCTCGCGGCTATCGTTGTCAATCACGACGATTTCGATGTCGGGATATTCGGTACCCGTGAACAGGCCGTCCAGGGTGACGCTCAGGAGCTCCGCCCGGTCCCGCGTCGGAATAATCACCGAGACACGGGGTGGGGGCGTCGGCATCGGCCGGACGAGGCGGTTGAAGCCCAATGGTCCGCGTTCGGCCCGTGCCCCCCAGGGAGCGACGATCTCGGCGAGCGCGGTCAGGCGCGCGGCCTCGGCCTGGGCGAGGGACCGATCCGAGAACGTTCCCGAGCCGGTCGCCGCACGCCAATGATACAGCACCGCGGGAATATGGCGGATGCGGGAGGGATCGAGGCCATCGGTGAGGCGCAGCAGCAGATCGTGGTCCTGGCTGCCCTCGAACCCCGGACGCAGGCCGCCGACGGCCCGGAGCGCTTCCGTGCGGATCACCGTGAGGTGGTTGACGTAGTTCTGCCCGTACAGGAGCTCGCGGTCGAAATCCGGCTTGAAGTGCGGCTCGAAGCGGCGTCCGCCCGCATCGATCTTGTCCTCGTCGCTGTAGATCAGCACGAGGCGGGGGTCGGCGCGGATCACCCGCGCGACCTCGTAGAGCGCCTCAACGGGCAGCGCATCGTCGTGGTCGAGGAAGGCGGTGAAGGTTCCCGCGGCCATCGCAATCGCATCGTTTGTCGCTCGGGCGATGTGCCCGTTCTCGGATCGGCGCTTGACCTTGATGCGTGGGTCCGCGGCGGCCTGCCGGGCGAGCAAAGCCGGGATCGCCGGGTCGGTCGAGGCGTCGTCGACGATGCACAGCTCCCAATGCGGGTAGAGCTGGTCGCAGACCGAGCGGAGCGCAGCGCGCAGCACCCGCGGCGACGGATCGTGCACCGGCATTGCCACCGAGATCAGGGGTGGATCGTCCCAGGCGCGGATCTCGGCGCGGATGCGGCGGCGGTCGGCCGGGCTCAAGGTGGCGCGGCGGCGAATCCAGGCCGGGTAGCCGCTCTCGGTGCGGTAGCGCAGGGCCCGGTCAAGGAAGCTGCGCCCGCGCACCCGCTTGCCGACGCTCCGCCAGTACACCGCCCAGAAGGTGAGCTCGGGCGAACGGAATAGGGCACGGGCGATCAATGGCAGCCGACCCCGGCGGTGGATGGCGATGCGGCTCGGCGTAGGCGCCCGCCCGCCCGCCAGCGCAGCGATCCGCAGAGCGCGCGCGGCAGCCGGCAACTGGCCGGTCCAGGCAAACACGCCGCCACCGAGGGGCTCGTCGGCCAGCGGCGTGCTGGCGCGGCCTTCCTCGGCCACGAGCACGCTCATCAGCATGCGCGCGTCGCGGCCCCCCCCTGGATCGTCGGTCAGGGTGATGGTGACCCAAGTTCCCGCGAGGTCGAGCCCAGAGAGGTCGATGCGCAGCCCGTTCGCGTCGTGGGCCACACTCAAGCGCTGCGGGGAACGGCGGCCGCCGGTAAGTATCGCCTCGACCTTGCTCACGTCATTCGGTCCAGTACTTCGCCAACGACATCAGCACGGCGTCGGACATCGCGACGTCGAACACCAGCATGTCATCGACGGCCCGCACGCCGCGCAGGCGTTCGGCGAGCGCCAGGGCTTCGGCCGGAACCGGCGTCGGAACCGGGACCGGCACCGTGCCCGCGAGGCCGAGCCGGTCGAGAAGGGTGGAGGCGAAGGCGTCGAAATAGGTCCGGTGTCCGACGATGCCGACGCGAGCGAGGATCTCGATCGCGACGATGGAGTTACCCGGATGCACCCGGTCGTCGGGCAGGCGAGTACCGAGCTGGCGCGACAGCGGGTTGTAGAGCAGGTGGTAGGCCGGCTGGGGCAGCATGCGGAAGAAGCGCTTGAGGCTTTTCACGTCGGTGTAGTCGTAGCCCCCGGCAAACAGCGACGCCTCGGCGTAGCGCCCGATGCGCCAGCCCTCCGCGTCCTTGGCCGCCGCATCCGCCCGTTCCTTGAGCCACAGCATCCTCGTCGCCATCTCAACATAGGGATCCTGTACCAGGATCGCCGAGAGCATCCGGTCGGGGGGGAAATACTGCTCGTAGCGCGGCACGACGACCGCGCCGGACAGAAGTTGCGAGGTCGGCAGCGGGTTTCCGAAAATGCTCGATAGGATCTCGTCGGAGAGTCGGTGGAGATTGAAGTAGGAACTCCGGAAATACGGGAACAGCGCATTCTGGATCGCGACCTCCGGATGGATGCCGGTGTTGATCAGCATCACACGGCGGTCGACGAGGTCTTTATCTGGGATGCGCCGGTGCACGAGCACGTTGGTGTCGGCATCGTACAGGTTGAGGCGGGGCATCTCCGAGAGACCCGGCACCACGGCGTCGTTCAGCTCGAATACGCATTGCCCGGTGGAATGCCATCCGTTCTGGCGAAACGGGTCGTGGACGATGCTCGCGGGCACATCGGTCAGGCGCGGGCCGTCGACGGACACGACGACCCGGCTGATCGCCAGCGGATTGTCAGGAACGATCCATCCGCGGATGCAGTGCTGCGTATCGAAGTCAATGTAGAACCGCATGTCGCATCGCTGCCGCGCCCAGTCCGGGCCCCAGTCCGGCGCGCCGATCCAGGCCCACCGAAATCGGGCCATAGCGCATTTTCGCACGCCCGTGCAGCGCCGGTTCATCCGGGCCCGGGGTAATCGCCCGAAAGCGCTCACCCTTGTTTTCCTGGCGCCAAGCACCGGCGGCGGCCTCGGCGAGCACTTCGCTCGACGCCCGAGATGAAATCCGTCCTTCCGGGCACGCTCCACGGAGCGCTTTTCGCGCTCGGTATACAGGGCGCTCGCCTCGAGCAGTGGCCGCCTGGCATTTGGGCTTGCCGACTATGGGAACGAACTTCGCGGCGCGCTGCGGCTTGCGCCGCCCCACGGCGGAGGCTATAGGCCCCCTACACCGAAGCGAAACGGCTTCGGCGAGGGCGCGTAGCTCAGCGGGAGAGCACTTCCTTGACATGGAAGGGGTCACAGGTTCGATCCCTGTCGCGCCCACCATTCCGCTTTCGTGGAATGATCGACGAACGAAGCGAGGGCTCCGCAGGGGGCCCTTTTTTCTTGGCCGAAGCGTCGTTTCGGACACGTTCCTAGGAGGACGCCGACGATCGCTCATCCCGGCATACGATCGGCTCGACGCACCGGGGGTGCATCGAGCCGGATCCTATCGTGGGGATCGAGCCGACCCGACCCGTCGCGAACGCTCAATCGTCGTCGTCTTCCTCGACGTCGACGAGATCGGTGGTGTCGTCGTCCTCGTCGTCGACCACGAGGGTGTCGTCGTCGGCGGTTTCGCCGTCGGCATCCGGCTCGATGACGTCGTCGCCCTCGGTGTCCGTGTCGGTATCCTTCTCGGTCTCCTCGGCCTCGACCTCGTCGAGGGAGACCAGTTCCGGACCGGCGGCATCGGCCTCGTCGTCGTCGGCGACCGGATCCTTGCGGGCGGCGATCGGCGCGGACCGGCTGGCGAAGGGGGTGAGGGCGGCGGTCGGGACGACCTCGCCGGAATAGGGGGAAACCACCGGATCACGACCGAGGTCGTAGAACTTCCTGCCGGTCGTCGGGCAGATCCGTTTGGTACCGAGTTCGGGACGAGCCACGTGCGCCTTCCTGTGTCAGTGCGATCAAGCCCCGTGATGTCGCGGGTTTTCGCACGGTGTCAATTCATGTCGCTCGATGCGCGCATGGCGGCCCTGCATCGAAGACCGGAAAAAAGCAGTCCGGAACGCTGTCGGCGTCCCGCTCGTTCGGTGTCTACATCCAAGGAGACCAACGCTCATGAAGATTGCCATCCTCGCCGGCCTGCTCGCCCTCGGCGCGCTCGCCCAATCCGCACCGGCCGAGGCCAAGGGCTGCATCAAGGGTGCCATCGTCGGCGGCGTCGCGGGCCATATGGCCGGCCACGGCAAGATGGGTGCGGCCGCGGGCTGCGCCGTCGGGCACCACAACGCCAACAAGAAGCGCTGAGGGCTTCGTAGCGCTCGGCCTCGCCGTTTCTCGAGACGGCGGGGCTGCGAGCGCACATGCCGGGCCAGGTGGCCTGGCGCATCGAGCACGCGAACGCCGACGAGAAGGAAAAGGTGGGTCCCAGGGCCGAAGCCCCGGGTTCTGTTTCGACGGTTACCCTACCGCAAGATGCTTACGCCGCGAGGCGGGCATCCATGACAACGTTATCGTTGGCATTTAGGGTTTGGTCAGGTGCCCGAAACGGGGGTTGCCCGCGTCGAACCGGTCGAGTCCCTACCGACAGTCGCATCGTACCTCACCGGAGTGAAGCTGAACTCGCGATCCCTTTACCGCCCAGTCGAACCTATTTCGCCCCCATCAGAAACGCAGCTCCGTCAGGCGTCGCCCGCTGCGTTCGTGGTGGAGGCGCCGGAGTACTGCCCTCCGGGTCCTGAAACGTTATTACGAACCGGTCATCAACCGCATCCCTGATATAGCCGGTCCCCGGCCGAAAATCCAGATCCCTCGTGCGGCGGCGTGCGGCCTCGCCTTAACCGTTCGCTCACCCCGATGCGCGACGAGCCGGCCGTGGCTTCTCGCGAACAGAGGTTCTTGGATGACCGACACGATTGGGATCGCCGGCGACCGCATCCGCTCCATCATCGAGCGGGTCGAGCAGGTCGACGAGGAGATCAAGGCGCTGATGGAGGCGAAGAAGGAGATCTTCGCCGAGGCCAAGGGTGAGGGCCTCGACGTTAAGATCCTCAAGGAGATCATCCGCCTGCGCAAGCTCGACCAGGATGCGCGCGACGAGCACGAGACGCTGCTCGACGTCTACATGCGGGCCATGGACGCTCCCGCCCCGAAGCCCGAGGCGATGGCAGCCTGACGTCGCGCGATCGGTCGCTCCGACGGGGCCCGCCGCCGGCGCGCCCCGTCGGATCAGGCCCCTCTCAGCACCTTCTCGGCACTGCGCAGGCTGAGAGCCATGATGGTCAGGGCCGGGTTCGCCGCGAGCGAGCTCGGGAAGGTGGAGCCGTCGCAGATCCACAGGTTCGGGACCTCGAAGGATTTCCCGAACGGGTCCACGACCGCGTTGTCGCCGTCATGCCCCATGCGGCAGGTGC
Organism: Methylobacterium sp. E-025; assembly: GCF_022829705.1. Lineage (NCBI taxonomy): Bacteria > Pseudomonadati > Pseudomonadota > Alphaproteobacteria > Hyphomicrobiales > Methylobacteriaceae > Methylobacterium > Methylobacterium sp. E-025. The sequence continues at coordinate 29,562 of NZ_JAKSYR010000055.1, forward strand.
CGATGGTGTGGGCGACCCGGTCGAGCGCCCAGATGTCGCGGGCGCCGGCCCGCGTCCACAGGTCGATCATCAGCTTCGTCGCGTGGGCGTTCAGCCGCTCCTCGTTGTGGCCGTAGCCGAAATCGATCGTCGCCTTGCCCATGCCCAGGGCGTCGGTCTCGTCGGAGAGCGTCAGCCGGTTGGCATCGCACGGCAGGGTCTCGCCGTTGATGCCGATGCCGGCGACGTGGTTGTAGTCCGCCAGGTAGTCGCCGAGCGCCTTGCCCCAGAGCTTGCGGCCTCGGGCCACCGAGTTGGCGAAGGTCAGCGGCGCGACGCCGAGGCTCTGGACGAGGTAGCCGCCGACGAAGTCGGCGTCCTTCGGCCGGATCATGTCCTCGGTGATCAACGATGACGGGTAGCCCCGGTTGGGCCGCGTCTCGGCGTCGAACGTGCCCCAGACCTGGGTCGCGACGTGGCCCATGTAGTTGCGCCCGACCTGCCCGCTGCCGTTGGCCAGCCCCGTATGCAGCAGCAGCCGCGCGGTCTCGACCGAGCCGGCGCAGAGGAACACCTGCGCGCAACGCTGGCGGCGGTCGACGCCGCCCTGCCGGTAGACCACCGCGGTGATCCGGCCGTCGCGATCGCGCTCGAACCCGTGGGCCCGCGCCTCGGACCGGATCTCGGCGCCGTGGGCCACCGCCAGGGGCAGGTAGGTCACGTCCATGCTGGTCTTGGCGCCGTTGCGGCAGCCCTGGTGGCAGTAGCCGCAATTGATGCAGGCCGGGCGCAAGCCCCCGCCCTCCTGCGCGAAGTCGCGGGAGACCACGGCCGCGGGCGCATCGGTCGCGCGGATGCCCGCACCCTCGCAGGCCTGCGCCATGATCTGCGCCGACGCGTTGCGGGGCACCGGCGCGAGGGGGTAGCGACGGCTCGCGTCCCACGGATAGCTCTGCGGGCCGGAGACGCCGATGAAGGCCTCGACGCGCTCGTAGAACGGCAGCAGCTCGTCGTAGCTCACGGGCCAGTCGACGCCCTCGCCGGTCTCGGTGCGGATCATCAAATCGCGCTGGTCGGCGCGCGGGCAGAACGCCCCCCAGTGCAGGGTCGAGCCGCCGACGCCCGTGCCGCTGTTGTTGCCGCCGAAGGCTTCCGGGGTCGAGCCGCCGCTCAGGCGCTCGTCGGTCCAGTAGATCTCGTCGGCGAGCGTCTCGTCGAAGGCGAAGCCCTTAGGGTCGAAGTTCGGGCCGGCCTCGAGGGCGACCACGCGCGATCCGGCGGCGGCGAGGCGCGCCATCAGCGGCGCGCCGCCGGCACCGGTGCCGATCACCACCGCATCGACGACCTCGTCGGTCGCGTAGCGCGTCATGGAATCGAGGTTCATCGTCCGTCCCCACCCTGCGCGACGGGCTCCCAGCCCTCGCGCTCGCCCAATCCGACCTTGGTGAAGCCCACCGGCCGGGCCCCGTCGCCGCCCGCACCGATGCCGGAGAACCCGATCCAGGCGAGCGCCGCCGGATGGGCGAGCCAGGTGCGCACCACGTCGGCGCGCAGGTCCTCGAACCAGACGGTCAGCTGCTCCGGCGCGAAGCCGAGCGCCGATCCGCCCGGCAGGACGCCCTTCTCGATCGCCCGGAGCAGGTCGTCCTGCGCCGCGCCGTCGAGGGCGAGGAAGCGCCGACCGTCGGCGCCCGCCGCAGCGTCGAGGCTGCGAAGCGCGGTCCTGTAGGCCGAGGCGTCCGGCGGCAGGGCGGAGAACCGCCAGCCGTCGCCCTGGCCGCTCGCGAGCCGCGCGTCGATGCGGGCGGCGAGGTCGATCCCGGCGGCCTGCGGCAGGACGCGGGCGACGAGGGCGCGCAGGATCGCGAGCTCGATCGCGTCGAGGGCCCGCGGCCGATAGCCGGGTTCGTCGGGCTCGGCCCGCGCGCGCAAGGCGTCGCGCAGGCGGCTGTTGACCCGGTCCGACGCGATGAGTCTCGCATACGCCGCGTCGATCACAGGTGCCTCGGCAAACGTCGTGTCGGGTGCGGCCGCGTGGGCGCGGATCAGGTCGGCGACCGCGTCGGGCCGCTCGATCGGCAGCAGATGGCCGGCGCCGTCGAGGGTGACACGGCGCGATGAACCGAGATGCGGCGCCATCAGCGCGGCCTGCGCCTCCGGCCCGAGGTCGCCGTCCTCGCCCCCGGCGAGGATCAGGGCCGGGGTGCGCAGGATGCCGATGCGCTCGCACCAATCTTCGCGGCTTCCGTCGCTGAGCCAGGCCCGCCAGGCCGCGGGCGCGGCGCGCAGCACGTCGGCGACCGCGGCTTCGGCGCGTTCGGCGGGGAGGGGAGAGCCGACGTTGCTCTCGATGAAGGCCCGGGCTTCCGCCTGCCGGGTCGCCGCGTCGGCTCCGATCCAGGCGATCATCGTCTCGCGGCGCGCCTCTTCCATCGGCTCGGGGCTCGGCGGCGATCCCGCGAGCAGCACGAGGCCGGAGAGACCGTACAGCCCCGCCTCGCCGTCCTCGGCGCGGCGGGCCAGCGCGAGCGCCACCTTGGCGCCCATGCTGTGCCCGGCGATCAGCCAGCGCGCCGGGGCCGCCGCACGGATCCTGCCCGCGACGTGATCGGCCATCGCTGCGACGTCGTAGCCCGGCACGTCGACGGCGTCGCCGAAGCCGGGGAGGTCGATCGGGACGCACGCGACCGCGGCGCCGAGGCGATCGGCGACCTGCGCCCATTCCCGTGCGCTGCCGCCGAGGAAGTGCAGGCAGAACAAGGTCGGCGGCGGGGAGGGGGCGGACGGGACGTTCGGGCTCATGCCAGCAAAGTTGCGCGGGACGCCCGGCAATCAAGCGACCTAATTGCCGCGCTTGGCGCCGAATGCGGCGCGCGATGCCCCGCGCGACGTAGACCCGTGGCGCCGGGCCCGCCGCCGCCGGCACGGCGATGGCCGACACCCGGGGGATCGACCGCCGGAACGACCCGAGACCGTGCACCGGGTCGACCCGATCCGCGCGCAGCCGTAAGCAGAGCGGGCTGCGATCCGAAGAAGAAGCCAAGCCCGATGATCCCGACCCTCGACCAGGTTCCCGACGGCCTCGCCACCCGCCACGACCGCTACGCCGACGCGCATATCCGCGCCACGCTGCGGGCGACGCGCACCATCGCCCTGGTCGGCGCCTCGGCCAATCCGGCGCGTCCGAGCTGGATCGTGCTGAAGTACCTGCTCGATCGCGGCTACGCGGTGACGCCGGTCAATCCGGGGCTCGCCGGGCAGACGCTGCTCGGGCGCCCGGTGGCCGCGTCCATCGCCGAGATCGGCGAACCGATCGACATGGTCGAGATCTTCCGCAACTCCGCCGCCGCCGGCGGCCTCGTCGACGAGGCCTTGGCCCTGGACCCGCTGCCGAAGACGATCTGGATGCAGCTCGGCGTGCGCGACGACGCGGCCGCCGCCCGCGCCGAGGCGCGCGGCGTCACCGTGATCATGAACCGCTGCCCGAAGATCGAGTACGGCCGCCTGTCCGGCGAGATCGGCTGGACCGGCGTCAACTCGCGGATCATCAGCGCGAAGAAGCCGGTGCTCGCGGCCAAGGGCGTGCAGAAGTTCACCATCGCCCCGCGCGGCGGCGGAACGGATTGAGGCGCTGCGTCCGCAGCCGGCGTAAAAGCACCGGTTCCCGCATTGCGGTATCCTAATACCACCAGGCTGAACCCCTTCCAGAACTTCGCTTTTCGGACGATGCGCGCCCGTGAAACGGCTTGACCTCGAACCTCGGCCCGTCTATCCAGCGCCCAACGCCGCCGCGTCCCCCGACGCGGCGGCGGCTCGTTTTTCGATACACCACCGAGCGCCAACGGAATTCGGCTTATGAAAACCTTTTCGCTGAAGCCCGCCGACGTCGACAAGAAGTGGATCGTGATCGACGCGGAGGGCCTCGTCGTCGGCCGTCTGGCTTCGATCATCGCCCTGCGTCTGCGCGGCAAGCACAAGCCCGCCTACACCCCCCACGTCGATTGCGGCGACAACGTCATCGTCATCAACGCCGACAAGGTGAAGTTCACCGGGCGCAAATACGTCCAGAAGGTGTACTACCACCACACCGGCTTCCCCGGCGGCATCAAGGAGCGGTCGGCCAAGTTCATCCTCGAAGGGCGCTTCCCCGAGCGCGTCGTGGAGAAGGCCGTCGAGCGCATGCTGCCCCGCGGCCCGCTGTTCCGCCAGATCATGGGCAACCTCCGGGTCTACAAGGGCACCAGCCACCCGCACGAGGCCCAGCAGCCGCAGACGTTCGACGTCGGCGTCCTCAACCGCAAGAACGTGAGCGCTTAAGATGGCGACGCTTCAGTCCCTCTCCGACCTCAACCGGTCGAACGCCGGCGGCCTCGACAACGAGCACGCCGCCCCCGTCCACGTCCAGAAGCTCGACTCCCAGGGCCGCGCCTACGCCACCGGCAAGCGCAAGGACGCGGTCGCCCGCGTCTGGATCCGCCCCGGAACCGGCAAGGTCGTCATCAACAAGCGCGCGGTCGAGGTGTACTTCGCCCGCCCCGTCCTGCGGATGATCCTGCGCCAGCCGCTCACGGTGGCCAACCGCGTCGACCAGTACGACATCACCGTCACGGTCGCCGGCGGCGGCCTCTCGGGCCAGGCCGGCGCGGTGCGCCACGGCCTCTCGAAGGCGCTGACCTACTACGAGCCGGAGCTGCGCGCGCCGCTGAAGCGCGAGGGCTTCCTCACCCGCGACAGCCGCGTGGTCGAGCGCAAGAAGTACGGCCGCAAGAAGGCCCGCCGCAGCTTCCAGTTCTCGAAGCGCTGATCGGCCCGGTCGGACAAAGGAAAAGGCGGCTCCTCGCGGAGCCGCCTTTTTTCTTGGTTTGGTCGAACCGCCGGCTCGCTTATCGCGCGGCGCTTCGAAGGGCGTCCGATGGAGCAGGCCGTCGAACCACTCCGTTTCAGGCGTGGACGGCCTTCTCCAGCTCGGCCTTAGACATCTTCGAGCGCCCGGCGACCTTCTGCGCCTTGGCCTTCTTCATCAGGTCGGCCTTGGTCTCGCCGGAGGCGGATTTGCGCGCCGCGGCGGCCTTCTTCGCCACGTCCTTCGGCTGCTTCGAGAACTGCTTGCCCTTGGCCGTGTCGCTGCGCTTCTTCTCGGTCGAGCGGTCGTACTGCTCGTCGGAGACCGCCTCGCGCGCCTTCTTCGGGAGGTAGCGTTCCCCGGTCTTGCCGCTCTCCTTGCCGGACTTCGTGTCCCACGCCTCGTCGGTCCACTGCTTGAGATGGTTGTCGTCGGTCTTCTTGCCGGCATAGCCGCCGCCGGCCTTCTTGTATTCCTGGGTCGCGAGCTGAGCCTTGCGGGCCGACCATTGACCGGCCTTTCCGCCCTTGTCGCTCTTCGTGACCTTGTCCTTGGTCTTCTCCCAAAGCTTGGGATCGGTCTTCTTCGCTGTCTCGGACATCGCTCGATCACCCGTCGTCGTGGATTTTGCCAACAACGAGAGCACGCCGGCCCCGTTCCGGCGGTGATGCGATGGCCTGTTGATGACGCCCGGCATTGACAGGCCGGCACGCACCGGCCACCTCCCGCACCGCGACACGACGCCCCGGCGGCGGCCGGATTCGAGGGTGCGACGACGATGGCGGGCGAGAACCACAAGCCGACGGTGTTCATCGACGGCGAGGCCGGCACCACCGGGCTCGGCATTCGCGAGCGCTTGGAGCGCGACGGCAAGGTGACCCTGCGCAGCATCGCGCATGCCGACCGCAAGGATGCCGGCGTGAAGCGGGCGCTGCTCGCCGAAGTCGACCTCGTGGTGCTCTGCCTGCCGGACGACGCCGCCCGCGAGACGGTGTCGCTCTGCGACGCGCTGCCCGGCGGCGGCCCCCGCGTGCTCGATGCCAGCACCGCCCACCGCGTCGCGGCGGGCTGGACCTACGGCTTCGCCGAGATGGCCCCGGGGCAGGCGGAGGCGATCGCCGCCGCGCGCCGGGTCGCCAACCCCGGCTGCTATCCCACCGGCGCGATCGCGCTGCTGCGGCCCCTGGTCGAGGGCGGCCTGATCCCGTCCGACTTCCCCGTCAGCATCAACGCGGTCAGCGGCTACAGCGGCGGCGGCAAGAGCATGATCGAGGCCTACGAGGCCGGCTCCGCGGCCCCGTTCCTGCTCTACGGCCTCGGCTTCGCGCACAAGCACCTGCCGGAGACGCAGGCCTATTCCCGGCTCACCGCCCGGCCGATCTTCATCCCGTCCGTCGGCGCGTTCCGGCAGGGCATGCTGGTCTCGATCCCGCTCCATCTCGACGCGTTGCCGGGCCGTCCGTCCGCCGGCGATCTCGAGGACGCGCTCGCACGCTGGTACGCGGGGCAGGCGCTGGTGCAGGTGGTGATCGGCGCCACCACCGGCGCGCACAAGGAGCAGATCGAGCCGGAGGCGTTGAACGACACCGACCGCCTCGAGCTGCGGGTGTTCGGCTCGGCCGAGCACCGTCAGGCGGTGCTGGTCGCGCGCCTCGACAACCTCGGCAAGGGCGCCTCCGGGGCGGCGGTGCAGAACATCGGCCTGATGCTCGGGCTCGGCGCCTGAGCCTGCGCCCGACGCATTGACGTGGCCCGACGGCCCGCGAACAATCGGGTGTCAGCAACAGGAGACCGTTCCAGCATGACCGAGACGCGCCCACCGCTGCCGCCGTTCGACGCCTTGTCCGCGGCGAAGAAGGCGCGCGGCGCCGAGGATGCCTGGAACACCCGCGATCCCGAGCGGGTGTCGCTCGCCTACACCCCCGACAGCTGGTGGCGGAACCGCTCCGAGTTCCTGACCGGGCGGCCGGCGATCGTCGCGTTCCTGACGCGCAAGTGGGAGCGCGAGCGCGAGTACCGCCTGATCAAGGAGGTCTGGGCCTTCCATGAGAACCGGATCGCGGCGCGCTTCGCCTACGAATGGCACGACGCGTCCGGGCAGTGGTTCCGCTCGCACGGCAACGAGCAGTGGGAATTCACCGAAACGGGCCTGATGCGCCGCCGCGAGGCCAGCATCAACGACGTCGCGATCGACGCGTCCGAGCGCAAGTTCCACTGGCCGCAAGGGCCGCGCCCGGCCGACCATCCGGGCCTGAGCGACCTCGGCCTGTGACCGCGTTTCGCGGTTCGCCCGCGTTCCTGTAGAAGCCCGCGCGTCGCGATGCCGGCGCGAAAGGATGCCGATGACCGAACTGCCCAACGTGCACGTCCGTGCCGAAGTCCTGGCCCAGGCGCTGCCCCACATGCAGCGCTACGACCAGGAGATCGTGGTCATCAAGTATGGCGGGCATGCCATGGGCGACGCTTCGGCGGCCGAGGACTTCGCCGAGGACATAGTGCTGCTCGAGCAGTCGGGCGTGAAGCCGATCGTCGTCCACGGCGGCGGCCCGCAGATCGGCCGGATGCTCGACCGGCTCGGCATCCAATCCGAGTTCCGCGGCGGCCTTCGCGTCACCGACGAGGCCACCGTCGAGGTGGTCGAGATGGTTTTGGCCGGGTCGATCAACAAGCAGATCGTCGGCTGGATCTCGGCCGAGGGCGGCCGGGCGATCGGCCTGTGCGGCAAGGACGGGAACATGGTCCGCGCCAAGCGGGCGTCGAAGACCGTGATGGACCCCGAGAGCCGGGAGATGCAGACGGTGGACCTCGGCCTCGTCGGCGAGCCCGAGCATGTCGAGCGCGGCGTCCTCGACGCGGTGCTGAAAGCGGAGCTGATCCCGGTCCTGGCGCCGGTGGCGTACGGTGCCGACGGCAAGACCTACAACGTCAACGCCGACACCTTCTCCGGCGCCATCGCCGGCGCGCTGCGGGCCAAGCGCCTGCTGCTGCTCACCGACGTGCCGGGGGTGCTCGACAAGGACAAGAACCTGATCCCGGAGCTGACGGTCGAGGATTGCCGGCGGCTGATCGCCGACGGCACCATCACCGGCGGCATGATCCCGAAGATCGAGACCTGCATCTACGCGATCGACCAGGGCGTCGAGGCGGTCGTCATCCTCGACGGCAAGGTCAACCACGCGGTGCTACTCGAGCTCTTCACCGATTACGGCGCCGGCACCCTGATCCGCCGAAGCTGACGGACGAACGCACCATCGAAAGCGCTCGGGTCGTGCTTCGGCCCGGGCGACCGCATCGCGCCCCGCGGTCATTTTCGGAGACCGGACATCTCGAACAGAACCATACCCGGCGAGAGCCACGTGACGGCCCCGGATGCGCGCGGCTTCGAGGCCGTCGACACCTGGGTGTTCGACCTCGACAACACCCTCTACCCGAGCGACGCCATGGTGTGGCCGCAGGTGGACGAACGCATCACGCTGTTCGTGATGCAGCTCTACGGCCTCGACGGGCTCTCGGCGCGCGCGCTGCAGAAGTATTTCTACCACCGCTACGGCACGACGCTGAAGGCGCTGATGGTCGAGGAGAACGTCGACCCGCACGCCTTCCTCGACTTCGCCCACGACATCGACCACGCGACGATCCGGCTCGACCCGGCTTTGGGCGACGCGATCGAGCGGCTGCCCGGGCGCAAGCTGATCCTGACGAACGGCTCGCGCAGGCACGCCGAGAACGTCGCGAAGAGCCTCGGCATCCTCGACCATTTCGAGGACGTGTTCGACATCGCCGCGGCCGACTTCGTGCCCAAGCCCGAGCGCGCGACCTACGAGCGTTTCCTCGCGCAGCATCGGGTCGACCCGACGCGGGCGGCCCTGTTCGAGGACATCGCCCGCAACCTCGCGGTGCCCCACCAGATGGGGATGGCCACCGTCCTGGTGGTTCCGGCCGCGATCGACCCCTACCGCGAGGCGTTCGAGCAGGAGGCGGTGCGGGAGGCGCATATCGACCACATCACCAACGACCTCGCCGGCTTCCTGCGCAGCTGCGTCCTCCCGGTGGCGAAGGACGCCGCGTGAGCCTCGCCGCCGCCAAGGCGCCGAGCCTCGCCGAGATCGAGGATCTGGCCCAGGCGGCCTTCGCCGCGCTGCCGGCGGAATTCCGGGCGCTGGCGAAGGACGTCCGCATCGTCGTCGACGATTTTCCCGACGACGACACGCTGACGGAAATGGCGTGCGACTCGGAGTTCGACCTGCTCGGCCTGTTCCGCGGCATCGGGCTGGCCCAGGCGGGCGAGACCGTGACGGGCCAGATGCCGAACACGGTCTGGCTCTATCGCCGGCCGCTGCTGGATTACTGGGCCGAGCACGACGAGACGCTCGGCCACCTCGTCGCTCACGTCCTGATCCACGAGATCGGCCACCATGTCGGGCTCTCGGACGCCGACATGGCCGGCATCGAGGCGGCGGCCGACCTCTGACCCGTCAGGCGCGCGGCGGCTCGCCCGGCGTCGGCAGCTTAAGGCGGCTGACCTTCGGGCGCCGCGTGCGGAACTGGCCGCGCTCGATCGCGACGAAGACCAGGATGGTGATGGCGAGCGTCGTCAGCCACCACACCACCGTGAGCCCGACGCCGATGCAGGCGATGGTGAAGGCGGCGGCGAAGCCCGCCATCGCCCCGGGAACCAGCAGCGGCACGTCGCGGCCCGCCCGGCGAATCGAAGCGTAGAGGGCGAAGGCGGCGGCGAGCGCCCCGACGACGCCGAGCTCGTACCACATAGCGAACAGCGCCGTGCTCGGGGCGTTCACCGGGATCAACCCGAAGACCCGGCCGCGCAGCGCCGTCTCGAAGCCGTGGCCGGTGATCAGCCGGACCGGCTCGGTGGTCACGATCCGCTGCCAGCTCTTCAGCGTCAGCACGCCGGGGCTGAGCGGCCCGAACAGGGCGGCGCCGATCGGTCGCGCCAGGAACGGCAGCAGCGGCGCCACCGCGAGCAGGCCGGCGGCCAGGCCCGCGGTGAGGCCGACGCCGAGGCGCAGCCGGAAGCTCGTCACGGCGAAGGCGAGGGCGCCGATCGCCAGGGCCGCGATCTGCCCGACGTTCGGCGAGACCGCCAGCGCCACGGCGACCACCACGGCGAGGCCCAGCGCCTCGCGGTCGCGCCGGCGCGAGCGCAGCCACGCCACCGAGGGCCAGAGCAGCAAGGCCAGGAGGGTGAGGCCGCGATCGAGCGCGTTGTCGTCGTCGGGCACGCCGCGCATCAGGGTGTCGCCGAACAGGCCGAGCACGATGGCGACGATCGCCGCCGCGGTGACGCCGAGCGGCAGCAGGTAGAGGTTCGCCGAGCGCATCCGGTCCGGCAGCGCCATGTAGCCGGCGAGCGTCAGCAGGATCGTCGCGACGAGGTTGGCGAAGCGCTCGGAGGCGGCGCCGGGGAACGGCGTCCAGACCAGCGACAGCGCCATCCACACCAGCACGAGCAGGCCGGCGAGGAAGGCCGGCGCGCGCAGCAGCCGGGCGCTGCCCGACAGCAGCGGGCGCTGGCGCCCGTCGATGGCGCTGGCGATGATCAGCAGCGCGACCGCGATCGGGGCGAGGATCACCGTGGCGCGGCGCGCCACCTGCGCCACCACCGGCACGATCACGAACAGCCCGAAGAACCCGACGCGGCGCAGAAGCGCGGCCGCATCGAGTGCCGGGTCGATCGTCTGGGTGGATGGGCGCGCCATGGTGCGACTCGAAACCAGCGTGACGGCGACGTGCCCGGGAAACCCGGCCGCGCCCGTCCTTGCCTTCCCGCTTAAGCAAGCCGCGCGCTAGGGGCTGTAGACGCCCGGCCACACAGGGGCGCCGACGTCGCCCGCCTCAGGCGGTCGTGACCTCCGTCCGCGGCCGGCGGCGGACCACGCGGCGACCGACGTCGGACAGCACGCGCCAGCCGCCCCAGGCGGCGAGGAACCCGAGCAGCCCGGCCACCACCCCGTCCGTCGTGGTCGGCAGCGCCGGGTCGTAATCCTGGTAGGTGGCGCGGGCGAGCGGCACGTCCGGGTCGCGGATCACGGCGGCGAGCCGCCCGAGCGGGCTCGTGGCCGAGGCCAGCGCCTGTTGCTGCGCCGAAAGCCGGGCGAGCCGCTCGATGTCGTAGCGCGCCGCCTCGCCCCGCCGCGCGACCAGGGTGTCGGGGTTGGTGCGAAGCCGGTCGACCGCCCCGTCGCGGGTGTTGCCGGTGGCCTTGGCGTCGGAATCGAGCGTCGCGATCTCGCGCTTCAGCTCGTCGAGAGCGCCGCCGAGGCGCTGGGCGTATTGCTGGGCGAATTCGGGGCCCTGCGCCGCCAGCCCGCCGCCGAGGAGGCCGAGCGCCAGACCGAGGGTGCGGAAGACACGGAACACGGCATCGCCTCGTCGAAATGGTCGTTGCAGAAGAGCACGGCGACGGCGGCAGTTCCAGAACCCGGTCGGATTCAGGCCGGCAGGGTCAGCAGGCCCGCCGCGCCGTCGACGCATCCGAAGGCCAGCCGCCCGCCCTTCGCGTCCCAGGCGAGCGCCGAGATCGCGCTGCCCTTCACCGCCGGGCGGACCAGCAGCTCCGAGGCGTCGGTGAAGCGCACGAGCAGGATGCAGCCGTCCTCGTAGCCCATCGCCAGCACCAGGGCCTTGGGGTGGAACGCGACGCGGGAGACGCGGGCCGGGCGCACCCCGCACTCCCGCGGGGCCTTGCCGGTCGGGCCCTCCTTCGAATCGAACGGCCAGACGATCGCGGCCTCCGCGCCGCTGGTGGCGAGCCAGTGCCCGTCCGACGACCACGACACCGAGCGCACCTTGGCCGGGTAGCCGGACATCCGCATGTGGCCGCGGTCCGGCTGCAGGCGCCAGCCGTGCAGCGCGTTCTCCTGCATGGTCGAGACGACGAAGCGCCCGTCGGGCGACCACGTCACGTCGATGTGCGAGCCCTTCCACTCGACCATCTCGGCCGGGGTCTCGTGGTTCGGGTACCAGAGCGAGACGCCGTTGTAGTGCGACGCCGCGAGCCGGTAGCCCTTCGGGGCGAAGGCGAGGCCGCGGGCGGTGGAGGGGGCGGTGAGGGTCCGCTCGCGCCCCTTGGCGTCGCGGGCGACCACGCTGCGCCCGGCGGCGTAGGCGACCGACCCGTCGGGGTGCAGCGCCAGCGCATCGATCCAGGCGCCGCCCTTGGCGGTGGCGACCTCGGACAGGGTGCCGTCGGCCCCGATCGCCACGACGCGCCCGTCGTCGCCGCCGGTGACGAGGCGGTTAGCATCGCCGGCGGCAGCGAGGATGCCGGCCTCGGGATGGGCGGCGAGGCGGCTCGAGGTGCCGTCGCGGCTCAGGACGATCGTGCCGTCGCCGAGCGCCAGCAGCAGCGCGTCCTTCACGAAGTGCGCGGCGACGACGTGGGCGCCCGCCTCGATCGGCGCGACGTGGGTGGTCAGCGAAGTGTTGCTCATCGGGCGACTCGATCGGAACGAAGGCGGACAGGACGGGTGCGGAACGGGATCAGGCGGCGGGCGGCTCGGGCATCATCGCGCGGTGGCGGAGCGCGAAGATCGCGGCGACCAGTGCGAGAACGCCCGATATCGCCGCCGGGATCACCAGGGCATAGAGGTCGAGGCGGGCATAGGCCACGGCGCCGGCGAGGGCGCCGACCAGGAGGGCGGCCCAGACCGCCCCGTCCCCGACCCAGCCGAAGGGCGGCCCGGTGCGGGTGAGCGCCTGCGCGATCTTCTGCCCGAGGCTGAACAGCGCCCCGGTGACGAAGGTGGTGCCGGCGCGAAACCCCTTCACCTGCGCCAGCACGGCGTTCTGCGAGCCCATCGCCACCGCCATGAAGAACGAGGCGATGCCGAGCTCCGGGATCGCGAGGCCGACGCCGAGGGCGGCCAGGATCAGCAAGGCCTCGTAGCCGAGCACCGCCGGCGTCGCCCAGGGGAAGGGGACCAGGATCGACAGCCCGCTGCCAAGGACCGCGCCGGCGAGGAACCCGCCGATCAGGACCGCCGGCAGCACCACGTGCGCGAAGTCGGCGTGCCCGAGGAAGACCGAGAGCTGCGTGGTGTTACCGCTCATGAACGAGGTGTAAAGGCCGCCGAGGCGCACGAAGCCGAGGGCGTCGACGTATCCAGCGAGCGCCGTCAGCACGAGGCCGGTGCCGAGCTGCCAGGACCGGCTCACGAAACCCGATCCGGTGCGCGTTCCGTCAACACTCGATTAACCATTCCCAGCGCCTCGTCCAGGGGCGGGCGGGCAGGGTTAAGGCTTCGCTCACCAAACCTCGGCAATTCGATGCAATCACGGCGAACGCCGGAGCACAGGGCCCCGTTGGTCTTGCGATCCGGCTGCGGGACCTTCGTTCCGCGCCGGGTGAGTTGGAGTTGCGTCATGATGTCCTTCGCCTGCGCCGCCATCGGCCTGCCGAGCTACCTCGACCGCGCGCCCACCACCGTCCTGGTGGTGGAGGACGAGCCGTTCGTCTGCGAACTGGCGGCGGAGGCGCTGCTCGACGAGGGCTACCGCGTCCTGACCGCCGCGGATGCCTGGGAAGCCGAGGCGATCCTCGCCCGGGAGACCGTCGATCTGCTCTTCACCGATATCGATCTCGCCCGCAACACGAACGGGATCACGCTGGCGCGGGCCGCCCGGGCGCATTGCCCCTCGCTCCCGGTGGTCTACACCTCCGGCGGCCGCGCCTGCCTCTCGCAGGGCGAGGCCGTCCCCGAATCGATCTTCGTGCCGAAACCCTATCGGCCGAGCCAGCTGGTCGCACTCACGAACGACATCCTGCGCAGCCACGCCCACCACGCCTGATCCCGATCCCTCGACGCACGACGCCCGGAACCCTGACGCATGCGCCTCGCTCACGCCGCCCTCCTGATGCTCGCCGCCGGCCTCGCCACGCCGGTCGAAGCCGCCTGCGACGTGAAGGGCGCCAAGATCGAGGAGACGATCGCCCGGAAGAGCGAGCTGCAGGAAGCCGCCAACAAGCAGACGGTGCGCGACCTGCGCACGCTGCGCGACGCGGCGATCGTGCTCGAAACCTATTCCTACGTCACCGAGTGCGAGCGCGTTCTGGAGATCGTGAAGACCCTGGCCGCCGACCCGGAGAAGACGATCGAGAAGGGCGACACCGACGAGGAGAAGGCCGAGGACCTGCAGGAGGCGCGCAAGCCCAAGCCCGCCTTGGACCCGGCCGCGCCGGCCAAGCCCAAATGATCAAGCCCAAATGATCACGCCCACTCGATGGGGAAGCCCGGGTCGGTCCGCCTCTACCAGCCGAACCGCGCGATCCGGGCGAGCTGCGCCTTGCCGGCGGCCTCGTCCCGGCCGAGGAGCGCGACCCGCTCGGACAAGCCGTAGGCGGTCGGCGAGAACGGCAGCGACAGCAGCACGATGCCCTCGGTCCGCGATCGGTTCACCGAGGCGATCAGGCAGGCGATCACGGGATCGTCCTCGGGCGCGCCGACGCAGTCGGCCCGCGGGCTGCCGAACAGGGGCCGGTTCGGCAGCGTCAGCTGGATCGTGGTGCCGCCGCGCCGGTCGGGGGCCGGCGGCAGGCTGTAGCTGCGCACGAACAGGGCCGGGACCAGCACCAGCAGCGCCAGGACGACGAGAGCCTTGCGCATGGCCTCAGCCCGGCTCGTCGAAGCGGCTGCGGAAGAACACCTCGCGCCCGGCGCCGTCGATCACCCGCACCGCCTCCGCCGGCCCGCCCGAACGCTGCGGGACGCGGGCGCGGGCGAACAGGCGCAAGGCGCGTTCCTGCGCGCCCTCGAGCCCGGCGCTGCGCACCGAGATCCGCGTCTGGACGTCGCCCGGCTCAGGGCCGAGGACTTCGATGTGAAAGGTCTCGCGCACCGCCGTGCCTCTGCCCTAACTCGGACGCATCGTCCACCGTCGCGAGACCTTCGCCCGTGAGCCCACTCAAGATCGCTGCCGCGGTCGCCGTCTGCGCCCTGCTGTTCTGGCTCGGCCTGCGCATCACCCGCGTGATGGTCGACCTCGGCATCCGCGCCGGGCATGCCGAGCTGCGCCGGCGCGAGGAGGAGGAGCGCTGAGCCCCTATCCGACGGGCAGCGGCGCGGTGCCGTAGGCCTCCGCCATGTGCGCGATCGCCGCGAGCTTGTCCGAGAGCACCGACCAGTCGTCGGACGACGCGATCGGCGCCCAGAGCGCCTCGACCTCGTCGATCAGCAGCGTGCACGGCCGCGTCTGCGCGAAGTAGGGGTGGGCGAGGTTCGCCCCGGCGGCGGGCGCCATGCCCTGCAGGGCCGCGCGCACCGGCGCGAAGCTCTCGCCGGCATAGAGCGCGGCGGACGGGCTCGCCGCGGCACGGTCCGCGCTGGCCGTCCCGCCGTACCAGTCGAAGAACGTCTGCTCGAACGGGGCGCCGCTCTCGGCCAGGAAGCGCCAGAACGCCCCGACCAGGCGATCGGTCGCCTCCTCGCCCGCCTCAGCGAGCCCGAGCCGCGCGAGCAACGCGTCCGCGAACCCCTCCTGTAGGGCCGGGCCGAAGCCCTTGAGCTCGGCTTCGAGATCCGCCTGCGGCGCCAGCGCTAGCAGGCAATCCGCCAGCCGGGCGAGGTTCCAGTACAGCGCCTCCGGCTGCCGGCCGAAGCTGTAGAGCCCTTGCGTGTCGAAGTAGGCCGCGGTGAAGTTCGGGTCGTAGGCCGGCAGCCAGCGCCACGGGCCGTAATCGAAGCTCTCGCCGGTGACGTTGATGTTGTCGGTGTTGAGCACGCCGTGGACGAAGCCGGCCGCCGCCCATTGCGCGCCCATCCGCGCGACCCGCCGCGTGACCTCGCCGAGGAACGCGACGGCCCGCTCGGCCACCGACTCGCGCCAGAGATCGGGCATGTGGGTGGTGATCGTGTGATCGAGCAGCCGCGCGACGTTGCCCGGCTCGTCGAGCGCCAGGAAGCGCTGGAAGCTGCCGATGCGGATGTGGCCGTGGCTCAGGCGCACCAGCACGGCCGAGCGGGTGGGGGAGGGCTCGTCGCCGCGCTCCAAAGCCTCGCCGGTCTCGATCAGGCTGAAGCTCTTGGAGGTGTTCACGCCCTGCGCTTCGAGGAGCGCGGTGGCCAGCACCTCGCGCACGCCCCCCTTCAAGGTCAGGCGACCGTCGCCGGCCCGCGACCACGGCGTCGTGCCGCTGCCCTTAGTGGCGAGATCGAGCAGGCGCCCGTCGCGCAGGTCGTGCAGCTGCGCAAAGAGGAAGCCGCGCCCGTCGCCGAGATCGGGGTTGTACGAGCGGAACTGATGGCCGTGATAGCGCAGGGCCAGCGGCGCCGGGAACGAGCCGGGCAGGGGCTCGAACCGGCCGAACCGCGCGATCCACTCGGCGTCCGACAGCCCGTCGAGGCCGACGCGCGCGGCCCAGGGCTGGTTGCGGACGCGCAGGATGGTCTCGGGAAAGCGCGCGGCCTCGACCACGTCGAAGAAGTCGCCGCCGAGGTCGGCATGGCGGCGGGAGGGCCGCGCCGCTTGGGATGGGAGGTCTGACAAGGAAACGGCCCTCGCTGGGTTCCGGCATTCGAACGACACGCAGTGCGATAAGCCGCCCCGGCCCGATCCGTTGCGGCCAGGCGGAAGCGACGCAAACCGGTCCCGAAAAAACCCGGGCTGCATCCCGAAACAGGGCGTTGACACCGCAAGCCGCCGTTCCCTATACCGCCGATCTCCGAACCGGCCGCCTGCCCGAGCAGACGGCCGCGGGCTGGGGCGGGGTAGCTCAGCTGGTTAGAGCAGAGGAATCATAATCCTCGTGTCGGGGGTTCGAGTCCCTCTCCCGCTACCAATATTCCCAAGCACTTAGCTTCAGAGCCCTGGCCTTACGGTCGGGGCTTTTGCTTTCTCGGACGGTTCTCGGACGGGATTTGTCGGAACCGTCCGAGTTCGGGTGCTCGGACGGCATCGGGCTTATGCGCACGATAGCCCGGTTTCGGCGCTCTTATGCGCAGGACATAACAGGAACCGGAAAATCCGGGATTCTTATGCCTACGGCGGCTGCCGGGGCGACCCTCGACCGCTACGGCCGCATGTCCATCTCGGGCGCCTCTTCCGGTGCCGGTCGGAGCTCGGTGCGCAGCTCGCCGGCGCGTTCCCGTATCAGCGCCGCCCGCCTCTCGTATACGGAGGCCTGCCGATCCATGGCATGGGCCAGCGCCGGGCCGACCCATTCGGGAATCGGGCGCTCACCCGATGCCCACCGGCGGACGAGGCGGTCGTCGATTGTCTCGCGGGCGCCGTCGGGGTGCAGCGGACCGAGGCCCCGCGCGAGGGGCCTCTGCCAGTCGGCGCCGTAGGTCGTCCGGGCGTGGTCGGAGAGGAGGGCGAGATCCATGGCGGTCACCTGATCGGGTTGGAGGAGGAAGGCTGCTGGGCCGGGGGCATCATCGGCACGGGCTGGTGCCCGAGCTCCTTCAGGTCGTCGCGCAAGTTCAGGCCGTGGGTGTGCATGCCGTCGAGGAGGTCGTGCATGTGGTCGACCCCACCGGACATCCCGTAGATCTCGACGTTGCGCCGGACTTCCTGCTCGATGCGCTCCATCGCGGCATCGTTGCGGGCGATCCTTTCGAGCAGTTCCTGGCGCGGGTCGACGACCTGCTCGATCACCACCTCATCCAGGGCATCCTCGTCGTCCTGATCGGCCGGAACCGTCTCGGGGATTACGACGACCGCGGGCTCCTCGGCCTTGGCGACGTCGGCGGCGATCAAGTCGATGATGCAAAGCTGGACCGGCTTCGGCTCGACCGGGGCCGGCCTCGCAGGCGTCATCTCCGGGACGGGGGCCACCGGCTCGACCTGATCGACGGCGTAGAGCCCGGGCTCTCCGGCTCGGATGGCGTCGTCGACAATCCACGTGAGCATGCAAAGCTGCCCCTCGGGGGCCGTGGCTTCATCGACCGCATCGACCGTCGCGGGGGCCGACGCTTCCGCCGCCTTCCTGGCGATCTCGGCCTTCAAGTACGCTCGCGCCTCGACGCGGCCGGGGCGACCGACCTGCTCCTCGTAAGCCTCGGTGAACTGCTCGGGGACGATGCCGTCGGCGCGGGCCTGCCGGAACTGCCGCCAGGCCTCGCGCATCCCGGCGCCGATGTGCCCCCGGACGGGCTGCGCGGCCCGGACCGCATAGAAGTATGCCAGGCCCCAGGCGAACCTTACGACCGCGGCGCGGTCGGCGTTGTTGATCTTGGCGGCGGTGGCCATCGGGGTCTCCCTCACGAACGGGGCATCGCCCTCGTCCAACGTCCCTACACTATAGGGACAATCGGCGGCAATCAAGCCTCATCTCAATCCGGAACGGCGGCTCCCCATCAGGGCCAGGGAATGCGTAACCTTGCCGCGAGGTCTCGCTTGCCCCGATGCCGGCGAGCTGCGATCGCATCGATTCCCCCGGACCACGAGGCGTCCCGTGAAACGAATATTCCGCCGTACCCCGACCGAGAGACCCATCCCCGGGGCGTGACGCGCGTGCGCAGCCCCTTCGACAGGAGGCTGCCCTGATGAAGACCTTTTTCACCGCCGACACCCACTTCGGCCACAAGGGCGTCCTCGCCATGAGCGGGCGCCCGTTCGCCTCCATCGAGGAGCACGACGAGGCGCTGATCGCGGCCTGGAACTGCGTCGTGGGCCCCAGGGACGAGGTTTGGCACCTCGGCGACTTCGCCATGGGATCGACGCCCGAACGGTGCGCCGCGGTGTTTAAGAGGCTGCGTGGCCGCAAGTGCCTTGTCCGGGGCAACCACGACCGGAAGCGCACGCTCGACCTGCCCTGGCACGAGCAGCACGACATCCTCAGCCGGAAGATCGAAGGCCAGCGGATCATCGCTTGCCACTACCCGATGAGGGCCTGGCCGGGTGCATGGCGAGGTTCCCTTCAGCTTTTCGGGCACACGCACGGCATGCTCCCCGACACCTCGCAATCCTGCGACGTCGGCGTCGACCGGTGGGCCTACGGTCCGACCACTTTGGAGGAGATCCGAGCGCGCCTCGCCGTGACCCCCACGATTCCGGAGGAGCGCCTGCTTGGCCAGCCGGAGGAGACCGACGATGGCGAGGAGTAGACGAGAGGTCGGCGACGACGAGGTGACCTGCGTCACCTGCGGTTGGGTTTCCTACGCGGTCTCGCGGGCAGAGGCGGAAACCGAGGTCGCTCGCATGAGGGCGTACCTCGCAACGTTGTCGGAGCAGGATCGCCGGGGCTGGTCATCCGAGGGCCCCAGCGTCGAGAAGTACGTCTGCCGTAGCTGTGGCGGAACGGATTTCCGGCCGGCCCGGGCGGAGGATTGCCCCGACGGCGCGACAACGAATCCCGTCGTGTGGGAGCCCTAAACGAAGACAGCCCCGGGTCACCCCGGGGCCGTCATCCTAGGTCGAGGTTGGGGCCTACTCGGCCGGGGGGGTCCAGTTGCGGTCGTTGCGGTCATACCGCTCCAGCAGCTTGGCGGCCTCGTCCACCTGGCTGACGAACAGACGCCACTCCTTCACCGTCTTGCGCCCGTTCAGGATGCGGCCGCCTGGCGTCATCTTCTCCCAGAACATCTGGGTGAATTCCGACATCGAGCCATCCTCCTCGATCTCTCGCTTCCGGAGCGAGGCGATCTCGGCGAACACCTGCGCCTCCTCCTTGTCATCCACCGCCATCGCAGTGAGGAAGCACCCCTCCTGGCCGGCCGCGGCCTTGGCCAACAGGACCTCCGGACCGCCCGAGATCTCCGCCATCGCGGTCCCGGCCGGCTGCGTCATGTCGGGGTAGACGCCGTAGACGATGTCGTGATCGTCGAAGATCTCCCCCATCCACTCCGCCTGCGTCTTGATGGGCGCAGCATCGAGGGCAGCGTGATGGCGCACAGCCTCCATCAGCATGTCCTGGATGAACTGCGGGCGGCTCTCGACCTGCTTGAGCTTGGCCTTCTTGTTCGCCTTGGCCTTCTTGGGCTTGATCTTGAGAGTGCTCATGTCGTGTGTCCTCCTGCGGGGATGATCGCCCGCTGTCAGGATAGAAACACACGTCCCCATGACTCCGCGAGTCATTTGACTGGCAGAGCTAGGCGTAATCTGCGCTGAGATTAACAGCGACTAATGCAGTAGATTTCACGCAGCCAGAAATAAGACAAGCCCCTCGAAAATTACATCGAATTGCTTGGTAAATTCCGGGTTAATCTCCACAGGGCTCGCCGCTCTTCAGGCGCCCCATCGTTCCCGGGGCGGCCGCCTCAACGGCAGCGGCGAGCACCCGTGCCTGCGCGGCCAGGACCTCCGCCAGCGAGAGATCTTCGCCTGGCAACGGGCCGGCCTCGGGCAGCGGCAGGACGGCATGGAGGGCGCGGCATGCCCCGACGACGGCGGGTGGCATGCGGCGGACGGTGTAGGGGGGCATCGGATCTCGGTGAGGCGGACGGCCTGGGCCCCGGGTCAACGCCGGGGCCCGAGGCCGGGTGCCCTCAGGCGGCTGCGGCGTTGGCGCCGGGCGTGAGCAAGTTCTGCATAATCAGGTCCGCCGCCTCGTGCCCAAGCGTTGCCACGGCCATCGCGATGAGCCTGTTCGCCTCGATCAGATCGCTCACCGCGAGCGCCATCGGATCGACGGCATGATCCCGGCCGGAGATGCTGCGGACATACCGATCCGGGTCCGCATCGACCCTCTCCTCCAGGGCATCTCCGGCGGCGGTTACGGCGGCCTGCGTCAGGGCCGTGTGCTCAATCAGATCGCGGATGACGTCCTCGCCCTCGGGCGTCAGGACGTAATCTTCGCCCTCGGTCGCGGCAGGCTGCGGAGGCTCGGTCCCGATGAACGCGTGAAGGGAGGCCTGCACGCCCCCGTCGCCGAGGTGAACGGCGAGGTCGTGGGCCTGGCCCCACCGGTATGCAGAGCCCTCAAGATCCAGCGTGGACGGGTCGCCGCCGTTTTCGTAGGTGCCCCGCTCGTAACCGAGGCGGTAAGCGTCGCGGACGACGGATGCGTCGAACGACTGCGCCAATGTCGGCGAATCGGTCTGATCGATGCGCACGGTGATAGGGGCCTGAAGCTCATCCGTTTGGGTGGTTCGGATGACATTGATACCCTCCTTCTCCAGGCGCTCCATGATGCGCTGGGCGACTTCGATGGCCGGGCGCCTGCCCGAGGCGGCGACCTCGCCGGCGATGTAGGACAGCGCCTGCTCCGTGATGGATTTCGTGCTCATGACAACCTCGATGATGGGGATGACCTGATCGGACGGAGCGCCCCTGTCGCCGAGCGCGCGACGGGGATCTCAGCAGCCCGGAGGCGGCTCGTCTTCGTGACGGGCGGCGGCCGCCAGTTTTTCGGCGGGCGTCCGCGCCGGCCGCTCGGCCTCGGCGATGGCCGCGTCGAGGTGGCGGATCGCCCATCGCGACTTCCTGAGGAGCGCGGCCTCGACACGGCGGACGGCGTCGCCATCCGTGCCGGCGCGGGCCGCAGCCATGGCGGTGGCGAGCCTGCGCCGGGTCTCGACGGCGTCGAGGCGGTAGAGGCCGTCGACGAATGAGGGGGAGGTCATCTCAGTCCTCCCGGTGCTGCGCGACGACTGCGTCCTTGAGGTCCGAGGTTGCCCTGAGAACCTCGACGACGGCGGCTTCCAAGGGATCGCGCCAGGGCAAGAAGCCCGGGCCTTCGACCTCGTCGCCGGATGATAGGTCCGGGACGATCCAGTCGACCCGGACCTGATCGAGCGCGATGATCTCGAACTGGGCGGCCACCATCCGCGGCGGGTCGCCGGCATCCCGATACGTCGGGGTCACGTTGTATGTGACCTGCACGCTCCCGGTCAGAAGTCGGTCGCCGACCATGAGGTCGTAGAACTCGTATTCCGTTTCGCACTGGCGAGAGGGATCGTGGAGAGCGCCGCTCATCAGGATGCCCAGGCCGTCGCGAGCGTCACGCCATCCTCGTCGTGGATGGCGATCTCGCGCGGCTGCCGCGGCTCGTACGTGAGCTCGGAGCGCTGGAGATTCAGGCTGCGCAGGACCGAATCCCCGGGTGTCCGGCGGTAATTGATGACGTCGCTCAGGTAACTGAACGAGATGCCATTGCGGGCAGCCCACACTTTCTGGCCGCCAACCGCTTTGCAGACGGCCCGTAGCCTCTCGATCACGTCAGCCCTATTGAGAACGGTCCTTGGGGCAGTCATCAGCGCAAGCCTTTGTCGATTCCTCCCACAAAGGTAGCGTAAATCCGCATATCCGCAAGAAATATGATTCCTTATAAAGTCGTAGTATCTACATAAGTGCCGCCGATTAAGTGATACCAGAAATACACCATCAATTCCTGATTGTCGCAGTCTACGCTTTATCGATTGAAAGACGTTTCAATGCGCATGGCAGGGTGCTTGAATACGTCAGTTTACGTATTCAAGGAGCGCACACCACCATGTTCAGCCTTCTCCTCCTCGCCATCGCCCTGGGAGCCGTCGCGGCCTCGGCCTACGCGGCGGCTAACTCCCCCATCCCCACGACGCAGGCCCTTCCGGTCGCCTGCATGGGTCTCGCGTGGCGCCGTGTTGGCGAGCGCAACACACGGAACGGGGCGAAGACCTTGTGGCGCTCCGAGCCCGCCGACACGTCCCAGTTCCAGCGCGCCTACGCCGGCGACCGCGAGAACATGAGGACCGTCGGGTTCTCCTGGGACGACCGCATTCCTGTCTGCTGGGAGAGCATCCCGCCAGCGAGCGACGATGAGGTCCTCGCCGTGGTCGCCGCCGCCGAATCCAAGGCCGCCGCCATCCAGGAGCATGAGCGCGTCGAGCGGCTGCAGGAGGCCGACCGGGACTGGTTGGAGAATGGCGCCGAGAGGGCGCAGGCTATCGCCCGCCTGCGAGCATGCCTCGACGGGAAGCCCTGGGCGTGGACGAAGCGTAAAAAGGAGTGGGCCGTCGCCATCGTCGAATACCCGGACCGCCCCACTGAGAGGGCCGCTCGGATCGCCGGCGAGCTCGTGGACGAAGTCGAGAGCATGATCGCGGCGGTGATCGCCCGCCTCGGTTCCGAGAGGATCATGGACTGGTTGGAGCGCGCTGCCCTGCCCGAGGTCCGCGTCGCCGTCCTGGAGGCCTGCAGGGTCCTCTCATCATACGACGAGGATTTCGCCGCCCTGAGGAATGGCGTGGGTTGGTCGGCCGCCCATAGTCATGTCGGCCATGTCGTCGCCTCGCTGCCCGAGCTCGATCAGACGCAGGCCTCCCACGCTCTCCGGGCCGTATGGGCACACCGGCGGCAGATCTCGCCAGAGTTCCGGGGCCGCGTGTTCGGATCGGAGGCCGTCTGATGGCCGCTCCTACCCGCCCCCTGCTGCGCTGGTTCGGTGGCAAGTGGAGGATCGCCCCCTGGGTGATCGCCCACATGCCGCCCCACGCTCTCTACTGCGAGCCCTACGGCGGAGCCGCCTCCGTCCTGATGCGCAAGCCCAAGGTCCGCGTCGAGGTCCTCGGCGATCTCGACGAAGACCTCCTCAACCTGTTCCGCGTGGTCCGGGACGAGAGGCAGTGCGCTCGCCTCTCGTTCCTCCTGGTGATGACCCCGTGGTCGGACGCGGAATTCGAGCTCGCCTATCGGCCAGTGCCGGCGGATGAGCCCGTCGAGCGGGCCCGGCGCCTGCTCGTCCGGCATGCCATGGGCGTCACGAACGACGTTCGGCTCGGGCGTACCCGGACCGGATTCCGACGCTACACGGCCATCGCATCGAGCACCCCTTCGCTCGAATGGCATACCTTTCCGGATGCCCTGCCAGCCCTGCGTTCGCGTCTGCAGGGCGTCGTGATCGAGCGGTCGGATGCGGTCGATACCATCCGGCGCCACGACCGGTCGGATGCCCTCTTCTATCTCGATCCCCCTTACGTCCCACGCACCCGCCGGGATCCGGCACGGGGATACGCCCACAAGATGGACGAGGCCGGCCACTCACGCCTCCTCGACTGCCTGGGCTCGATCAAGGGAATGGCCCTGATCTCGGTCTACGCCGACCCCCTCTACGAGGATGCTCTCCGCGGCTGGAAACGGGTCACGAAGGACTCGAAGGACATCCGGGGCCGGGTCCGCGAGGAGGTCCTTTGGGTCTCGCCCAAGGCAGTCGCGGCATCCAACCAGTTGGAACTCTTCTCCGCGGCCTAGTCGATTTCATACCCTTGACGACAATCGAATCTCCACCAGGACAGGATCACCCACCCCATGCTCAAAGCTCTCCGCGCGTTCGCCATCGCCCTCGCCATGGCCGTCACTTTCACCACGAAGCTGGTCTGGGAGGGCGGCCGCTGGGTCGCCCGTTCCGTGCGGGACAGCTTCCGCCCGCCCGTCGGCGCCGGCTCGCAAGTCGAGGCCGAGATGGAGGACCTCTCGGCCAAGGCCCATCAGATCGCCGCGGCGGCGCAGGCACCCGTGGCCGCCAACGATGACGGCGCCGGATTCGGCGCGCTCATCCCGGTCCCCGAGTACGACGCCAGCCAGGACTGGGGTGCCATCGCGAAGGCGTACGTCCGGGCGCGCGTGTACTTCAAGCCGGAGCCGTCCCTTGCCGATCTCGACGAGCGCACGGAAAGCTGGCTCCGTGGCCTCTCGACCGACGAGTGCATGCGCCTCCACGGCCTGTCCAAGGAGCGGATCGGCAGCCACATCTTCGGCAGCCACATGCTGCGTGGGCTCGCCCCCTGCCATGAGTACGACCGCGGTTTCCCGGCGATCCTCCTGGCCGACGTCGAGCATCCTGATGCCCGCCATCAAGAGATCCTGGATGACTTGGAGAACGATCCGGATGTCGTTCCAGGGTACCGCGTCGCCTGAGGCCTCCACCCGCTGAAACTGAAAGGCCCGCTTCCTGAGGGAGGCGGGCCTTCTCTATTGGGCGTTCCAGGTCAAGAGGGATTATCCCCAACCTGCCGTCGTCCGTGTTGGCGGATCAATTCGTTCAGGGCGTCTTGGTCGGATTCGAGGTCTTCCGTGCCTTTGAAGCGCGAGAACTCGACGTGACCATCCTCGAAGACGTCTATCTCCAGGCGCTCGCCGACCACAGTGACGGTGATCATCACGGTGTCGTCGCGATGCCGGTCCACCCGGAACCATAGCCCCTGCTCTTCGAGGAGCCGCAAGATTCGGTAGAGCGGATGGATCAAGGAGACCTCCTGTCCTTCAGGGCGATCTTAGCTCGACTGTCCCGCCAGGTCTCTGGCTTCTCTCCGAAGTCGGCACGCCGGCCGCTTCATGGTTGGGTCCGACAGGAGGTGGATCAAGCTTTTTCGCGAAGTCGCCCGAAGGCCCTTCAACCCGCCCGCGATCTCACCGACCTTCGGTCCCTGGAGGGACACCGCTCCGCCTCGCGGCGGATTCCTATGACAGGTCGATTACGCCATCGCCGCCTCGATGCGGAACGGCGTTCCATCGACCCACATCCGGTGAAGGATCACCGCCAGCCGCCGTGCCACCGCGACCATGGCCTTGGCCATTCCGCGACGCTTGGCGAGCTTCAGGCCCCATGCCTTCAGCGTCGACGGCTTCGAGCCTGGACGCAGCAGCACCAGAGCCGCCTCGAACAGCGCGGAGCGTAGGGTCTCGTCGCCGTTCTTGGTGATAGGCCCGCGTCGGTCCAACTCCCCCGACTGGTGCGTTCGCGGCGCCAGCCCGAAGTGCGCGCCGACCGCGCGAGACTGGCGGAAACGGGCCGGCTCGTCGACCGCGGCGCGATAGGTCAACGCGACGAACGGGCCGACACCGGGCGCACTCATCAGCAGGCGGCAGGGCTCGTCCTCACGAGCCAGCACCATCATCCGCTTATGCAGGAGCACGTATTGCTCGCGCACCACGCGACGCACGGTCAGCATCGACTCGATCACGGCGATCAACCCGGCTCGGCCCTCCGTCAGCTCGCGGATGCGTTCCTCGTAGCGGGCGCGGGTCACGGTCCCGACCTTCAGGCCGAAGTTGCGCAGCAGCCCCCGGATGCTGTTCTCGATGTCGATGAGCTTGGCCTGCAAGGTCCGGCGCCCGCCGAGCAGGGCACGGATCTCCTGGCTGGCCAGGGTCTTCACGTGAACCGCCTTGTAGAGGCCGACCCGCATCATCTGGGCGATGCCGCGCGCGTCGTTGCGGTCGGTCTTGTTCACTTGAGCGCTCAGCACCGCCTTTGCGTGACGCGTCTCGATGCACACCACCGGCAGTCCCGCCTTCGCCAAGCCGGCATACAGCCACTGGCAGAGAGGGCCGGCCTCGATCCCGACCCGCCCGTAGGTCAGACCACGACCGTCCAGAAAAGCCGCGACCGCCTCCGGCTCGCTCTCCACCTTACCCTCGCGCACGACCTGACCGGCTGCGCTCAGGATGCAGATGCTCGTGCTGCGCACCGAGACATCGAGGCCGACATAGTGGTCCATCGCTCATCTCCCTGATCCACCTTGGGCTGGATCGGACGAGCGTAAGTCCCACGCCGGTCACCGTCACACCCGCCGCTTCGGACGCGGCAGGAGCCCAATGACCCATCCTTTTTCATGTCTGGTTGCCAGGGTGCGGCACGGGCGCGCACCCCTAAGATTTTTCTGGCGCCTTGCCCTGTGCACACACGGAAGCACACGAGAGCACACCGTCATCCCGCCGTGCGCTGCCCCTTCTGGATGCGGACGAGACGCCCCTCGGCCTCCAGGGCGCGGCTCCGCATGCGGCTGAGCTCCCCCTTGAGGCGGGCATTCTCAGCGTCAAGGGTGGCGACTTCCGACTGGAAAGCCAGCACGAGCCTACCGAGGATGCGCATGGCCGAGGAGGCCTTGGCGACCGCGGTCAGGTTCCGGGCGGCCTGGTTCTCGTCGGCGGCCTGCTGGAGGGCGAGGCGGTCCTGGCGAGCGCGATGGAGGACGCCCGCGAGACCCTGGGCCCCCATGTCGAAGCCGGAGGCGATGGCGTGGGATGAGATGGACATCGGGGGGCTCCTCAGGCTCGGCGTGAGGAGACGATCCCAGCTCGCGGACTCGCCGTCGAGGGGGAGTCAACACCTGTCCCTGGCCTGGATGCCGGAACAGGTGCTCTTCGATGAGCAGGGTTAGCGCCCCGTTACTTCATGGTTCTGAATCGAAAGATCAGCGGGACGGCGTCCCTGTGTACGCTTGGTTTCAAACGAGGCGCAGGCGCTTTTGCAGGGCGTCGATGGCCGCATCGTGCGACACGCCGCGACCGTGAACGAGGTTGGCGAGGGCGTCCTTCATCAGGGGCTCCAGGCCTACGAGGAACCCTTTCGTGGTCCCCTTCGCCTTGATGCGGCGGCATGCATCCCCCTTGGCGAGCGTCTCGATCAGGGCCGCCACGATGGCCGTGTCGACGACGCGCGGATCGGGGGTGCCCGCGGCCCGGCGCTCAGCACGCTCGACGCGCTTGCGCTCGGCCTCATCCCGGCGTGCTGAGGCGGCCTGCGCGGAGGCGCTCTCGATGACGGCGGCAACAGGGGTGCCGGGCTCGGGAAAGTGGGTCATCTGCTGCTGCATGGTGGCCTCCAGGGGGATGAGGGATTCTCCCCCTCGGGGCCGAAATCGGCAAATCCGGACGGTGTCCGAGGGGGACACCGTCCCCCAGGCAGGGTTGTCCGTTGCGGACGCCGTCCGCACCCTCGGGCCATGCTGAAGATCGACATCGAGATCGACGTCGCGGCCTTCGAACGGCAGGTCGACGACCTCATGGCCAAGGCCTACCAGCCAGCGGTCGTGGAGGCCCTGAACAAGGCGGGGAGGCCGGGCGGGACGCCGTCCGGAAGTGGATGATGACCAGCTTCGACCGCCCGACGCAGTTCACGCTGGAGGTGGTCGGCGTGATGAAAGCCTTGATCCGGACGGACGGCAGCGACCCGTCCGTGTTGATCTATCTGAAGGACCGGACGGCGTCCTACCTCAACCTGCAGGTCCTCGGAGGCACCCGGCACGCCGGCGACCCGTTCACGACGAAGCGGAGGCCCATCGTCCCCGGTCCGAAGGCGCCCCGGGACAACTTCGGGAATCTACCGTGGGGCTACACCGCGAAGGCCATGCAGGAGCCCGACGTCTCGTCGGTGACGCTCAAGCCCGACGAGCCCCCGGCCCTCGTCCGCAAGCGCCCCGGGCAGCCGCTGGAGGTCCTCGCCCTGATCGTGAACGAGGTGTCGTTCCGCCCCAAACGCTCGACTTCGACGGCCTGGCAGCCGGGGGCGCCCTCGACGCCTTCGGCCCACGTTCGAGCAGGCCTTCGACATCACGTGATGGAGAGCCGCCGGCACGAGGCGAGCTCGGCGTTATCGAGGTCGTGAGGCGGCCGCAGGATGGTCGGCTTCCTCGATCCCCGGGCTCCCCAGGTGTCGATCGACTACCAGGTCTGGCCGTAGTCGAAACTGGCGTACGTCACGGCGTAATCGTCGGCCCGGTACCCGAGGGCGTCCAACTGGGGAAGGTGCACGAAGCTGGAATTGCCCGCCGTGCCGTTCGAGTTCTGGTTCCGGCTCGCGGTCCGGACCATGGCGCCCGTGCAGTCGTACATGCGGATCTCGGTGCCTGTGCCCTGGCAGACGATGTGCGGGACGTCACTAGGAGGGGCAGGTCACCGGTCGTGACGAAGTTGTCGTTGGGCAGGGTCTACCGGCCGGTCGACTTCTTGATGAACTCGTAGCTCGGGGTGCCGTCGGCGTTCACGTACTGCAGGTAGTCGTCCACTGAGCGGTCGTTGTCGATCCGACGGGTGACGACGACGGTGATGCCCTTGGCCTTGGACACGGTCATGAAGCCGATCAGCGTCGACCCATAATACCGCATCTGGTGACGGGTGTGCTTTTAAGACCAGCACGTCGACCTGACGCACCTTGCTCACGATCTCCTCGGGCTTGGGTCTTTGCGCCATCGGTTCCGTCCTCTGTCGGCCAAAAGCCATACTTCAGGGCGGACCACTACCAATGGGGCCGATCAATATTGGGCCGCAAGGGTTTCAGGACCGAATGCCCCATGGATGTCCGAGCAGGGCGAAAAGGAGGGGTGCCGCATGAGGGCACGTCAACGACGCGACGGCGGCGTAAACGGGGGGGGGGACCCGGTGGTCTAGCTCCGATCATCGAAGCCTCGGCCCCGCTCCGACACGAGCTGCGGGACAAGCGTGGCTCGGGCAGCAAGCGCTCCTGCGACCTTCGTTCGAGCTCGCCGTCCCGGAACGGCTTCAGCATGATGGCACTGGCCCCGTCCGCGCTGGCCTGGGCCATTGCGGCGGTGCCGGCGAAGCCGGTAACGAATAGCACGGCCATCCCCGGCTACCGCTTAAGGATGTCGATGTAGGCCTCGGCCCCGTTCATGCTCGGCGTTGCGAAGTTCAACACGACTAGGTTTACGCACGGATCAGCCTCCAGCGTTGCCGAGGGTCGTCTCGACGCCGAACTTGTCGCCCGGGGTAAGCCCGAAACCGCTGTCATCCTGGACGCCGCAGGCGATCCAGCGTTCCTCGGTCACCCGGGCGAAGGTGGAGAAGCCCATGCCCGTGGTTTGGCAGATCACCTCCAGGAGCGTCGGGACGACCTCGATGCGGGCGGCGAGTTCCGTCGCCTTTGTCACGTTGCCCATGACCGGCGAGCTCATCCTCAAACGTAACGCTGCCCCCCAAGCATATCCGTCGGTCCGGGTGGGGCAAACGAAACGGGATCAAATCGGGCGCTTCGAGTTCGTCACGTAGTTCCGGCCCTGGATTGGCGAGCGGTAGTAGTCCTCGTCGAGGAACTTCAGGAGCGTCTTCAGATCGGCCTTGGCGCCCGGCAGGGAGATGGCCTCCCGGCCATTCACCTGAACCGTCTCGATCTCGATGCCGAATGCGAGGGCAGCGTCGCGGATCGCCGCCGAACTCACTGTATCCAAAATTCGGTTTCGGCCGATCAAGGTCACCTTCTTCCTGACCCAAGTGTCGGCGAGCGCCACGAAGGCCTCCTCATCCGCGACGTGGATGCCCGCGGTGCGCGCGAAGGCTCGCAGCTCGGGAACGGTAGCCTCGGCGAAATAGGCGCTCAGGTCGAGGATCTGGCGCACGACGTGAAAGCTCAGGAACCTGAGGTTCGTCCCGACCAGCATCGCCGCAAGCCGGTTGTCGAGGGTCAACCCAACACTGTCGACCCTCCGGTAGGTGTCCGCGGAATGGAGCAGGGTGAATCCGGTTGGGGATATGATCCTGCGGCGGTTGAAGCCCTGGATCAGCGCGATAGGCTCGTCCCCATCGGACCGATAGCCTACGAAGAGCGCCTTGACTGTCTCGAACGCGTCCGGATCCGGCGGGATCTCCGGTATGCCTAGTGGATGCTCGATGGCGTGGTGAATGTTGTCGACGTCGTCGTAGCCCGCGATGACGAGGCTTTCTCCCTCGACCGGGGTGTACGAGCCGTCGAACGCGTGCTCCTCCTCGGCCGACGTTACGAAGTCTGCTTCCTGCTGCCGGAATAGCGCCCCGACCTGAATCTGGATTGCCCGGGAAAGGGGGATGCGCAGGATGCGCCGGGCTGGCCCCTGGGTCAGAGCGAAGAGGTTCATGGGCTCAGACTAACTCCAGGAGCATCGAGCCGGAAATTCGCTTGACGGCCCTGACCTGTCTCGGATCCACCAGGTCGCGCTGCGTGATGAGCGTGTACACCACGCCGCTGTCAGTCTCCGCCTTGTAGAAGCGATACCCGAGCGATCGCAGAACCGGGTTGGGGAGGATGGAGCTCGACATCCATAAGGCGACGCCGGCGAGCGCCAGAATGCCCAGTACGACCCCGACTGTGATGTCGGCCGCCTTGCCGATAAAGGGGATGAAGTACGTCACGATGACGCCGAGCATCAGGGCGTCGTTGGCCTCGACCTTCTTCAGGGTGATCGGGAAGTTCTCGCCGTTCCATCTGAGCGCGTCGACGATGTACCGGATCAAGAGAATGCCGACGCAGCCCGCTAGCGCGTACCACAGCGCGTCCCAGGTCGGTCCGCGATCCCAGACCCGAGCGAGCGCCACGCTGATCAACGATGGCGACAGCGCAGACACAAACATGACCGTCTTGAGGGCGTTCCTCATCGCGCTCGCATCGACTGCGTCCGTTTGGGGTAAGCTGCCCCCGGAGGAGCATTCGAGAACAAAAAGTGAATATAGGCCGCTGTCATCCCATTGACAACGCAGCCGTCACCGCCGGCACTCCTAATGGGGACGTGTCCCGGCTCGTGGGTGGCTCCCTCAAGGACCGGTCGGTCCCTCGGCCAGTGCGTGTGCCAGTCGCCCTCGGCCAGCAGATACACCTCGGCTTGGTAGTCGAGCGCCCGTCAGGTCTGCAGGCGCCTGTCCGACGTCAGCACCTTTGGGACAGACTGAGGGCCTGCGCGAACGGTAGATGACTGGTCCGCCATAGCGTCAAGGAGCGAAGATGCCGGGCCATTGGTGGGTGGGGTGGTACGAGGGGGCTTCAACTTCTGGGATGGGGTACCGCGCTGATGCCGTCATTTGGATCATCCCCGCCTGCGAGGCTCAGGAATGGCCCGCAAGGATCATGGATCGGCGCGTAACGGAGGGAAGCCCGCTGAACACCTTCAGTGGTTAGATGGAGGCTAGACCCCTAGCAGCGGCTGGCGGGCATCTGGCAGGCGTGAGAGGCGCGGCGTCGACGCCATGGCGCGGCGATGGAGGTCGACGGTTCTCAACCTCAGAAAAATGGCGAAGCCAACCCTTGAGGTCAGCTTCCCATACGGAAAGCCCCATACTTCTCGCGTCCCAGCGAGGGCTTGCCCTCGCGCCAGGGCGCGCTTGAGGAACCCTCACCTCAGAAGGTAACCCCTGATTAC
Organism: Methylobacterium sp. E-025; assembly: GCF_022829705.1. Lineage (NCBI taxonomy): Bacteria > Pseudomonadati > Pseudomonadota > Alphaproteobacteria > Hyphomicrobiales > Methylobacteriaceae > Methylobacterium > Methylobacterium sp. E-025. The sequence goes on from NZ_JAKSYR010000055.1 coordinate 61,167, forward strand.
CTGCGGTAATCGTCCTCCAGTGGTGGGAACCCCCTACCCCCTGAGGAACATTTCATGGGAAGTATAAGGGTTTATAAAATAACGATTTTTGCCGTTTTCAAACGTGTGTCGCATTGAGAATGGTATGGACACCCTCGGACATGGCCATGCTGCGTCTTTCTCCGTACCTCGGGACAGAACAGTTAGGAGCCCGTCAGAGTAATGCTCTCGACGGCGAGGTCAGAGGGTGATGCATTCGGCTCATGGCCAAGGTGTTTCACTCCTGGGATGTGGATCAGGGCTGGTTGCTGCCGCCCTCGCTGCACGAGTTCGTGCCGCCCGGGCACCTGGCGAACTTCGTTCGCGACACGGTGCGGAAGGCGCTCGACCTCTCGGCCATCCTCGATACCTACAGCGAGGAGCGCGGCTACCCGCCCTACCGCCCGGGAATGATGGTGGCGCTTCTGCTCTACGGCTACAGCCGCGGCCTGTACTCGTCGCGTCAGCTCGCCCGGGCCTGCGAGGAACGGGTCGACGTCATGACGGTGACCGGGCTGAACCGGCCGGACTTCCGCACCATCGCCGACTTCCGCAAGCGTCACCTCGTGGCCCTGTCGGACCTTTTCGTGCAGGTGCTGCGCCAGTGCCGCGCGGCTGCTCTGGTCCAGTTCGCCGACGTGGCGGTGGACGGGACCAAGGTGAAGGCCAACGCATCCCGCCACAAGACGATGAGCTACGGACGTATGAAGACGGCAGAGCCGGCGCTGGCCGACGAAGTCGACGTCTGGCTGGAGCAAGCGCACGAGGCGGACGCGGCCGAGGATGCGGCGGAGGGCGCGAACCGACGGGGCGACGAGACGCCGGACTGGAGGGCCGACAAGCAGCAGCGGCTGGAGACGATCCGCGCCGCCAAGGCTGCGCTGGAAGCGGAAGCGGTCGATCCGCCCACCCCGGAGGACGAGAGCGGGCCGGGTGCGTCCTCGGGCATGCGCTGGCAGGGTCGACCCCTACGTGGTGAGGACGGCGGTCCGCCGGACCGAGCGCAGCGCAACTTTACCGACCCGGACAGCCGGATCCTGCCGACCTGCGACGGGTTCGTGCAGGGCTACAACGGGCAGATCGCCGTCGATGCCGCGCATCAGATCATCGTGGCGCACCACCTCGTGACGAACGCCGCCGACGCCCGTGCCCTTGTGCCGCTCATCGACGACATCCGCGCTCATCTCGGGCGCAAGCCGTGCGAGGTCTCGGGCGATGCAGGCTTTGCCAACGAGGCGAACCTGGCAGCGCTGAAGCAGCGGCGGATCACCGCCTATCTTGCTTCAGGGCGGGCGCGCCACGGAGCGGCGGATGCCGCAGGTCGTCAAAAGCTGACGAAGACTCCCCTGATGCGTGCGATGGCCGAGCGGTTGAAACGGGCTGGCCGCCGGAGCCGCTACCGCCTCAGGAAGCAGGTCGTCGAGCCGGTGTTCGGGCAGATCAAGCAAGCCCGGGGCCTCCGACAGTTCCTGCTACGCGGGCTCGATCAGGTCCGCGGCGAATGGGCGATGATCTCCACCGCCCACAACCTTCTGAAGCTGGCCAAGGTCGGGCGCTGAGCATGACGCAGGCTGGCTCGCCTTGATCTCAACCCCGATCTCGATCCGCAAACCCGTTACTCGGACGGGCTACTAGCCTTCAAGGATAGGCGTGCCGCCGGTTCCGTTCGAAGGCCTGCTCGCAGGCCTGATCGAACAGGGCGCAGGGGGGCCTCTCGCCGTTGGGCTCCGTCAGCATCGGCTGACCGCCAATGTCGCCCAGGGAATGTTCCTGCGAATAGCGGGAGCGCGGATCGAAATATGGATCGCTCGTGTAACTGCTCATGAAAGCACCGCCCGCTGGCTGTTCGTTCCGGGCCAGAGCAGAAGTGGCCCATGGCGAAAGGATCGCCAGAGCCGCGAGGACGCGGATGGGCTGTCTCGACATCGGGAACTCCGAACGCGCAAGCCTGCCAAGCCGGCGGCGACGGAGAATGGTGTCTAACAAACTCTGATCAGGCAATCGAATAAACATTTGATCTCTGAAGTAAAATAGCTGCTTTTAATTTTTATTTATAAATTAAATTTTTAGATCTTCTACGTTTGAGCGGTCCCTTCGCCTCACGGGCTAGTTGCTTCCCACCTTTTAAATGCTGAGTGGCGATTTTCTGTTTCAAAATATTTTTAAAAAATCAATCGCGAATTCATTCGTAAGACCTTTCGTCTAGCTCTATCTAGCGGTGGACTTACTTCGCTTCGCTCAGACCTCCAAATAGCGCCTTTCCTCTGTTCGTCCGAGCGCGCTTCAGGCGCTGGCCGCATGGTGGGTTGTGCCGGGAAGCCCGATTTATCGATGAATCTTGTTCGGTTCGCCCTGAAATTCCGCAAGAGCTTCTACGTTTTGGCGATTTTGATGGCGTTGGGCGGCGTCGGCGCAATCGCCGTAGCGCCGAAGGACGTGCTGCCCTCGGTCGACATTCCCGTCGTTGTCGTGGTGTGGACCTATAGCGGTCTCGACGCCACCGACATGGTTCAGCGCATCACGAACTACAGTGAGTTCTCGCTGTCGAGCAACGTGAACAACATCAAGCGAATCGAGTCGACGTCCATCCAGGGGACCGTGACCGAGCGGATCTATTTCGATTCCGCCGTAAGCATCGACCTCGCCATGACGCAGGTCGATTCCGCCATGAACGCCATCCGCTCGCGGATGCCGCCGGGCGTGCAGCCGCCGGTGATCATGCGCTTCTCGGCCTCCTCAGTGCCGGTGATCCAGCTTGCGTTGTCCTCGGGCACGCTGCCGCTGACCAAAGTGTTCGATTACGCCCAGTACCGCACCCGCCAGCGCCTCGCCCAGGTGCCAGGCTCGACCTTGCCGTCGCCCTATGGCGGCGCCCCGCGCCAGGTGATGGTCGATCTCGACCTCGCCGAGCTCCGCGCCGTGGGCATGACGCCGCTCGACGTCACCAGCGCGGTCCTCAAGCAGAACCTCGTCGTCCCCTCGGGACTCGCGAAGATCGGTCGCCAGCAATACACCGTGCGGCTCAATTCGAGCCCCCAGCTCGTCGATCAGCTTAACCGCATCCCGATCAAGGTCGTGAACGATCAGCCGGTGCTCCTGCGCGACGTCGCCCATGTCCGCGACGGCTCGCCGCCGCAGACCAACATCGTCCGCGCCGATGGCGAGCATTCCGTGCTGTTGCAGGTGCTGAAGAACGGCTCGGCCTCGACGCTGGACGTGGTCAACGCCGTGAAGGCGGCCCTGCCGGACATCCGCGCGGCCTCGCCCAAGGGCCTGTCGATCACGCCGCTCTTCGATCAATCGGTCTTCGTTTCCGACGCCATCGGCGATGTCGTACGCGAGGCGGTGATCGCCGCCGGGCTCACGGGACTCGCCATCCTCCTGTTCCTGGGCTCGTGGCGATCGACACTCGTGGTCCTCGTCTCGATCCCGCTCTGCATTCTCACCTCTCTGTCGGTGCTGGTGGCGCTTGGCCAGACCATCAACGTCATGACGCTCGGCGGCCTCGCGTTGGCCGTCGGCATCCTCGTGGACGACGCCACGGTGGCCATCGAGAACACTTACCGGATGTTCGAGGAGGGCTATCCCTTCCGCCGCTCGGTGCTGGAAGGCGTGGCGGGTATCGCCAAGCCGGCGCTGATCTCGACACTGGCTATCTGCTCGGCCTTCTCGGCGGTGTTCTTCCTGACGGGCGCCCCCCGCTACCTGTTCGTGCCACAGGCCGAGGCGGTCGTCTTCGCGATGCTCACCTCCTACCTGCTCTCACGCACCCTTGTGGCGATCCTGATCGACGTCCTCGTCGCGCCGGAATATGCAAGACATCATGGTGGGGCGGCTCCTGCGCTGGAAGTCGGCCCGCGCCGCCGCTCGCTCCTGTCACGCCTCCTGGCGCCGCTTGCGTGGCTGCTGCGCTTTCCACTGCGTGTCGCCTTGGCATTCCGCGAGGCCTTCGAGCGCGGCTTCGCACGATTCCACGCTGGCTATGTCGGGTTGCTCGGTGCGGTAATCCGCCATCCGAAGCGGGCGCTTGCCGGGGCAGCCTGTGTCTTCGCAGTGACGGCGGGGCTCTTCCCCTTCATCGGGCAGGACTACTTTCCGCAGATCGAGTCGAGCCAGATGACGCTGCACATCCGCACCCGGCCGGGAATGCGGATTGAGGAGGCGGAGAAGACCTTCGCGCAGGTGGAGGACATCGTCCGGCAGGTCGTCCCGAAGGACGAGCTTGGCCTCATGCTCGACAATATCGGCCTGCCGGCGTCGAACTACAATTACGCGTTCATGGACGCATCCTTCGTCGCCTATAACGACGGACAGATGCTCATTAATCTCAAGGGTGAGCACAAGCCGATCTCGTTCTACGAGCGGCGTTTGCGGAAGGTGCTGCGTCGGGCGTTTCCTTCGGATGTCTTCTATTTCCAGCCCGCCGACATCATCACGCAGATCCTGAACTTCGGCACCGTGGCGCAGATCGACGTGCAGGTCTCCGGTCGGCACGACGCGAAGGACCTCGCCGTCGCCCGCGCGCTCGTGCGCCGGGTCGCGGCGGTGCGGGGGGCGGTGGACGTCCACCTGCACCAGATCGTCGATGCGCCGCAGATGTACGTAAACGTTGATCGCCGGCTCGCCTCGGAGATGGGGGTGAGCGAGCAGATCATCGCCCAGAACCTAAACGTCTCCCTTTCCGGCTCCTTTCAGGTCAGCCCTAACTTCTGGGCCGATCCGAAATCCGGCACGCCGTACCAGCTGTGGGTGCAGACCCCAGAATGGCGCAACGGAGACATCGCCCGGCTGATGAATACGCCAGTCTCGGTCCACGGCACCGGAGACGGCCAGCCGGGCATCCCGATCCTGCTCTCGAATATCGCCACGATGCAGCGGCAGCCAGAGCAGACGGTGATCAACCACGTCAACACCCAGCCGACCTTCGACATCCTCGCCAACGTGCAAGATGCCGACCTCGGAAGCGTGCGCAGCGCGGTCGAAAAGATCGTCGCGGAGGAGCAGGCGACGTTGCCCGCCCCCGACAAGATCCGTGTGCGTGGTCAGATCGAGAGCATGGAGGGCGCCTTCGCCCATATCGAGGTCGGACTCGGGATCGCGCTGATGGCGGTCTACCTGCTGCTCGTCCTCAACTACCAGACTTGGGTCGATCCCTTCGTAGTCATCGCTGCGCTGCCGCTCGCCTTCTGCGGCATCGTGATGAGCCTGTTCGTTACCGGCACGACCTTCTCCATCCCGGCCCTGTTCGGGGCGATCATGTCGGTGGGCGTGGCGAGCGCGAACTCGATCCTGCTCGTCACCTTCGCCAAGGAGCACCGTGAGGCCACGGGCTGCTCGGCCCCCGAGGCCGCGCTGATGGCCGGCAACACCCGGCTGCGACCGGTGCTGATGACCGCCTCGGCCATGTTCCTCGGCCTGATCCCGATGGCGATCGGCTCGGGCGAGGGCTCGGAACAGAACGCGGCGCTGGCCCGCGCCGTCATGGGCGGCATCGGCATGGGCACGCTCTCCACGCTGCTCTTCGTACCGCTCCTCTACACGCTTCTCCGCCGCAACCCGATCAAGCCCCTTGAGGACTATTGATGAGCCCGTTCATCGAATCCGACGACGCTGGGAACGACGCCGCGGAGCGGGCGCATGCCCATGCGGTCGAGATCGATCCTCTGCGGCAGGACCTGCTAGGCGAGGCCCTGACTCATGCGCACCTTCCCCCGCCGCGCAAGCGCCCGTTCGTGATCGCGCTTCTGGCGCTCGGCAGCGCCCTCGGCCTGGGCGGCTGGCACCATTGGCAGACCTACCGCACGTCGTTGGAGACGCAGGAGGACGTCATCAGCTTCGTACCGACCGTCCGCACGGTTTCGGCCGTCGAGGACGACGAGCCGATGAGGCTGACACTGCCGGGACAGACCGAGGCTTTCGACCACGCCGACATTTTTGCCCGTGCCACTGGCTACATCGCCGAACGCCGGGTCGATATCGGCTCCCGGGTCAAGAAGGGCGACCTCCTCGTGCGCATCGCCGCCCCCGACCTCGACCAGCAGAAAAGCCAGGCCGAGGCACAGCTCGGCCAGCTTCAGGCCCAGCTCGCCGTCGCCCATGCCGACGTGGAGCAGGCCAAGGCCAACGTCACCCTCGCCAACGCCACCGACGCCCGGACGTCGACGCTCGCCGGCCAGGGCTGGGCCTCGAAGCAGACTGCCGACCAGACCCGGGCGCAGATGCTCACCGCCACGGCCGCCCTGACCGCCGCCGATGCGAAGGTGAAGGTGGCCGAGGCGAACATCACTGCCCAACAGGCGACCGTAGACCGGCTGCGCACGCTCACCACTTTCGAGAACGTGACCGCGCCATTCGACGGCATCGTCGTGGCGCGCATGGTCGATGTCGGCGACCTCGTCCATGCCGATCTTGGCAGCGGCGCGTCACTCTTCTCCATCGAAAGCACGGACGTGCTACGCGTGTCCGTCCAGGTGCCGCAATCGGCGGCGGTCCACATCCGCGACGGTGTCCGAGCGACGGTTCAGGTGGCTCAGATGCCGGAGCGGAGTTTCGAGGGCACCGTCTCGCGCAGCTCCGTGGCCCTGCGCTCGTCGGTGCGGACCCTCGACACCGAGGTCGACGTAGCGAACCCGGACGGGGCGCTGCGGCCGGGGCTCTATGTGAACGTGACCTTCGCCGTGCCCCGCGCCCATCCCGGCCTGCAGATCCCGTCCGAGGCACTCATCTTCGATGCCGCTGGAACCCAGGTCGCCGTGGTCCAGCCCGACGATACGGTGAAGCTTCATCCGATCACGATCTCGCGTGATCTGGGTACGACCCTTGAGCTGCGTTCCGGCCTGAAGGGCGGCGACACCGTCGTCCTCAACCCCCCAGCCGACCTGCGCGACGGCAGCCGCATCGTCCCGAAGGGCAGCGTCTCTTCAGGGGAACCCGTTGCCAAGCTCTCCGTGCAGGCAAGCGCGGAGTGACGAAATGGCCAACGACAGCGCCTATGCGACAAGCTTTGCCGACGATATGACGCACGCTCCGCCGCCTGATAACGCGCCATTTGACACCGACCGCGAAGAGCATAACTCCAGCGTCCCAGCCGAAGCGCCGAGCCCGAAACGGGCTCAGCGTATCCATAATAAAAAGGATAAAAGGATGGCCAACGTTCTTGTGGTTGAGGATGATCAGCGCGTTGCTGCCGAAATCGGATTGGCACTGACCGAACACGGTTTTCGGGTGGATGAGGCCATGAACGGATCGATCGGTCTACGCAAGGCGATGGATGGTGACTTCGATGTCATCGTCCTCGACCGGATGCTGCCGGAGATCGACGGCCTCGCCCTGCTTACCAAGCTGCGCGCCGCCAAGGTTTCGACCCCGGTCCTGATCCTTAGCGCGCTCTCGGCCGTCAACGAGCGCGTGGACGGGCTGCGTGCCGGGGGCGACGACTACCTCGCCAAGCCCTTCGAGTTCATCGAGCTGACCGCGCGGGTCGATGCCCTTGCCCGGCGCAAAATGGCCGCCGAGGCGGTGAGCGAACTCGTCGTCGGCGACCTACAACTCGACTTGATCGAGCGTGTGCTCCACTGCGCAGGTCGGGAGATTGAGCTTCTACCGAAAGAGTTCGCGATCATCGAGTTCTTGATGCAGAACGCGGGCGTGCTGGTGAGCCGCAAAATGATCTTCGAGTCAGTTTGGGGCTACAGCTTCAACCACCAGTCGAGCGTCATCGACGTCCATGTCGGCAAGATCCGCAAGAAGCTTGATCCCGACGGGCTGAACCCGCGCATCCACACCGTCCGCAATACGGGGTTCATCCTCCGTGCGGCTGCTTGAAGTCCGCCGCACAAGCGGGTTCCGGGTCGCGTGCCTGTTCTTCGCGACGTTCGGAACTGCCTCCCTCGCACTCTCGGGCTTCCTCTATCTCGACACCCGCAGCTACGGCCGCAAGGCTGCGTTCGAGTGGGTCGGGTGGGAGTCGAAGCATCTCCTGAGCCTCGCGCCCCACGCCCTGCGCGATCGTATCGACGCCTCGGAGGATTTCGCCGAAGGCGGCCGCCCCCTCGTGCTGTTCGGACCCGACCACGCTCGCCGCGTAGGGGCACCGATCCCGTTTCCTGAAACGGCCCCGGTCGGCCGCCCATTCGTACTGACGCAGCCGGCGGAGCACGGGTCGCGCACCCTGTTCAGCCAGTTGAGCCGCCTTGAGAGCGGCGAATACGTCCTCGTAAGTCGCTCGGCCAAGGATCTGGAAGCCCTCGAGAAAGCCCTCGTCGAAACCTTCGTCTGGGGCATGGCAGCCACCATCGTCATCGGCCTCGTCGGAGCAGTGATCTTCGGCGCCGGATCGCTTCGCCAGAACGACGCCATCACCAAAGCTGTCGAACGCATCATGCGGGGTGACCTAAGCGAGCGCCTGCCGACGCGGGGCGTCTCTGCGGACCTCGCGCACCTGACCGGCGTCGTTAACGACATGCTCGATCAGCTCGAGCGGCTAATGTTGGAAATCAAGGGCGTCAATGAGAACATCGCTCACGACCTGCGGACCCCGCTGACGCGAGTGGTGGGCATTTTGGAGCGGTCGCTCCGCAAGGCCGACAACGTCGAAGCGTTCCGCACTTGCAACGAGGACGTTCTCGCGGAGGTGAAGGACATCGTCATCCGCTTCTCAGCACTACTGCGTATTTCGGAGATGGAAGACCGCATGCGCCGCTCGGGCTTCACGGACCTCGACCTCGCCCTCCTGCTGGAGGATGCGATCGAGTACTACGAGCCCCTAGCCCTGGAACGGGATATCGAGCTCCGCTGGGAGCAGCCCGAAGAGCCCTGTTCCGTGGAGGGCGACCGCAGCCTGATCTTTGAGGCGGTGAGCAACCTGATCGACAACGCCCTGAAGTTTACCCCTGCCGGTGGCGAGGTAAAGGTCGCGCTGGTGCGCGATCCTCCGGGCATCCGCATCGACGATACGGGCTGCGGCATCCCGGTCGATGAACTCGGTGCGGTGCGGGAGAGGTACCGGCGCGGGGCGTTGAGGACAGGCAAGAGCGGCTTTGGCATCGGGCTCAGCCTCGTCGATTCCATCGCCCGGTTGCACAGCGCCGCGTTCGACATCGCGAGCGATGCGGGTGGCACCCACGCCACCTTGGTGTGGAAGCCTGCGGTCACGGCGGCAGGATCCCCCGCTGTCATCCGAGCCCAGAGCGCTTGAAGCACCTTCCATCAGAGCGATTGCCGGTTCAACGAAAGACAATGCGGCATCACAAAGAGATAGAGCATTTCCCATGATCCGAGGACCATGAAAAATGCTCTACACTGGTGCCGGGGCCAAGCCCTGCGGTTTCAGTAAGCGTCGCTGTAGGCCCGACGCTGGCGCGACCGCAGGTGGCTCCATTGACGGTCCGTCGGGACTGATCCGACAATGACCGGGCGCTGCGCCGCGAGCGAGCCGCTCGCTCCTATTGCGTTCCGCCACATGCCGCCGGAACGGTCGTTGCCCTGTGCGTAGGCGTCGGCGTCGAGGCCATCGCCGCTGGTGCGGATGATGAGTTTCGGGTCGATGGGCTGCTGCGTGTCCGCCGCATAAGCAGCGCCGGACATCAGGATGGCACCAAGAGAGCAGGCCAGAACGAACGTTTTCATGGTCAATTCTCGTATCGATGGCGTCGCTCGCTGGCGACATTCCATCATAGTGCATCCGACGCTGTGTAAATTCAACGTTTTATCAAGTAATAAAGTTTTCGTCTTGAACGCTGGATTTGAATTTGAAACGAAACTTTAAGTCCACTTTAGCGCCAAAGAAAAAGCCGACCGGTTTCCCGGTCGGCTGAGTCGAAGGGTCTGAAGCTTTTGTTCAGAGTCGATCGGCCCGGTACCTGGGCCTGTCGGCTCTGAAACTAAGCGTCTGTTCTGCCGGCTGTGCACTGGATCGCCGAAGAACTATGATACTTGTAGCAAAACTACAGTATCAGTCAATGAAAATAAGTTTTATCATTTGAATACCAATTTATCGATGTGCAAACAGCAAAGCCCGGCCAGTTGACCGGGCTTTGTCGATCCTGCGGAGGAAGAGCGAAACCAGGATGTCTTACGTTCTCCATGGATCAAGGAAAACGCCCTGGTCGATAGTCGTGCGGCTCTATTACGCGCCGAGACGGTATCCGCGTTGACGGAACAGGCTCAGAAATCGCGCTGAATACGGAAGCGGACCTGGGCCGCATCCTGCGAACTGATGTAGCGCAGGGAGCTCTTGGAGATGTCGGGGGTCACGCCGCTGTTAAGGGCGGTTCGTATGTATTCGCCCTCGACGCCGATATCCAGGTCCTTTACCGGGGTCCAGATTAGGCTAGCGCCCGTGACGATCTGGTTGTTTCCGCGCAGGACGGGGCTCGTGGCGAAGGCGAAAGCATTTGCCGCATTAGCTCCGCTTGGCGCGAAACCGAAACCGAGGGCGCCGAGTGCGTTGCGGCCCCGCGTGTTGTAGTCGATCTGCGCGTAGCTCCCGAAAACTGCGGAGCGCCAAGTTGGCGACCAGTAATGCAGCAACGAGGCGACGGTGGAGAACGAAGTCGAGAGTTCTAGCTTGCCCGTCGATGGGTTCAATACAGCATCGGAGTAGTATTGCAGGAACGATCCTCCACTCACAGGGGCGGCAGCGAGGGCATCGTACGGCGCCGTGTAGTTGGAGATGCCTGTGTAGCTCATGGCGCCCTGGCCATAGGCGCCTTGAAGGTAGAAGGTGTCGCCCGGAGCGATGAAGGGTAGATTGACCTTCACGGCGCCCTGCACCGCGAACCCGTAGTCGCTGGATGCGCGGCCTGTCGGAGCGATGCCGAGCCCTGCCGTGGCGGTCGCGACACCCGCGACCGTGCTGGCGGCGTCGCCGGCGTTGATCTCGTGCACGGCTGCCGACAGCTGCGCCGACCCCCAGGGCTGATCGATTCGAGCGACGCCGACGAAGTCAGGAAGGCGGCTCTTCTGCGTAACGTCCACGAAGGCGACGGTGCCCGGCCCCACGATGATCGGGGCGAGGAACGTGGACGGCGTAAAAGGGTTGAAGGCGTTGCTATAGCCTGCAAATCCGCCCGCCGCCGTGAAGGCCCCAGCGGCGGCGCCGGTGCCGAAGATCGGGAAGCGTCGAAAGGTCGGATCTTCCATCGAAGCCGTCAGGGTGATGCCGTTGCCGAGCACCGCCGAGTAGGCAAGCAGGTTGGTGCTGTAATTGTCCGAACCAGCGGTGCCGCCGATCAACTCGAAGTCGTGGGCGTAGAAGTCGAAGAAGGACGATGCGCGACCGGCAGTGAGGCCGGCGAACTGGATAAAAGCCTTGTCGGCATTTACGAAATCCTGCGTCCGGCCGAAGGCGTCCGCGCCGAGGCCTGGGAAGGCCTGCCCCTCGCGCTGGCGGGAGGCCGAGGTGACGAATGGGCCGCTGCGGGAGGCGACGTCGAGGCGCAGGAACGCGCGCAAGGTGCCGTAATCAGTTTGCGTGCGCGCATCGAGGTTCAATCGGAGGAGGCCGACATAGCCAGACACGTCGCCACCGCTTCCTGTGCGGACCTTGCTGGCCTGATACAGGTAGTCGTACCGTGCGCGCCCCGAGAGGCGGATACAGGTGTCGCTGCCAGGAATGTAGAAAAATCCCGCGCCGTAGGCGGTGCAGACGCGGACATATTCGACAGGGACTGCCTTTTTGACTGGAAGATCCGCGGCGCGTGCGCCCCCTCCGATGGCTAGCAGGGCCGAAGAATAGAGGAGAATCGTCTTGAGGTTTTGCATTGTGTCCCCACATCCGACGCCATTTGCGCCCAAGCGCCAGCATCGACCCGAATCGGTGCCCAATCGCAGTCCTCGTCAGTAGAAAGGACTATCGTTGCAGCTTTTTGGTGGCTTGGCCGCTTATCGATCGGCAGCTTGACTATATATTTGGTTGCATCTTTCGACAAATAAAAAGTGCTTTATTTAAATAAAGGTATTTCCATTTTTAAATCGGATTTTAATTTTCTAACTGATTTGATTTTATGAGTTTAAAGCGGACGCCATCTTCCCCGTCATCAGAACGCCGATAAAGACCCGTAGAAACCGAAAGAATAGACGATAATCGATGCGCATCTTGTGAGATGCTTCGGCCAGCGCTTCGACGGCCCTGCGGCCAAGACGGGAGTAGATCTCGTTCGCGGTCGCCAATAATGGAATGTTCTAGGTCAAGGATTGCTTTGCCATAGCCGTCCACAGCGGATCAGTTAGGTCAGAGGGTGCTTTCCAAGCTCTTTCTGCTCCCGGACTGATGGCGCCGCCGCTCAATAACGTCAGCCTTGTAAGGTTCGCGGCCTGAGCAGACGTCCGAATTTTCAAACTTGACTTACGAAAGCAGACGGGCGGCAAACCACCCAACCCGGTCGTAGAGCGGACCGGCGGATGCCGACCCAACTACGCCATAGAAGCGGGCTGACGCTGTTCTCGAAAGCAGACATCGAGGCTGGGCTCGCGTCACGGAGGCATTGTTTGAGATGTTCGCCTTCCGGACTGGCGACACCGCTCGATTAATCCGTGATCTGCACCTGCACGACGCCGCCGAGTTTGCCGGGCTTGCCCGCCGCGACCACGAGGTAACGGCGGCTCGGGCCGGCGTCCTTGCGGGTGACTTGCCGGATCGGGCCGATCGCGTTGACGATGGCCGCGCCGGCCGGGTTGGTGGTGAAGGCGGCGAGTGGCTCCAGGCCGGTCGCGCCCTTCGGATCTGCGGACAGCGCCAGCACGAACGGCATCTTCGGCGCCAGTCCCGTGATCGCGGCCTGCAGCGTCTGCAGCACGCCCTGGTCGAACAGGGTGACCTGCGTCGCCGGCTTGCCGTCGCTGCCCGCGAGCGTCAGCGCACTGGTCTGGCCTGCGGCCCCCAGCGGCTGCAGGTTTTGCATTCCGTCGCCCTCCGGTACGGCGTTCGGGACGTAGGCGACGCCCTGCGGACCCTGCCCGATCGGCACCTCGGCGATCACCGTGTTCGACGCGGTGTCGATCACCGCGGCCTTGTCGGCGTTCTCCAGACCGACATAGACGCGGCTGCCGTCGCCCGAGGGCCAGAGCCCGTGCGGCAGGGCGCCGGTCGGGATCGTTGCGAGCTGGGAGAAATCGTCGGTGCGGAACACCTTGACCTGGTTCAGGCCGCCAATCGTCACGTAGGCGAACTGGCCGGCCTTGGTCGAGACGATGTTGACGTGGTTGGTGATCGGCCCGGTCTCGATCGTCTTCAGCGGCGCGAATGGCGGACGCGCCGAAAACACCTGGGTCCGGCCGACATCCTTGAGGGTGAACCACACCTGCTTGCCGTCCGGCGTGGCGGCGATGTCGGGGCAGAACGGACTCTCCTGCTTCACGCGGCCGACGATGGCGTGGGTCTTGGTGTCGATGACGACGGTCTCGGGGCTGAAGCTGGAGCAGACGTAACCGTAGGTGCCGTCCGGCGAGAAGATCGTCATGCCCGGCCCGTTCGGTACGGTGATCCGGCGGGTCTCCATGGCGGTCGCGGCATCGAGCACGGCGATATAGTCCTCGCCGCGCACGCTCACCCAGACCTCTCGGCCGTCCGGCGTGAAGAAGGCTTCGTGCGGCGAGCGGCCGACATAGGCGGTGTGGCGGACCGCGTTGGTCGCCGTGTCGATGAAGCTCACGGAGTTCGAACCGATCGAGACCGCGAGCAGGGTCCTGTGGTCCGGCGAGAAGCTCATGCCGTGAACCAGAAGCTGCCCGCGATAGAGCGGGCTCAGGTTTGTCGGCGTCGGGTCGCCGAGCCGGATCACCCCGAGCAGGGTGTTGGCGGCGGGATCGACCACAGAGACCGTATTGGAGAACTGATCGGAGGTGTAGAACCGGTCTTTGCTGCTGATGGGCACGTCGGGCGCCGAGGCGGGGCCTGGAGCCTGCCCGGCGAAGGCCGAGCCGGAGAGCAGCACAAGGGCGAGAACGGTCAGGGCGGTCTTCATCGGCGGTGCTCCGAAGGCATCTCGGCGGCAGGTGCCGCGCCATGGTGGTGAACGGGAGGGGCGCCGGCGGCCCGACCCGGCATCGCGAGGCGATCGGCGAGCGCGCGGCGCATCACATCGATCTCCTGGCCCTGCTCGACGACGATCCCCTGCGCGAGGCGGCGCAGGACCGGATCCTCGCCGTGGAGCAGCTCCGCCTTCGCCATCGCGATCGCGCCTTCGTGGTGCGGGATCATCATCGCGGCGAAGTCGCGGTCGGGGTCGCCCGAGGGCGGGACCATCATGTCGGCATGCATCTGCGCCATCGACTGCGCCATCATCGCGTCGAAGGACGCAGACGGAGCTGCCGCTGGCTCGGTGGCGGCCAAGGTCGGGCGCATCATCATCCGGCCGCCGACGAGGCCGCTCGCCATCAGCGCCGCCGTCACGGCAAATCCCAGTGCTCCGCGCATGCGGCTTCCTTTTGATCCGGTGTCGATGGGAAGGATGCCTGGGGCGCGGCTTTATTCCGCGGATGTGGCTGAGAGCCCGTTCACGCCTTCGTGATCTGTCGTCGAGAAGACGCGTGGAATAGAGGCGCCTCTTCGGCATCCATCCCGATGCGGTCATGCTCGACCGCGGGAGACCTCACCCATGCGCACTCTGCTGATCCGCGGCGCCTTCGCGGCTGTCGCCTTCTCCGCCTTGGCCGCCCAGGCCGCCGCGCCTGCCATGACGGCCGAGACCGCCAAGGGGCCGGCGCTCGTCGATGCCAAGAGCATGACCCTCTACACCTTCGACAAGGACATGGGCGGCAAGTCGATGTGCAACGGCCCCTGCGCCACCAACTGGCCGGCCCTGATGGCCGCCTCCGGCTCGGCCGCCAGCGGCGACTGGACGATGGTGACGCGGGACGACGGCACGATGCAGTGGGCCTACAAGGGCAAGCCGCTCTACACCTTTGCCAAGGACACCAAGCCCGGCGACATCACCGGCGACGGCTTCCTCAATGGCGCGTGGCACATCGCCAAGCCTTGATCGGTGAATGCCTTGATCGGCCCCCTCTGACCGGGAAGCATCGTTGGACGAGATCGCCGCCCTGATCGAACCGCAAATCCCGGCCCTGCGGCGCTACGCCGTCGCGCTGTTGCGAGACCGCGAGGCGGCGGACGACCTCGTCCAGGACACCCTGGAGCGGGCCTTGTCCGCTTGGTCCGGGCGCCGCCGCGACGGCGACCTCCGAGCGTGGCTGTTCACGATCGAGCGCAACCTGTTCCTCGGCGCCGTCCGGCGCCAGGGCCGGCGCGGCGTCGATTGCGGCGCGGAAGCGCTGGAGCAGGTGCCCGACCCAGGTATCGACCCGGAGGCCGCGATGGGGGCCCGCGACGTGCTCGCCGGCCTCGACGCCCTGCCCGAGGAACAGCGCTCGGTGCTGCTCCTCGTCTCGGTGGAGGATCTGTCCTATGCCGAGGCGGCCCAGGTGCTTGGCGTACCGCTCGGCACCGTGATGTCGCGGTTGAGCCGGGCGCGGACGCGGATGCGAAGTTTTCTGGAAACAGGCCGAACCGGCCTCTTGAGGAGGGTGAAATGAGCGGGGATCCACGCCCGGTCGGCGAGGACGACCTGCACGGCCTGATCGATGGCCGCCTCGAACCGGAGCGGCAGGCGCTGGTCGAGGCATGGCTCAAAGGAAACCCCGCGCGTGCGGCCGAGGTCTCGGCGGATCGCGCTCTGCGCGAGCGCCTGCGTGCCCGCCTCGCGCCGATCGCCGAGGAGGCGATCCCGGCGCGGCTCCGGGTGGCCAACATTCGCCCGCGACGTCGGTTCGTCGGCAGGGGCTGGTTCCCCATGGCGGCTGCAGCCGTGCTCTGCCTTGCGCTCGGCGGTGCCGGCGGCTGGGTCGGCCATGCCCTGCGCGGCGGACCCGCAACGGCGATGGTGACGGAGTCACCGGCGACGCAGGACGCGGTCGCGGCCTTTCGCACCTTCGTGGTCGAGGTGGTGCATCCGGTGGAGGTGCGCGCCGACGAGAAGCCCCACCTCGTGACGTGGCTCTCGAAGCGCCTCGGTCACGCGGTCGCGGCCCCCGATCTCGCGGCCCAAGGGTTTCGCCTGATGGGCGGGCGGCTGCTGCCGGCCGGCGCTGAATCCGCAGCGATGCTAATGTACGACGACGACCGCGGAACCCGCCTGACGCTTTACAGCCGCGTCGGAGACGGCGATGGGCGAACGCTCTTCCGCTTCGCCCGAGAGGGCGACATCGCTGCCTTCTCCTGGGTCGATGGTGGCATGTCCTACGTCGTCACCGGCCGTACCGACGAGGCCCGGCTGCTCACCGTCGCGCAGGCGGTCGATGCGCACGTCCGCGGCCTCGCGCCGGATCGTCGGCAGCCGTGACCCTCGACCAGCTTCGCATCTTCGTGGCGGTGGCCGAGCGGCAGCACGTGACGCGAGCCGCCGAGGCGCTGAACATCGTCCAGTCGGCGGTCAGCACGGCGATCGCCAACATCGAGGGGCGGCACGCGACGAAGCTGTTTCACCGGGTCGGCCGCGGGATCGAACTCACCGAGGCGGGGCGCGTATTCCTCATCGAGGCTCGCGCGGTGCTCGCCCGGGCGGAAGCCGCCGAACTGGTGCTCGCCGACCTCAGCTGCCTGCGACGCGGGACGCTGGCGCTCTACGCCAGCCAGACCATCGCCAGCGACTGGCTGCCGCGCCACCTCGTCGCCTTCCGCCGCACCTACCCTGAGATCGCCATCCGGCTGGCGGTCGGCAACACCACCGATGCCGCCGACGCGGTGCGCGCCGGGCAGGCCGAACTCGGCTTCGTCGAGGGAGCGTTGGACGACCCGACGCTTGCGAGCACCACCATCGCGCGGGACCAACTCGTCCTCGTGGTTGCCCCAACACATCCCTTCGCGGGGGCGACCGCGCTCGCACCCGAGGACCTCGCCGGGGCCGATTGGGTGCTGCGCGAGGCGGGATCCGGAACCCGCTCGGCCTTCGAGGCAGCGCTCATGGAGGCTGGCCTCTCCACGGCCCAACTCCGGGTCACGCTCGAACTGCCCTCGAACGAGGCGGTGCGCGCCGCCGTCGAGGCCGGGGGCGGGGCCGCCGTCCTGTCCGAGACCGTGGTCGCCGCCGCGCTACGGGCCGGAACGCTGGTGCGGGCGGCGTTCGCCCTGCCGAGCCGGCCCTTCCGGGTGCTGCGCCACAAGGAGCGCTATCGCAGTCGGGCAGCCGACGCGCTGCTCGACCTGATCCAGGAGGCGGCTGCCGGATGAGGGAACCTGCGAAGCCCGTTCCCCCCGACGACCCGCGGGTCAGGCTCGCCGAGGACCGCACGGTGCTGGCAGCCGAGCGCACCTTCGTGGCGTGGCTTCGCACCGGGCTCGCCTTCCTCGGCGTCGGCCTGGCCGCGCAGCGCTTCCTGCGAGAGGTGCTGGCGGTCTGGCCACTGAAGGTGCTGTCGCTCACGCTGATCGCCTGCGCGCTTGCTTCGTTCGCCGGCGCCGCATGGCGGGACCGGGCGATCCGAGCGCGACTCGCCCATGCCGAGATCCCGATGATGCCGCGCATCCTCACCGTCGGGGTTGCGGCCCTACTCATCGCGATCTCGGGCCTCGCGGCCACTGCCCTGCTCTGGGCGTGACGGTCAGGCCACCGTGACCCGCACCCGGTGCCAGGCGGCGCTGAGGTAGCCCTTGTAGTTCCAGGTGTCGTCCGGCGCCGCAGGCTGGGTCTGGCCGGCGGAGTCCCAGGCCCGCACCGCGAGTTCGTGCTCGCCGGTCGTCAGCTCGCAGTCGATCTCCCAGAACGTCCAGGCGTAGGGCGCGTCCGCATCGCGGTCGATCCGGGCCTGCGCCCAGCTGCGACCGCCATCCGTCGAGACGTCGACGCGGGCGACCGCTCGGTCGCTGGCGATGGCGTAGCCGCGGATCGCGTGCCGGCCGGCCTTCAACGCTGCGCCGCGGGCGGGCTCGCAGATCGCGCTGTTGAGCGGCATCGCCTCGATGGTGATGCCGTGGGCGGGGTCCGCGGTCTCGGCGGTCACGTCGGGCGGAAACAGCTTGTAGTCGTCGGCCTGCATCGGGTTGTCGGAGGGGTGATCCTGCACCGTGATGCGGGCGAGCCACTTCGGGCTGCGGATACCGGCAAAGCCCGGCACCACCACGCGCAACGGATGGCCGTGCTCGGGGGCGAGAGGCTCGCTGTTCATCGCGAAGGCGAGCAGCGTCTCGGGGGCGAGCGCCTTGGCGAGCGGGATCGAGGCGCCGAAGCGCGTGTCCGTATGGGCGATCCGGTCGTGGCTCTCGAAGGCGACGTGACGTGCGCCCCCCGCGTCGAGGCCGGCCGCGCGCAGCACGTCGGCGAGGCGCACGCCGGTCCATTCCGCGTTGCCGATGGCGCCGGCCGCCCACGGGTCGCCGGCGACCGGGGCCACCGCCAGCATGTCGGCCCGGCGGTTGCCGGCGCATTGCATTACTGCCGTGACGGTGATGGGTGCGAACCGCGCCTTGAGGTCGGCGACGGACAGGTCGAGCGGCGTCGCGACCATCCCGTCGACGGTCAGGCGGTAGCTGTCGGCGTCGATGTCCGGGATGTCGCCGTGGCTGCGGACGTAGAAGTCGGCCTGCTCGGTAATGAAGGTCGCGCGCAGGCGATCGAGCGGCGGCTCGGCGTTGTAGGGCGCCTTGCCGTGGACGATGAGGCGGTCCTTGCGCTGGAACAGGCCGAGCATGGGGTCTTTGTCCTGCGTTCGTGACGTGTCGACGACGAGAACGCGCCGGGAACCGATAAGGCCCCCGGCGCGCGTCGCCTCAGGGCTTCATCGTCGAGATGACCGCGTTCTTCGCCCGGTCCACCACGGCGACGCTGAGGTCGCGGTTGAGGACGTAGGCGCGGGCGTTGTCGGTCGAGAACGCGATCGCCTGGCGCGGCTCGTTCAGGCCGGTCACCGTTGCGACGACCTTGAGAGTGCCGGTGTCGATCACCGACAAGGAGTTGTCCTTGAGATTGCCCGAATAGACGAAGCGCCCGTCCGGGGTCAGCGCGGCGCCGTAGGGGTCCTTGCCCACTGCCACCTCGGAGGTGACCTTACGGGCGGCGACATCGACCACGCCGATGGTATTGCGGCCGCTGTTGGCGGCAAACAGCGTCTTACCGTCCTTGGTGATCGAGATGGCGCGCAGCTTGTCGAACCCGGCGATCTCGCCGGTGATCTTGTTGGTAGCGGTATCGACCAACGTGATCTTGTCGCCGAGGAAGTTCGTCACGAACACGGTCTTGCCGTCCGGCGACAGCTTCACGCCCTGGCGCGGCTGCGCGAAGCCGGGGATCACGGCCTCGGCGAGCATGGTCCTGGTGTCGAACACGGTCAGCGTGCTCGCGGCCTCGTTGTTGACGTAGAGCTTGCCTCCGTCGGCCGAGAGCACCGTACCGAACGAGCCGGGGCCCGCGGCGAGAACGCCGGCCTCCTTGCCGGTGGCGGTCTCGTAGACCGTGATCCGGCCGGTGCCGCTGTCGGAGACGTAGAAGCGGGCGCCGTCCGGCGCGAACACGATGTTGCGCGGCGTGACGAAGCCGTCGAGGCGGCGCAGCACCGTGCCCTTGGCGACGTCGTAGACGACGACGGCGCTCTCCTCGCTGTTCGAAACAGCGGCGACGGTCCCGGCGGCGTTCAGCGCCAGGGCGTTGTTCTTGATCGCGCCGTCGAAGCCGGCGGCGAACCCGGGCTGGGCCTGGGCTAGGAGCAAGGCGGCTCCGGTGAGGAGGGTGCGGAGGCTGGTGCGGATATGGGTCATGAAGCGGGTCTCTCGGGCATGCGCGCTCGTTCGGCGGCCGGGGCCTGCCGTGAGGGCTGGTTCGAAATCGGAAATCCGTGGTGCAAGGCCGGGCCGGCCGTGCATCGCCCTGAGGAGACGCCAGAAGGCGCGGTTTATTCCCCGAGGCCGGCGAAATAGCGCGGCGGCCTCGGGATTCGGGGGTTCAGGGCGTCGGCTTCAACGCCGTGAGGTAGTCGACGATGGTCTGCACGTCGGCCTGATCGACGGGCGCCTTGTAGACGTGGACCATCTTGTTCACGGTCTCGGTCCACTGCGCCTTCGTGAGCTTGGGCTGGGTCAGCACCATCCCGGCCGAGTGGCAGGCGAGGCAGTTGTTATTGACCGCCTCGGCCCCCGGTCCGTCGGGGAACATTCGGTCGGAAGTCGGGAATTCGATCGATTGCGAGGTGAAGCGCATCGGCTCGGGAGCCGGGGCGGCGAGCGCCACCAGGGGAGACAGTATGAGCGCGGCGATGAGGGCCGCAGGGCGGATTGGGTTCATGGCTGTTCTCCTCAAGCGGCCTGGAAGGACACGGCCTCGATGCCGTTCTGCATGAAGCCGGCGCCGTTCCAGACCCGGTCCATGGGCTGCGCGACGCCGTTGGTGTTGGTGCAGCGGACCCTGATCGTGTGGGTGCCGGAGGCCAGCGCCGGTAGGCTGCCCTCGAAGCGGCGGAAGCTGTAGGGGCCCTCGTCCGCGCCGAGCTGCGCCGGGAACCACGTCGCTCCGCCATCTCCGGAGAAGTCGACCGTCTTCACCCCGCAATCGCCGCCGAAGGCGATGCCGCGAAGGGCCACCGGCGTTCCGGCCGCCACCTTGGCGCCATCGGTCAGGTTGGTGACGAAGGAGCGCGGCACCATCCTGTTGATCGGGACCGTCTTGAAGCCGGTCTGGCCGGGCTTAATGTTGGCGCCCGGCACGTCCGGGATGCGGTAGGCGGTCTTCATCCAATATTGGTCGTCGGGCTTGTCCAGCACCTCGATGTCGGACAGCATCTTGACCCAATAGGTCGAGTACCAGCCCGGCACCACGAGGCGGAGCGGGAAACCGTTGAGCAGCGGAAGTTGCTCGCCGTTCATCGCGTAGGCGATCATCACCTCACCATTGTTGGCGTGGTCGAGATCGAGGGACTTCTTGAAGTCCGGCGCGTCGTCGACCACGGGCTCGTCGAGGCCGCTGAAGCGCACCTGCAAGGCACCAGACTTCACGCCAGCGCGTTCGAGCACGTCCTTGAGGCGCACCCCGGTCCAGCGGGCGTTGCCCATCGAGCCGTTGGCCCATTGCGCGCCGGGCACACGCGGCTCGAACAGCCCGCGTGAATTGCCCGAGCACTGGTTCACCGCGGCGATCTCGAAGCGGGGCAGGCCGGCGATGGCGTCGAGGGAGAGCGAGAGTTCCTTCTCGACATGACCGTGGACCTTGAGCCGGAAGGTGCCGGCATCGACCTCGGTCGGGATCGAGGCCCAGTGCCAACGGACGTAGAAGCGGTCGTTGGGTGTGAACACGCCCTCGTCGAATACCGAGAACGGCGTCTCCAGCAGCGGCGGATGAGTGCGCTGCAGGATCATCTCGCCCTTGTCCGGAAAGGCCGTGGTCAACGCCCGCTCATCCGGGCCGCCCGGCAGCGGAAGCTTCACCGAGCCCGCCGCCCAGGCCGGCATGGCGGCGCCGAGGCTGCCGAGCCCTAGGCCACCCAGGACGAGGCGGCGGTTCGTCGGTCTGTCCAGTCCGTGCATGGTCTCTCCCCTAAGAATGTCGGCGTCGATGCGTTCGAGGGCATCGGACCCGTCGCGATTCCTCGCGACCATGGAGATGCTACGGGATACGATTTATTCCTTCCAACGGTCTTTCGCGATGTGAATGATCTCCAAACGCGATGATTTGAGAAGTTTCGATCTACGATGGGACGATCAAGGACGCCGTCTCGGCGTCACGCCGCCGGCGCGCCGACGGGCGCGGTCCTGCGATGCCCGAACAGGGCGTGACGCTCTGAAAAACCGCGAAGGGCGACGGTGCCGAGAGGTTCGAGGGCATGTGCCAACCCGTCGATGAAGGTGTCGGTGGCGATCAGCGGCGTGTCGTAGGTCTTGCACAGGCGCTCGACGCGAGCGAGCACGTTGAGATCGCGGCCGATCGCCGTGAAATCGACCCGGTCGCCGCCGCCGATATTGCCGTAGGCGATCTCCCCGACATGAAGTGCGACGCCGACCTCGAAGGCAGCTGTGTCACCGTCGCGCAGGGTCGCAAGCGCAGCGAGTGCGGCCTCGGCGGCATGCAACGCGGCACGGCGCGCCGCGGCCTCGTTGCGATCGGCATCGAACACGGCCAGTAGCCCGTCGCCGATATACTTCAGCACCTCGCCGCCTTCCGCCTCGATGGCCGGCACGATGGCATCGAACATCCGGTTGAGGGCGGCCACGACACAGTCTGGGCTCTGCCGGTCGGACAGTTCACCGAACCCGCGCAAGTCAGTCAGCATCATCGCGGCCCGCATCAGGCGCACGTCGCCACGCCGCACCGTGCCGGCCAGAATCTGCCGCGCCGGGTCGCGCCCGACATAGGCGCTCAGCACCGCGCCGAGCATGTCGTCGAGCGCCTTGATCTCGAACAGCAGCGAGAAAGACCCGACCAGCGCCAGCAACGTGTCGATCTCGATCGGCGTGAAGCCGCCCGGTCTCGCCGTGGCCCAGGAGGCGGCGCCCATGCGTCCACGCGCGGCGCGCAGCGGCACGATGAGGTAGTCGGTCAGACCCTCGTCGCGAAGCTCGCCCAGCACGGGAAACGGCAGCGGCCCATCCCCGTCGAGACGGCATCGGAATGGGGTACGGGTCTCGACCACGTGCTCGACGGTGTTGCCGTGAAAAGTCGGCGTACCCTCGATGCCGTGGCGGCGACGCAGGGCTAGGCTCGACGCTCCGGGATGCCAGACGCGCATCACCCACCGGAACGACGGATGCAGGGTCGGCGCGTGGGTGGTGGCGCGGGCCAGTGGCAGGCCGAGCCCCGAGAGGCACGCGCTGAACCCGTCGAGAAGGGCTGCCGCGTCCGCCGCTTCGCGACCCGGCCCCATCAACCATCCCGTCGCCTGCGCGACCGCCTCGGACGAAGATTGGGACGAACGTGTCACGGCAGTTCTTTCATCAAGAATTCGGATCGATGCCATAGCGCGGATCAGACGAGGCCGAGCACGTGGATCAGGCCGAGGCTGACGGCGCCTAGCGCAAGGAGCGAGGCGACCACCGCGAGGGTCACCCGCGCCCCGGCCTTGGCGACGCTGCGCACGTCGACCCCGAGGCCGAGCGCCGCCATCGAGACCACGGTCAGCACGTTGGCGGTCTCCGACATCGGCGCGAGCGCAACCTGCGGGACCAGCCCGGCCGAGCGAAGGCCCGCGAGCGCCAGGAAGGCGAGGATGAACCACGGCACCAGGCGGTGGATCGCGAGGCCGCCGCGGGCCGGGCGGTCGCCGGCGGTGACGCCGGGGGCAGCCTCGTCGGTCTCCTCGCGCAGCCGGCTCGCGCCGAGGGAGAGCACCAGGACGACCGGGCCTAGCATCAGCACCCGGACGAGCTTCACCAGGGTTCCGACCTGGACGCTGAGCGCCGCGACCGGCGCGGTGGCGGCGAGGACCTGCGGAACAGCGTAGACGGTGAGGCCGGCGAGCACGCCGTACTGCATCGGCGACAGACCGAGCAGCGGCACCAGCAGCGGCAGGCCGAGCACCACCAGCACGCCCAGCACCGCGGTGAAGGCGATGGAGGCGGCGACGTCCTCGCCGTCGGCGCCGATCACCGGGGCCGTGGCCGCGATCGCCGAGTTGCCGCAGATCGAGTTCCCGCAGGCCACGAGGATCGCCATGCGCGGATGCAGCCCGAGCGCTCGGCCGATGCCGTAACTCGACAGGATCGCCACGACGACGACGCCCGCGATGCCGAAGAGCAGGCCCGGTCCGGCGGCGAGGATCGTCGCGAGGCTGAGCGACGCGCCGAGCAGTACGACCGCGATCTCCAGCACGGTCTTGGCCCCGAAGGCGATGCCGGGAAAGAAACGCTGCGACGGGGTCCAAATGGTGCGGATCGCGCTGCCGAGCAGGATCGCGAGCACCAGGGCTTCGAGCCAGGCACGACCGAACAGGTGCGCCTCGGCGGCTTCGAAGCCGATCGCTGCGGCGGTGACCGCCACGCAGAGGCCCAGTCCCGGAAGGATGGCTCTCGTGCCGGCCAAGGCACGCGTCGGACGAGAGTGGGAGAAAAGTCTGGGCGCGGACATGGATGGCTCCGATGTGATGCCGGAGGATCCCAGGTCCCGTTCATTCACTCCAACGGAATGATTAGATGCTTTTCATCACTGAAATAGATGAAATGCGGACCCCTTCAGAGTTTGCGGAGACGCATTGTGAGGGGCCGACAGGCGGATTCACCCGTCGATCCAGCGGGCCGTGATCGTCGTGTCCGCAGCAAGCTCATAGATCCTGACTGCTGTTCCTGATCGTCGTGCTTGGTCCCTACGTGGCCCGGATCCCGATGGCCGCCCTCGTTGCGGTGATGATCATGGTGGCCATCAACACCTTCCAGTGGAAGTCGCACGGGACCCTGGTGACCCACCCGAAGGCGTCGAGCTTCGTGATGCTCGGCACCGTGGCGGTGGTGGTCGCCACCCACGACCTCGCCAAGGGCGTCCTTTTCGGCGTGGTCCTCAGCGGTCTGTTCTTCGCCCACAAGGTTACGAGGTTCTTCGCCGTCCGGTCGTCCCACGGTAAGGGCGACGTGCGGACCTACCAGGTCACCGGGCAGATCTTCTTCGCGACGGCCGAAGCCTTCCACGCCGCCTTCGGTTTTCGCGAGGAGGCCCTGCGGGCGGTCGTGACTGACCTGCAGGCGGCGCACTTCTGGGACATCTCGGCCATCAACGCCCTCGACCGGGTCGTGCTGAAGTTCCGTCATCACGGCATCGCGGTCGACGTCGTCGGCATGAACGAGGCGACGGCCACGATGGTCGAGCGCGTCGGCACCCACGACAAGCCGGGGGCGACCTTCGCCGTGGGCGGCCACTGACCGTGGCGTCATCCTTCGCAAGGGCGGACGGATGCGGGCTGCCGTCTTCATCCGCCGGTGCGACAGGTCCCTCGGGTGCGCGGTCTGAAAGTCGGGTCGGCAGGTTTGCGGCGTTTGTCGGGAGGTGCGACCTCGATGACCCTCGACCTCTCTCGGCCAAAGGCCTTTCGGCACCATCGCCGACGCCCGCAACGCTTTGCCCTGGCCGGGGACCGCGGCCGCGCCCCGCATCGCGCTCCGTTGGACGAGTGTCAGGTGGGACGGGACGATCCGCGCGACCGTATCCCCGACGCTTTCGCGATCAGGGGGAAGGCCCACATGGGAGCGACGCCGGTCCTCGATCTGCCTCAAGGGTGGAGGCACAGAAATCGACGACCCGCGAAATTCCCGCCTCGGCCTTCCTCGGAACGTCGAGGCTAAGCCGACGCCGGATGGTGGCCGGCCCTCTGGGGAACGACCAGAACGCATACGACCATCAACGCCGCGAGCACCACCGAGATGGTCAGGTCGCTGATCCCCAGGCCACCCTGGGCAGAGGGCTTGTCGAGCGAGTTCGCGACCGTCGCACCGAGCGGACGCGTCAGGATGAAGGCGGCCCAGAACAGCGCCGTGCGGGAGGTTTTCGTGAAGAAGTAGAGACCGGCCGTGACGGCCAGGGCGCCGGCGATCAGCAGGGCGCTTCCGTTGTAGCCGAGTGGGGTGTCGTCGGCCATCCAGTCGCCCAACGCGGTGCCGAGCGTCTGCGAGAACATGATGGTCAGCCAGTAGAAACATTCCACCTTCGGGGTCGCGACGGTCTCGACCGCGACCGTCCCCTCCGACCTGTACCAGAGGCCGAGCGAGCCCAGCACGAGCGCGAGGAGGGATAGCGACCCGCCAAGGTAGCCGATGCCCAGCGACCGGTCGAAGAGATCGGCCATCGTCGTTCCCGCCAAGGTCGTCGCAGTGATGACGGCCCAGTACAGGGACGGGTGAAACCGCTTGGCGTTGATCTGGGCCGCCACGGCGACAGCCAGGAGGGTCGCGAAGATCAGGGTGCCGACGAGGTAGCCCAGACCCAACGTCAGGGTGACGGCGTTGCCGCCGACCTCGCCCAGGGTCGTGGCAACGATCTTGATCCCCCAGAAGGCCAGCGTGATCTCCGGGACCTTGCTCACTTCGATACCGGTTCGGTCGTCGGCCATGGATGGGTCCTCCGTCAGGTCGATGGGTCGGCGGCGTCACGGCTGCCGCTCAGGACCCGATCAGCTTCCTCAGCCGGTCGAGGTTGGCGAGTTGCCGAAGGGCGGTGTCGCGGTCGGCCGCGGCCAGGCCGAGGATGACGGCCTCCAGGGCGACGAGCGTGGTGGCGTGAAGGGCGACCTGGTTCGCGCGGCCGCGACGGGCCAACAGCACGACCGTGGCCTTGCGGGCGATGGTGCTGGTCTCCGTGTCGGTCACGAGGACCACGGGCAGGCCCAGACGGTGCGCCTCGCCCATCACGGCCTGCACCTCGCGGTAGGGCTTGCCGTAGGCCAGGAGTACGACCGCGTCGTCGGCATGCAGGCCCAGCAACTGGTCGGCCAGCGACCATCCCGTCGCATCGAGAAGCAGGCTCTGCCGTCCCGAGCGCGTAAGTTGGAAGGCCACGTACCGGGCAAGATGCGCGGAGGGGCCGATCCCGAAGACGCCGATCCGGGTCGCTGGATGCAGGGCGGTGACCGCCGCGAGGATACCCGCGCGTCCGTCCTCGGTCCGGAGCGCTTCCATCCCCTCCCGGTGCGCTTCCAGCACGGCATCGATGGCATCGCCGGTGGTGGCGCCGACTTCCGCCAGCGTTCGACGCATGTCGGTCGCCGGCGTCCGTCGGCCGTCGAGTCCGGCGGCGAGCGCCTGCTTGAGATCGGGCAGGCCATCGAACCCCAGCGCCTGGACGGCGCGGATCACGGTCGCGTCCGATGTCGCGAGATGCGTGGCGATCTGCTGGGCCGAACTTGCGAGAACCGTCGCCCGGTTCTGATCCAGGTAACCCGCAACCCGGGCAACGGCGGGGGACAGGGATGGCATCAGCCGCCGGACCGTGTCGCCGAACTCGTCCGCCATCGGCTTCGACTCCGCCAGTCGGTGGTGCCCCGTTTGGAACCATGATGTAGCATTTTCTACAATGATGTTGACATCGGTAGCAAGAGCGACATTTCCTCCCGACGGAAACCGCGTCCGGCCAAGCGGTCGAGTGGCAGGGAGGATCGGAATGGCCATCGACTGGGTGCATGCATGGCCCACGGCACTTGCGGCGTTTCTCGCCTCCATCGTCGAGTTCGTCGAGGCCCTCACCATCGTGCTCGCCGTCGGCGCGACCCGGGGTTGGCGGAACGCCCTCGCGGGCGCCGCGGGCGCCCTCGCCGTCCTCCTTGCCATCGTGCTGCTCTTCGGCCCACTGCTGACCCGCATCCCCCTGCGGGACGTACAACTCGTCGTCGGCGGCCTGCTGCTGCTGTTCGGCATGCGTTGGCTGAGCAAGGCCATCCTCCGCTCCGCCGGGGTCATCGCCCTGCACGACGAGGACGAGGCTTACGGCAAGCAGGCGGCCGCGCTGGGCACCGGAGGCGGCGGCCGCCTTCGATGGGATGCGGTGGCCGTGACCACCGCCTTCAAGATCACCATGCTCGAAGGCCTGGAAGTCGTCTTCATCGTCGTCGCCGTCGGTGCGGGCGGGGCGGGACTCCTGGTCCCCGCCAGCCTCGGGGCGCTCGGCGCCCTGATCGTCGTGGTGGCGCTCGGCGTCGCGCTTCACCGCCCCCTGTCGATGGTGCCGGAGAACACGCTCAAGTTCACGGTCGGCGTCCTCCTGTCGGCCTTCGGCGCGTTCTGGGTCGGCGAGGGCATCGGCCTCGACTGGCCCGGCGGCGACTGGGCGGTCGCGGCGCTGACCGCGGGCTTCCTCGGCCTCTCGGTTCTGGCCGTGCCGACGTGCCGTCGACGTGCCGCCGCCCTTCGTCCCCTTCCCAACCTCTAGGCATCCGCATGCACTGGCTCGGAACCGTCCTTCGCGAACTCCTGGGATTGGTCGTGGACGATGTCGGCTTCGCCGCCTCCATCGTCGCCTGGGTCGGGGCGGCTTGGCTGGTGCGCGCCTACGGACAGGCCGGCACGACATCGGCCGCGATCTTCCTGTTCGGAGGGCTAGGCCTGATCCTGGTGGAAAGCGTCCTCAGGCGTTCCGGGGCGCCGCGATGACCCGGCCCTCGCTGCCGGTCGCGACCGATGAGATCAAGGCCGCCGAGATCACCCCATCGCTCCTAGCACGCATGGGGCAGCGCGACTTCGGGCTGGCGGCGGGCGCCTTCCTCGTCGTGGCACTGCTCCTCGGCTTCGGGCTTCTCGCCGACGAGGTGATCGAGGGCGGAACAGCACGGTTCGACCTGGCGGTGCTCACCGCGCTTCGAACGGGCAAGGATCTCGCCATCCCCATAGGACCGGCCTGGGTGCAGGAGACGGGACGGGACGTCACCGCGCTGGGAAGCTTCGTCTTCCTCGGCTTCCTTTCGGCCGCGACCGTTGGTTACCTCATGCTGGTCCGCAAGCGCGGCCTCGCGATGGTGATGGTGGCCGCGGTCCTCGGCGGCGCAATCGCAAGCACCTTGCTCAAGTACGGCATCGACCGGCCCAGGCCGGACTTCCCGAACGCGGTGCGGGTCTTCACGCCGGGCTTCCCGAGCGGTCACGCAACGCTTGCAACCGTCACCTTCCTGACACTCGGCGTCCTCCTGACCCGAGGGAGCGCCGACCGCCGTATGAAGTCGTACTTCATGGGCCTGAGCGTGTTCCTGACGGTGGCGGTTGGGCTGAGCCGGATCTACCTCGGCGTGCACTACCCGAGCGATGTCCTCGCCGGATGGTGCGTGGGCGCGGCCTGGGCGGTGTCCTGCTGGATCCTCGCCCTCTGGCTTCAATCCCGCGGCGAGATCGAGCGGGAAGTAGCCGAGGCCGCACCGGCTCGATCCGGAACGGGCACGGAGCCGGAGCTCAGTCGATGATGCGGCGGGATGCGATGGTGGTATCCGGACCGAACTCGTAGACCCGGATCGATCCGGTCGCGATCTCGACGGATTCGATTTCCCTTGGGCCCAGTCCTTCGAGCACCATCACCAAGGCCCGCAACGAGTTGCCGTGGGCGACGACCAGCGTTGGACCGCGCATCGCCGCCGGCTGGATATGCCTTAGGTGGAAGGGCACGACCCGGGCGACGGTGTCCCGGAGGCTCTCGCCGTTCGGCGGCTGACCCTTGTAGGAGCGCCGCCAGCCCTCGATCCGCTCCGCCCCGAAACGTTCGTAGGCGCCCTGCTTGCCAAGGCCGCTGAGGTCGCCGTAGTCGCGCTCGTCCAGGGCGGCATCCCGGAGGGGCACCAGATCGGCCTGCCCCAGGGCATCGAGCGCCAGCCGGGAGGTCGCGATGGCCCGCGCGAGGGTCGACGTGAAGGCTGAGGCGAAGCGAAATCCTTCGTCCTTGAGCCGCAGCCCGGCCGAGCAGGCTTCCTGTCGGCCCCGCTCGGTGAGGGGTGAGTCGAGCAGTCCCGTGAAAAGGCCGTCGGCGTTGGCTTGGCTCTGGCCATGGCGGACGAGGACGAGACATCGCCCCGGCGGGGGTACTGGGGAGGCGATCACGCGGGCTCCGGGCGAAGGGTGGTGCGGACAGGGAAATGCCGGCGCGGAGGACCCGCGCCGGCACCCTAGGCTCCTTGGTGTTCGCGACCGATCAGTTCGGCAGGGCGAACACGGTGAGCTGGCCACCGAGGTTGGTGTAGCTCGACAGGGCGGCGTAGCCGCCCACCGCGCCGAGGCCGGCGTTCGGGTCGGTCAGGCCGGCCGCGAGGCCGATGCCGGCCCAGCCACCGACACCCGACAGGATGCCGACGTACTGCTTGCCCTTGTGGGTGTAGGTCATCACGTTGCCGATGATGCCCGACGGGGTCTTGAACTTGTACAGTTCCTTACCCGTCTTGGAGTCGACGGCCTTCAGGTAGCCTTCCAGCGTGCCGTAGAAGACAACGTCGCCGGCGGTGGCGAGGGCGCCCGACCAGACCGAGAACTGCTCGGGATCGGACCACGCGATCTTACCCTTCACGCCGTCCCAGGCGATGAAGTTGCCCATGCCGCCATGGCTGTTCGGCGCGGGGTACATCGACAGGGTCGCACCGACGTAGGGCTGGCCCGGGGTGTAGGTCACCCGGAACGGCTCGTAGTCCATGCAGACGTGGTTGGTGGGCACGTAGAACAGGTTGGTCTTC